>NZ_JBEXHU010000011.1:0-292807 GCF_040608175.1 Micromonospora sp. NPDC005206
GACCCGCTTCGACAAACTCGCCGTCCGCTACGAAGCCACCGTCCACATCGCCGCCATCAACGAGTGGCTGTGACCGACTTCGACACAGGCCCTAGAACGGAAGACGTCGTGGTCGCGGCCATACAAGCACTCGCCTCTGAACGCATATGGTCACGTCGGGCGCATTCGGCGCAGACAGTTCGAGGCGGGTTGCGCCCGCACCCGGGGTGCCATCGGTCACGAGACCGTGGCCCGTTCGCGGATCTCCACCGCCGTCTCAAGCATCTGCCGAGTGCTGGTGAACCAGTCCTGCAGATTCAGATCCACGATGAGCTCGTCTGCGCCAGCCTCTGCGGCCGTTTCGACATCGTCCATGATCTGGTCGAGAGTGCCGACGAACGGGGATCGGTCAGGTCCTGCCGGACGGTCAGTGAAGGTCACGTTTCCCACCACGACCATCTCCATCCGGCTCGCGTCCCGGCCATACCCGGAAGCCATTTCCCGGATACGAGCCCAGCTTGCGCGCAGTTCCGCGGCTCCCGCTGGTCCAGGTTTGCTGAGGAACGGCAGCCAGCCGTCCGCGCGTCTGGCAATGCGTTCCACGGCCTTGGAACGGGTGCTGCGGCCTATGTTGCTGCCACCACCGCCCAGCATCACGGGGATCTTCGAAACGGGCTTGGGCAGGACCGAGGCGTTGTCGATGACCACGCGAGGACCTCGGACGGTCACCGGGTCCGGCCCCCACGCGGCATCGAAGACGTCCAGCGTCTCGTCGAGGAAGCGGCCGCGATCCGCTCCGGTGGCGCCAGTGGCCCGGAACTCGTCGGTGGACCAGCCGGCGCCGAGGCCAGCGACCATGCGGCCGCCGCTGATCTGATCGATCGTGGCCAGCGCCTTCGCCAGCTGGATGGGAGTGTGGAGTGGAGCGATCAGCACAGCGGTACCGAGGCGCACCTTTTCGGTCGCCACCGCCGCTGCCGTGAGAACTGCCAGGGGGTCGGCCGCCTGGCGTTGGGTTGACGGCCACGGCACATCAGGCAGAGCGGAGTATGGCTCGGCCGGTGTCTCGGGGAACAGCAACCGCTCATACGTCCACAAACTGGCGTATCCGCTCGCTTCGGCCGTTCTGGCTGCTTCGACCAGGTCGTGTTGTAGGTCGACTCCCAATCTCTGGGGCAGCCGAAGTCCGAGTTTCATTCTAAGCCCTCCGCTGTAGTCGTGATTGTCGTGGCCGCCGCAGAAACTGTTCTCGGTCCACCCACCCAAGGTTGAACCCTCACACTGATGTGAGTGTCAAGTGTAGGCTTGAGCACATGCAGATCGGAGAACTCGCGGAGCGTACGGGCACATCCCGTCGACTACTGCGCTACTACGAGGAGCAGCAGCTGCTCACACCCAGCCGCGCCCTCAACGGTTACCGTGAGTACCAAGAGTCACACGTGTACATCGTGCAGCAGATCAAGGGACTGCTCGATGCCGGACTGCCGACCCGAATCATTCAGCAGCTCCTGCCGTGCCTGGACAAGCCGCAGACCATCTACGTCCCCAACGTGACACCCGAAATGATCGCCACACTGGAACGCGAACAAGCTCGGCTATCCGAACGCATCGAGTGCCTGACCCGTAACAGAGACGCAATCGCCGACTACCTCGACACGGTTCTCAGCGTCAAGTCAGCGAACGCCCGAAGCACTGCCACGTAAATGATCTGACGAGCGTCTCGCCGCATCCAGTTGCTGCTCGCCGCTGTCAGCGAAGCCGCACACCCACCCGGCGCACCACGGGGCTCGGCAGCAACCGCGCCTGTCGTGACAGCGCGGATGGTGGGAGCCTCGATCGAGTGGCCCGGGGGCTGCGGCCTGGTGGGCGACGGACGAGTCGACCTGTACGCCGGATTCTGTGCGCGGCGCGTACCCCAAAGGGGTCTGCGCCGGCGGCGGCCATCCATCTCGGCCTGCCGTCGCCGGCAGGCTCCAGCGGCCTACCCGCAGACATCGGGCGGGCAGCCCTCAAGCGTCTGCGCCGGGTCGTCACCTTGCGGTGACGGCCCTTGCTTGGCCTTGCTCCGGGTGGGGTTTACCGAGCCACCCCGGTCACCCGGGGTGCTGGTGGGCTCTTACCCCACCGTTTCACCCTTACCGGCCCCGATGGGGCCGGCGGTCTGTTTTCTGTGGCACTGTCCCGCGGGTCACCCCGGGTTGCCGTTAACAACCACCCTGCCCTGTGGAGTCCGGACGTTCCTCGGCGGCGGGCCGAAGCCCGCCGACGCGGCCGCCCGGTCGACTCGTCCGTCGCGCTCTCATCCTAACGACGGGCGGCCCACCGGTATTGCCGCCCCGCCTGATCAAGATCGCGCAGCTCAGGGGCGGTGGCGGCGTTCATCGGGCGGGAGTCCGGCGTTCCCGCCCGAGCGGGCGGGGTCTAGCCTCGTGGGGCTATGGATCTCTCCCACGCCGCGCTGCTGCTCGCCGCCGGTCTCGCCGCGGGCACGGTCAACGCGGTGGCCGGTGGCGGTTCGCTGATCACCTTTCCAGCGATGATCGCGGTCGGGCTGCCCCCGGTGCCGGCGAACGTCAGCAACTCCGTCGCCGTGTTTCCCGGGTACCTGGCCAGCGTGGCGGGCAGTCGCGCGGACCTTCCGCGCGGGCGGGCGCTGGCCACGCTGGTGCCCACCACGATCGTCGGCACCATCCTCGGGGCGCTGCTGTTGCTGGCAACCCCGGCCCGCGCGTTCGAGGTGGTCGTGCCGTTCCTCGTGCTCGGCGCGACCGCCGTGCTTGCCTTCCAGGACCCGCTGCGCCGGCTGGTCGGTCACCCGCGGGACATGTCGCCGCGCCAGCGGACGATCGCGGTGCAGACGATGGTCGGGCTCGGTGCGGTGTACGGCGGGTACTTCGGTGCGGCGCTCGGCGTGATGCTGGTCGCCGGGCTGGCGCTGGTGCTGGACGCGACGCTGGCCCGGGTGAGCGCGATCAAGAATCTGCTCTCCGCGGTGGTGGGGTTCACCACGCTGGTGGTGTTCGCCCTGTTCGGGCCGGTGAACTGGGCCGCCGTCGCGGTGGTCGCGCCGGCCACGCTGATCGGCGGGTACGTCGGCGCCCGGCTGGTCCGCCGGCTGCCGCCGGTGCTGCTCAAGACGATCATCGTGGTGTTCGGCACGGTGATCGGGCTCTACCTGCTCTGGCGCGCCCTGAGCTGACACCGGCGGCGGCGGGGATGCGCGGTCAGTACGCCTCGCCGACCGGCTCCTCCGGGGCGTGCTCGGTGTCGGCTGCGGCGCGGTTCCACCGGGACCAGAGCACCCGCTCGCCGTAGCCGGCGGCCATCACGTGCGCGAAGGCCAGGTAGACCAGCACGCCGACGGTGAGCACCCCGAAGCCGACCCAGAACGGCAGCGACAGCGAGTGCTCGGCGAGCTTGCCGGAGATGATCGGCGCGGGCGCGGCGGCGCCCCAGCGGACGAGGTTGAAGGCGCCGGTGGCCACCCGGCGGTCGCTGGAGCCGAGGCCGAGCGCCAGGTCGGTGAGGTTGGCGTTGGCCAGCCCCATGCAGAGCCCGGCGAGCACCAGCACGACGAGTGCCTCGGTGGTGCTGGTGGAGGTGGCGAAGAGGACCATGCAGACCAGCAGCCCGGCGATGGCCACGCCGACGGTCTGCACCGCGCCGATCCGGTGGGCCAGGCGGTGGCCGATCAGCAGGATGCCGGTGGCCAGGCCGAGTCCCCAGCCGGTGAACGCCAGCCCCAGCGGGATGATGTCCAGGCCCAGGAAGAGCGGTGTGTAGCCGAGCACCACGAAGAACACGAAGTTGTACGTGCCGGTCACCACGCAGAGCGCGATGAACGCGGGACGGCGGTAGGTGGCGAAGATCTGACCGACGCGCACCGGGGCCTGCCGGTTGGTCGGCTCGCGCAGCTTGCGGGCGGCCACGCCGAGGGCGAGGACCATGAACACGCCGCAGACGAAGAACGGCAGTCGCCAGCTCACCTCGCCGAGGAGGCCGCCGATCAGCGGGCCGACGGCGAAGCCGAGGCCGAGGGCGGTCTCGAAGAGGCCGACCACCCATTCCCGGTCGACGGCGAGGTTGACCAGCACCACCATGGCGGTGGCGAAGAACATCGCGTTGCCCAGTCCCCAGACGCCGCGCAGCACGGACAGCTGCACGATGTTGTCGCTGAACGAGGCGAGGATCGCGGCCAGGCCGACCACGGAGACTCCGGCGATCAGCACCGGCTTGAAGCCGAACCGGCCGCTGGCCAGGGTCGCCGGGATCATGCCGAGGGCCATCACCGCGATGTACGCGGTGAACAGCAGCTCGACCTGCCAGGCGGTGACCCCGATCGCGTCGCCGATGGCCGGCAGGATCGGGTCGACGACGGCGATGCCGGCGATCGCGAGGAAGGCCACCAGTGTGGTGGCGTAGATGGCACTGCGGTTCGGTTCGGAACGCCGATCCACTCCAACTCCCCAATTAGCTGTATAGTACAGGTACTTATCCTGTATCATACAGCTATGAGCGATGACCCCTACCGGGACGCCGAGGCCGAGACCGACGAGGTCACCCTGGGCCGGATCGAGACCGAGGTGGCCCTGCTGATGCGCTTCGGCGAGGCGACCCGACGGGCCACCGGCACCGCCGAGCACCGGGTGCTCGACCGGGCGGCGTACGTGATCCTGCGTCATCTGGACACCGCCGGCCCGCAGAACGTCTCCGCGCTCGCCGCCCGACTCAACCTGGACGGCTCGACCGTGACCCGGCAGGTGTCCGCGCTACAGCGCGACGGCCTGATCACCCGTACCCCGGACCCGTCCGACGGCCGGGGCACCGTCATCTCCCCCACCGCCACCGGCCTGCAACGGATGGCCGCGGTCCGGGCCGCGCGGACCCGGCTCTACGGCGACATGCTCGGCGACTGGCCCGCCGAGGACCGGGAGACCCTCGCGGTGCTGCTGCGCCGCCTCAACGAGGCCCTGGAAGCGCGCAACCGCCCCCGCTGAGCCGCGCCGCACGCAGTGAAAGGAAGGGCCCCTTGTTAACGCCAGGCGTTAACAAGGGGCCCTTCCTTTCACGGGACGTCAGGCGACCGGCTCCCGGGCGGAGTCGACGTCGCGCTCCGTGCCGGCGGTGACCCGGGGGTCACCCTCGTCGGCGAAGTAGTCGTCCGGCGTGGTGCCGTCGACCCCCTCGGCCACCTTGGCGGCGCGCACGGCCAGCGTCACCAGCGCCGCGACCGCCAGGTTCACCAGCACCGCCACGATGCCCACGTAGATCGTCTTGGTGGTGTCGAACCCGAACTCCGAGAGCGGGAACGCCGAGCCACCGAAGTGCTTCCGGGTGGGGCTCGCCACCTGGTAGAGCATCCACATGCCCAGCCCCATGCCGGCCGCCCAGCCGACGATGAGCCCGGTGCGGTGGAACCAGCGGGTGTAGAGACCCAGCGCCACCGCCGGCAGCGTCTGGAGGATGATCACGCCGCCGATCAGCTGGAGGTCGATGGAGAACTGCGGGTCCAGGAAGACGATGCAGGCCACCGCGCCGACCTTAACCACCAGCGAGGTGATCTTCGAAACGTTCGCCTCCTGCGCCGGGCTGGCGTCCCGCTTCAGGTACTCCTTGTAGACGTTGCGGGTGAACAGGTTCGCCGCCGCGATCGACATGATCGCCGCCGGCACCAGCGCGCCGATGCCGATCGCCGCGTACGCGACACCGGCGAACCAGTCCGGGAACTGCTGGTCGAAGAGCAGCGGCACGATGGTGTTGTTGTCCACGCTGCCTTCCGACGCACCCGGCAGCGGCTTCACGCCGGCCGCGATCGCCATGTAACCGAGCAGCGCGATCAGCCCGAGCAGCAGGCTGTACGCGGGCAGCGCCGACATGTTCCGCTTGATCACGTCGCGGTTCCTGCTGGCCAGCACGCCGGTGATGCTGTGCGGGTAGAGGAAGAGCGCCAGCGCCGAGCCGAACGCCAGGGTGACGTACTGGAGCTGGTTGTTGCCGTTGAGCAGGATCCCGTCGTTCGGGTTCGGTGAGGCGTCGAACTTCGCGTCCGCGGCGGCGAAGATGTCACCCCAGCCGCCCAGCTTGTACGGCAGGTAGACGATCGCCACCAGGATCACGATGTAGATCAGCGTGTCCTTGACGAACGCGATCAGCGCCGGCGCGCGCAGCCCCGACTGGTAGGTGTAGGCCGCCAGGATGGCGAACGCGATGATGATCGGCAGGTGCCGGGCCAGCGCGTTGTCGCCGGTCACCCCCATCGTCTTGAGGACCGCCTCGATGCCGACCAACTGCAACGCGATGTACGGCATGGTGGCCACGATGCCGGTGATCGCGATCAACAGCGCCAGCACCGGCGAGTCGAACCGGTTGCGGACGAAGTCGGCCGGCGTGACGAACCCGTGCCGGTGCGACACCGACCAGAGTCGGACCAGCACCAGGAAGACCAACGGGTAGATCACGATGGTGTACGGCACCGCGAAGAACCCGGCCGCGCCGGCCCCGAACATCAGCGCCGGCACCGCCACGAAGGTGTACGCGGTGTAGAGGTCACCGCCGACCAGGAACCAGGTGATCCAGCCGCCAAAGCTGCGCCCGCCCAGCCCCCACTCGTCGAGGTGGGCCATGTCCTTCGGGGCACGCCACCGGGCGGCCACGAAGCCCATCCCGCTGACCAGTAGGAAGAGCAGGGAGAAGACGATGATCTCGGTGAGATGGTCCCGCCACATCAGTGCTCACCCCGCTTCTTCGTCATCTGGTAGACCAGCGTCGTGGTGGCCACGCCGAGCAGGATCCAGGCGAGTTGCAGCCAGTAGTAACGCGGGAACCCGAAGATTCGGGGAGAGTCGCCGTTGAAGAAAGCCGGGATCAGCGGCACCACGATGGGGATGAAAAGCAACCAGTTCCAGGGGCTGTGGTCCTTCGCCCTGGGCGGCGCCGTGGTGGGCGCCTCCGGTTCCGGTGCAGCCATGTGACACACCTCCGGGAAGAATGGCTCGCGATGTAACGGCCGGAGGCTACGACTCTGTGACCGCTGTCACGCGCGCTGCGCGAAGGGTGCTGCGCCGAGCGGCCGACGGCATGCGCCGAACGGCGCGACCGGTCGGGCCGACGGGCGAGCAGGTCCGGCCGGATCAGCCGGCGGAGAGGTGGGCGGTGTCGTTGACCGTGCGCACCGCGACGCCGCCGTCGGGCCACATGTCGAGCACCGAGATGCCGGCCGCGTCCAGGAAGAGCCGGTGCAGGAAGCCGTCGCTGGCCGCGAGCGCGTCCCGCAGCACCAGCTTGATCGGCGAGACGTGCGAGACGACCACCACGGTCTCCCCGGGGTACGCCTTGATCAGCCCGGCGACCACCCGGTGGCAGCGCTCGGCCACCTGGGTGAACGACTCACCACCTGGCGGGGCGATCCGGGGTGAGGCGAGCCAGGCGTCCATCTCCCCCGGCCATTGCGCGCGCACCTCGGTGAAGGTGCGCCCCTCCCAGTCCCCGAAGTCGCACTCGATCAGGTCGTCCTCGGTGCGTACCGGGACGTCGCCGAGCGCCCCGGCGATCGCCGCCGCGGTCTGCGTACACCGGGACAGCGGGGAGCTGAGCACGGCCGCGACGGACGGGGCCAGCGCGGCCACCCGGGTGGCGGTGGCCCGGACCTGGGCCCGGCCGCGCTCGGAGAGCGGCACGTCGCCCCGGCCGGAGTAGCGCCGCTGCTCGGTGTACGCGGTCTCGCCGTGCCGGACCAGGATCAGCCGGGTGGCGGTGAAGCTCGGTCGCGGCTCCCAGGAGGCCGGCGCGGTCGCCGGGTCGCTGCCGGTGGTCGTCGCCGCGGGTCGCCCGACGGTGGCGTCCAGCGCGGCGGTGGTCGGCGTCGCCGCGGGTCGCCCGGCGGCGGCGTCCATCGCGGCGTTTGCCAGCGCGTCGGCGTGCCGGTTCTGCTCGCGGGGGATCCAGGCGAACCGGACCGCCGCGAACCGGCCCACCAGGCTGGCCGCCTGGGCGGCGAGCGGTCGCAGGCCGGGGTGCTTGATCTGCCACCGGCCGCACATCTGCTCGACCACCAGCTTGGAGTCCATCCGGACGTCCACCTCGGCGGCGCCCAGCTCGGCGGCGGCCGTCAGCCCCGCGATCAGGCCCTGGTACTCGGCGACGTTGTTGGTCGCCGTACCGATCGACTCGGAACGCTCGGCGAGCACCTCGCCGGTCCCCGGGTCGCGCACCAGCGCGCCGTAGCCGGCCGGGCCCGGGTTGCCCCGGGACCCGCCGTCGGCCTCGACGACGACCACGCGCGGCGCCACGACCTACAGGCCCGACTCGTTGGTGCGGACCATGATCCGCCGGCAGTCCTCGCAGCGGACCACGTCGTCCGGGGCGGCCTTGCGGATCCGGGCCAGGTCGGCGCCGGAGAGCTCCAACCGGCAGCCGCCGCAGCGGCCCGCGGTGAGCAGCGCGGCGCCCAGCCCGGTGTCCTGGCGGATCTTGTCGTAGAGGGTGACCAGCTCGCTCGGGAGGTCGGCGGCCAGTGGCTGACGGGCCCCCCGCTTGAACTCCTCGTCCTTGGCGATCTCGGCCAGCGCCTCGTCCCGGCGCTGCTCGGTGGCGGCCCGCTTCTCCCGGGTCTCGGCCAGCCGCTGCTCCACGCCGTCCAGCACGCCCTGCGCGGTCTCCCGCTGCTCCATCAACTCCAGCTCGGCGTCCTCCAGGTCGCCCTGGCGCCGGTTCAGCGAGACCAGCTCGTGCTGGAGCGCCTCCAGCTCCCGGGCCGGCCCGGTGCCGGCAGCCAGCCGGTTCTGGTCCTTCTCCTTGCGGGCCCGGACCTGGTCGACGTCCTTCTCCAGCCGGGCGATGTCCCGGTCCAGGTCGTCGACCGCCACCTGGGCGCGGACCCGCTCGTCCTCCAGCGACGACAGCTCCCGGGCCAGCGCCTCCAGCTCCGCCCGCTCGGGCAGCGAACGCCGGCGGTGGGCGAGCTGGGCGAGGTTGGTGTCGATCGCCTGGAGGTCGAGCAGGCGGCGCTGCACCTGGGGGTCAGCCTTCACGGTCGGGCTCCTTGTCGTCCACAACGGGTGCGGCGGCGTGCACGGTCCACGGGTCGGTGTCCAGGTCGGACACCAGCGTCTCGACGCCCGGCGCCTCCCGCAGGAGGGCGGCCAGGTCGTCCAGCCACGGTCGTTCCGTCGCCCAGTGGGCGGCGTCGATCAGGGCGGGACCATCGGCGGCGAGGTGCTCGCCGGCCGGGTGGTGCCGCAGGTCGGCGGTGAGGTACGCGTCCACCCCGGCGGCGGTCGCGGCGCCGAGGAAGCTGTCCCCCGACCCGCCGCTGACGGCGAGGGTACGAACCATACGCCCGGGATCCCCCGCGGCGCGAACTCCCCACGACGTGACGGGGAGCACCGCGGCGGCGTGCCGGGTCAGCTCGGCGAGGGTCATCGGGCGGGGCAGCTCGCCGATCCGGCCGATACCCCGCTCGTCGCCGTACGCGGGCGACCCGGGCGCGGGCCGGTGCAGCGGGCGCAGCCCGGTCAACCCGAACCGGGCAGCGAGGGCGTCGGAGACACCCGGGGAGGCCACGTCGGCGTTGGTGTGGGCCACGTAGAGCGCCACCCCGGCCCGGATCAGCTGATGGACGATCCGCCCCTTGAACGTCGTCGGAGCGACCGAGGAGACCCCGCGCAGCAGCAGCGGGTGGTGCGCGACGATCATGTCGACGCCGGCAGCCAGCGCCTCGGCGACCGTCTCGGGCACCACGTCGACCACGCAGAGCACCCGGTGGACCGGGGCCGTCGGCTCGCCGAGCACCAGACCCACCCGGTCCCACTCCTCCGCCCAGACCGGCGGGTAGCGCCGTTCCAGCTCGGCCACCACGTCGGTCACCGTGGGGGTGGATCCGCATACGCTCACGGCGGGCCAGCTTACCGTCGCGCGGGCCGCAGGGCGGCGATGCCCGGCCCGGCCGCGCCGGCCGAGCGGCGAGCCGGACACGTCCGCCCGACGATCCGGCGGCGAGCCGGACGTGCCCGCCCGGCGGTCAGGCGGCGCGGCTGGAGCCGGCGAGCAGTGCGGCCAGCGGCATCTGCCAGGGAAACGCGTGCAGGTGCTGCTCGCCCGTTCCCGGCGGGTGCAGGGCGACCACGTGATCGCCGAAGAGCACCGTGACCCCCCATTCGGCCAGCCGGGCCAGGCCGGCCCGGAACGCCGGGTGGGCGGCCATCGCGGCGTTGGTGTACGGCACCGCCACGATGGGGACGCCCTTGCCCTGCGCCTCGACCAGCAGGCCGAGCGCGAGGGTGTCGGCGATCCCGGCGGCCCACTTGTTGACCGTGTTCACGGTGGCCGGGCAGACGATCATGGCGTCGGCTGGCGGCAGCACGTCCGGGTCGCCGGGGTTCTTGTAGTGCGTCCGCACCGGGTGACCCGTCTGCCGGATCAGGGCGGACCTGTCGACGAACTTGGCGCCGTCCGGCGTGGCGACCACGCAGACCTCCCAGCCGTCCTGCTGGGCCAGGTCGACCAGGCGGCCGACGTGCCGGGCCAGCGGCGAACCGCAGGCGATGACATAGAGCACCTCGCGGTGCCCGCTGGTGCGCTGTGAACCGGCCATCAAACCGGCTCCGCGCTCATACCCCTACTCCCATGTGCTCAGCCAACTCCGCTACCGGAGAAGGCGGCGCACCACGTGTGCGACGCAGGATGTCCGACATCACCTCGTGCGCGATCGGCCGGCAGCGGATCTCCGACGGGGCGAGCCGGTCGCCGCGCAGCAGCATCTCGCCAGCGTTCGCCACGTCGCCGACCTGGGCGAAACCGCGGGCGATGTCGAGCAGGTGGTGCGCCCGGCGCTCGGGCAGCAACGCGTTGAAGGAGGGCTCCACGATGCGCAGCTGGTGCACCTCCACCGCCCGCCCCCCGTCGCCCAGCTCCACCGCGGCCGCGGCCCGGTGCAGCTCCACGTTGGTCGGGCCGAACGAGGTCCAGTAGTGGTTGTGGTCGCCGCCGAGCAGCGTGGCCGCCTCCTCGGCGCCGTTGATGAGGTCGTCGACGGTCGCCGAGTCACCGATCCGGGAGGCGGCCATCGCGCCCTGGAGCAGCAGCATGCCGTAGACGGAGAGCCGGGCCGGGGACACCTCGTTGCCGCCACCGGGTGCGAGCCGGTTGGCGATCTGGACGTTCAGCTCCAGCGCCGGACGGGCACGCCCCATCGCGACCAGCGCGTTGCACACCCGGGTGGTGGCGATGCCGGCCAGCAGCGGGTCGTCGGCCCGCTGGGCCACCGCCATCGAGCGGTCCGCGGCCAGCCAGGCCAGCTCGCACTCGCCGAGCTTGCGCAGCACGGAGGAGGCGATCTGGTAGACCTGCCCGAGCAGGTGCGCCGCCTCCGGGGCCTGCTCGCCGCCGTAGCCGGCGTCGGCCGCCTGAGCGTCCCGCAGCAGCTTCGGCAGCGCCCGGGTGAGCATCCCGTAGCGGCCGTACTGGTAGGTGAGCCAGGCGTGGTTGACGGCCTTGCGCATGTCGTCCAGCGGGGGTGGGTACGGTGCCGCGTCGAAGTACGCGCTCATCGAGTCGTACCGCTCCAGCGCGGCCCTGATCTCCTGCACCTCGACCTGATCGATGCAGTTCAACGCGTCGGTCCGCCGCTCCGGGTCCTTGCCCATCAGCAGCTGCACGTCCGCCTGGAGGATGTCGGCGATCTCGTAGAGGACCGAGAACTTGTCCAACCGACGGACGCCGCGCTCGACCTTGTCCACCCAGCTCTTCGACTTGCCCAACCGGTCCGCGAAGACCTGCTGCGACATCTTGCGTCGCCCCCGCCAGTAGGCCACTCGCCGCCCTATGGGTAGCTCGTCCATCTGCCCATCCCTCCCCCTGACGCCCCGGCCATCGGGTCCGGGCGATGTCCGCGGGTGCGGCGAACCTCGTTCATCTTCAGGTTCTCGCTGGTCGCACAGCCAGTGCGTCAGCCGTACAGCCAATCCTCGTACTTTTCGTGCAAGTTGCACGAGCCGTTCGTCAACCTCAACGATCGTGGGTTACGGCAGTGACGGTGCTCGAACTGCGACCTGGCGTTCGCCGGGCCCGATGAGGGGAGATGGCACACATGTGGGGGAACGTCGGACCGCGCGTCGCCGAACTGTCGCCGTTGGAACGGGTCCGGCTGCGCCGGGTCGCCGTGCGGTACGCCGCGCACGGGTGGGAGGTGACCCCGGGGGCGTGTCTGGCCCGCAGCCGGTTCGTCTGCGGCCGGGCCGGCTGCCCCACCGTGGGCTGCCACCCGGCGCTGGAGAACTGGGAGCTGGCGGCCAGCGCCGACCCGGCCCGGGTGGCCACCTGGTGGCGGAGCCGCCCGCACGGCCTGCTGCTGCCCACCGGTCGGGCCTTCGACGTGTTGGAGGTGCCGGCCCACCTCGGCCGACGCGTGCTCGACGCGGTGCAGATCCACCCGGCCGGCACCGGCGTACGCGGGCCGGTGCTGGTCACCCCCACCGGCCGCTGGATGTTCCTCGTCCGCCCCGGTGATCCGCTCCGGCCGGAGCTGGAGCACTGCTTCCACGTGGTCCGGCACGGGCCGGGCTCGTGGATCCCGGCGCCACCCACCCGGCTGCCGGAGGGGACGGTCCGTTGGGCGGTCGCCCCGGAGCAGGCCCGCTGGCAGCTCCCGGACTCCTACCTGGTGCAGAACACGTTGATCGAGGCGCTGCGCGCCACCGGTGTGACACTCACCCCCGACCTGCTCCCCGGTCACCTGCCGCTGCCCCGGCGAGGCATGTGAACGCGCCCCGGCAGCCAATTCGATCCCGTCGCCGACAGCGTCGCCGGGGTGCCGGTCCTCGTTGACAGGAGGACGGCGCGAACGCGCGCCACGAGCGGGGGAATGATGTCCACGGACGACAGAGCGTCTCATCCCGGCGGCACCGAACCGCCCCGCCGCAGCCACCCGCGGCACCGCTGGGCCGGCACTCGCCCGTCCGGCTCGCGCCCCGGTCGGCCCCGCCCCACCGGCACCCGCCCCGCCGGCACCCACCGCCCGCTCCGCTAGTCCGTCAGGGGCAGGTTGGCGGAGAGGAACTGGTACGCGTCGTCGGTGATGACGGCGTGGGTGTGGTCGGCGAGGCGGTCCAGCCAGCCGATGCCGGTGACCCCCATGGCCAGGGCCGCGGTCGCGTACGCGTCGGCCACCCCCAGGTCGGTGCCGACCACCGTCACCGAGCGCAGCCCACCGGCTGGAGCGCCCCGGCGCGGGTCCAGCACGTGCCGGCCGCGCTCGTAGACACCGGAGGTGGCCACGGCCAGATCGGTCCCGGTGAGCACCAGGCAGGTCGCCATCGCGTCCCACGGGTGTCGGATGCCGATCCGCCACGGCTCCCCCGACGGGGAGTGGCCACGCACCCGCACGTCGCCGCCGGCGTTCACGCAGTGGTTCGCCGCGCCGGCTGCGAGCAGCCGGTCCGAGGCGACCTGCGCCGCCCAGCCCTTGACGAACCCGGACGGGTCGAGCCCGCCGGTGGCGTACGCGTCGAAGAACCCGTCGGTGGCGCCCCACAGGTCGGCGCAGGCCTCCAGCACGAACCGCAGGTTTTCCGACGCCTCGGAGAGCAGCACCTCACCCCGGTCGAAGCGGCACACCTCGCTGTCCGCCCGGTACGTGCTGAACCGGGCGTCCACCTCGCGCATCCAGGTGAAGACCTGATCGGCCAGCTCGTGCAGGGTCGCCGGCGGTAGGTCGTCGGCGAGATCCAGGGTGATCGCCGTACCCATGATCTGCTCGACCCGGCACAGCCCGGGTCGGGTCATCGCCGCCGGCACGTCAGAACGCCTGCTCGATCGCGCCCCGCAGCGACTGCTTGTAGGAGTTGCTGGTCTCGGTGGCGCCGGAGACGGTGTTCAGGTTGGCGCTCTGCTTCTGCACCACCTCGCCGCCGGTGCCGTTGTACCGGTCCCGGACGTCGCCGCTGTGGATGTCGGACTCACCCCCGCTGGGCAGGGACAGCGAGATGGCCTCGACGATGCGGTTGCCGGAGACCACGATCTGCACCTGCACGTACCCGTACTCGTTGTCCACGCCCGGCCCGGTGACCCGGCGGGTGGTCGGCTGCGGCGCCTTGGTGGTGGTCCGCGGCGTGGTCGGAGCCTTCGTGGTGGTGCGGGTGCCGGGCGGGCGCGCGGTGCTGCCGCTCCTGCTCGCCCTGGGTGAGGAGGGCGCGTCGGCGCTCACCGACGGCTTCAGGGCCACGCCCGCCGGGGCGACGCTCGGGTCCGCACCCTGCGGGGTGGGGTTGACCGGCTGGGCGGCCGGCAGGTCCTGGGCGACCTGGGTGGTGCCCGGCGAGCCCTTGAGGACCACCAGCGCGGTGGTGCTGGCTGCCAGACCGGTGATCGCGAGGAACGCGCGACGCATGCGATGCCTTCCTACAACTCGAAGGTGGCCAGGTGGATCTGCCGGCGGGGCACGCCGGCCCGGCGCAGCGCGCGCACCGACTGCTCGACGAGCCCGGGCGGCCCGCAGAGGTAGACGTCGCGTCGGGCCACGTCGGGCACCAGTTGGCGCAGCCCGTCGGGGCTCATCAGCTGGCGGGGGCCGGGGTCGTCGCGGGAGCCGATGACGTACCAGATCGAGGTCTCCCGGGCCTGGGCCAGCCAGTCCAGCTCCCGGCTCAGGAGCACGTTGGCCGGGGTACGGGCCCGGTAGATCAGCGCCGCGCCCGGCGGCAACTCCTCCAGCATGGCCCGGATCGGCGTGATGCCGCTGCCGCCGGCGATCAGCAGTGCTCGGTCGCGGACCCGGTGCGCGGCGGTGAAGGTGCCCGACGGACCCTCCGCCCAGACCCGGGTGCCCGGGTCCAGGTCGCGCAGGTCGGCCGTGTGCGTGCCGACCACCTTGACGGTGAGCCGCAGCCAGCGACCGTTGGCCGCGGCGGAGACGGAGAACGGGTGCGACTGCCACCAGCAGCCCCGGGTGAGGAAGCGCCAGCGGAAGTACTGTCCGCCGAGCACCGCCAGCCGGTCCAGCCGCTCACCGGTGAGGTAGATGGAGATCGTGTCGGGGCTCTCCGCGACCACGTCGGCGACCCGCAGCCGGTACCGCAGGTTGAACGCCAGCGGCGCGATCACCCGGCCCCACAGCAGGGCGGCGACCACCAGCAGGTAGAGCGCGATCCAGCCGGTCCGTACCGGCCCGGGCTTGTAGAGCTGCGCGCCGTGGGTGAACTGGTGCGCGTAGCCGAGCAGCAGCACCAGGTAGCTGGACAGGTGCAGCAGGTGCCACAGCTCGTAGGGCAGTGCCCGCCGGATCGCCCGGATGCTGCTGAACCCGACCAGCACCATGATGCCGGCGGCGACGAACGCCGAGACCATGTCCTCGTAGTCGCCGAGCAACGTGCCGACCTCGGCGAAGACCGACTGGTTCCGCAGGTCCGCGTAGCCGACCAGGGTCAGCGACACGTGCGCCAGCACGGCGACGAGCAGGGTGGCACCGATGTCACGGTGCCAGCGGGCCAGCTGCTCGCCGCCGATCCACCGCTCCAGCACCGGCAGCCGGCTCATCATCAGCACCTGCACCAGCAGCAGGTAGCCGGCGACCAAACCGGTGATCCGGCCGGCGGCCGTCAGGGTCGCCGCGGTGGTCCGCAGCGAGCCGGCGGGGGTGCCCAGCCACCACGGCAGCACGCTGGCGAGCAGGCCGACCAGGAGCAGCGCGGCCAGCAACCGCCGGCCGCCGGGGCCGCGCCGGGCCGGGGTCTGCGGGGGTACGGGCGCAGCCGACCGGCCGCCGTGCCAGGACGTGGTCCCGGTACGGCGGCCGGCGGCGTGGGTGTGCGAACGCGTCACGCGTACAGCTTCATCGGGGCGTACTTCTGGCGGGGGAAGACCTTGTCCACCTCCGCGTTGGTGAGCCCGAACCGGCCCTGCGCAACCGCGCCGTAGACGTTGAACATGTTGTTGTACTCCGGCACGTCACCGGAATCCAGCTTGTCCAGGCCGTTCCAGGTGCCGAGCAGCGAGCCGGCCAGCTTCTTGCCGGAGAGCAGGGTGACCACCCCGCCGTGCCCGTGGTCGGTGCCGCCGCTGTTGGAGCCGACCCGCCGGCCGAACTCGCTGGACACCATGATCGTCACGTCGGCTGCCTGCGGGCCGAGGTCGGTGAAGAACGCGGCCATCGCGCTGGCCAGCTCGTTCAGCCGGCGGTGCAGCTGACCGCCGTCGCGGGTGCCCTGGTTCTCGTGGGTGTCGTAGCCGCCCATCCCGACCGTGGCGACCCGGACGTTCGCGCCACCCTTGATCAGCTGGGCAAGCTGCTTGAACGCGTTGCCGATGCCCTGGTACTCGATGCCCGCGGCGGGCTGGTACGGCTTGGCGGCGAGCTTCTGCGCGGTGGCCAGCGCGCCCATGCCCTCCTGCACGGCCTCCTCGACCGGGTGGTTGATTCCGGTGAAGAGGCCCTTGATGGCCTTCTCGGTGGCGGCCCGGAACCGGTCGTCGCCGTTGAGTCGCAGCGAACCGACGTTGTTCAGCGAGAGCGCGCCGTTGTTGCCGACCAGCGAGCGGGGCAGCGTGCTGCCGACGCCGACGCTGCGGAACGCGGTGCCCTTGCCAAGGTTGTCGACCAGGCCGTCGAGCCAGCCCCGGCCACCGGTCTCGTTGGGGAGCCCGCCAAGGTTGCAGGCGTCCGCGGCCTGGAAGTGGCTGCGGGACAGCCGCTCGTCGGAGACCGCCGGGATGAAGCCCAGCTGGCCGGCCTTGAGCCACTGCTCCAGCGGCTTGAACGCGCTGGTCAGCTTGAAGCCGCGGCCCAGGGCCAGCGAATCGTTGCCGAGCAGCAGGTCGGGGCGGGCCTTGGCGAGCACCGGGTCGTTGTCCGGCGCGACCAGGCTCAGCCCGTCCAGCCCACCGTAGAGGAAGACGTGGATCAGGGTGCCGGTCTTGGTCGCCGCGAACGACGCCGAGGTGGTGACGAACTGGGCGGTGGCCAGCGCGGTGGCGGTGGCCGCGGCACCGGCGACGAAGGTCCGTCGAGTGACGCCGCGACCGTCCTGCTGGGCCTCCTCCAGGTCCTCCAGGGTGCGGTAGCGGTCGGCCTCGGCGGCGTTCTCCGCGGCGACGAGGTCGGCCTCCGCCCGCAGCAGCGCCTCGGCCGGGTTGTCGGCCAGCCGCCGCAGGTCGGGGCATTCGGGGTGCAGGGGGAAAGAGTTGTACACAGTCTTCTCCATCGGGTGCCTCACCGGAGGTGGTGCTGAGGGGACGCGAGGATCGCCCGCGCGACGGCGGTGATGGCCCCGTTGAACGTGGCATCGACCTTGGCGCTCGCCGACACGCCGGCCACGCCGAGGATCAGGTTCCTCTCCCGGGCGCTCAGCTTCTGGTTCACCAGCCGCTGGGCCAGCGCGTCCACGTACGCCCCGGCGGTGGCCGGCGGCTTGGCGACCAGCTTCTCCGGCGCCGTGTACGTGAAGGCGGTGCGGTAGCCGGCCAGGATCTCGCCGGCCTCGTTCCAGCCGTTGACCATGGTGCCGGCCGAGGTCCAGGCGATGTAGACGTCGGGGTAGCCGTCCGGGGTGGGCTGGCCCATCGGGTACTGGCCCAGCTCGCGCAGCTTGTCCTGGATCTGCCGCAGGCCGCGGGCGAACGGGGTCCGCTTGTTGTCGCCGTTGTCGTTCTTCGCCGACGGGTCCGGCGAGACGCCCAGGACGCGGTACGTGGAGACCAGGTACTCCATCGGCCGGCGTACCTTCTGGCCGACCCCCGCCCAGAACTCAGAGGAGCTGAACAGGGCCATCAACACCGGCTTGATCAGGCCGTTGTTGGTGCTGTACGTCTTGGCCAGCCGGTCCACGAGGGACTTCGGCGGGGTGTCCGAGACGAACCGGGTCGCCAGGCTCTGCGCCACGTACTTCGCGGTCGACGGGTGCAGCGCGATGTAGGTGATGTACCGGTCGATCGCCGCTTCGGCCTTCTTCGGGTCAGCCGAGTTGTTGGCGTGCGTGAAGCCGAGGATCTTCACCTTGCCGACGTAGTGCTGCTCGGGCTTGAAGGCGTACTTGCCGTCCTCGACGCCGCGGCCGGTCTGGAGCATGGCCGCCTGGCGCACGTCCGGCTCCTTGTAGCCACCGTCCACGCCGACCGAGTAGAGCTCCAGGTTCTCCCGGGCCAGGTTCTCGTTGATCGCGTCCTTGCGGGAGTCCTTCTGGTTCAGGTAGATCAGCAGCGCGGGGTGCTTGTTCGCGGCGACCAGCATCTCCGGGTAGCTGCCCAGCGCGTGCGCCCGCACCACGTCCTTGTCGAACGAGTTGCGGTACACCTCGCCGCCGTCGAATTCCGCGGCGACGTGCAGGAAGTCGTTCCAGAAGTCGACCATCACCTCGAACAGCTGGCGCTTCGACCAGATCTGCCGGGCGAGGGTGGCGTCGATCATCTCCCGCTCGGGCTGGGCGCCCTGCTCGTTGAGCTTGTCCCGCTGGTCGCGCAGCTGCTGCACCGAGAGCTTCTGCGTGGGCAGCTCGGCGAGCTTCAGCTCGGCCTTGCTCGGCTCGATCTTGTCCGGTTCGAGCTGGGCGCGGATCCAGCCGTCGATGCCCAGCCTCTTGATGTCGGCGACGACCGCGGGCGTCGCACCGAAGGTGGCCCTGCGGGCCAGGTGCAGGATCGGATCCTTGGCCAGCACGGTCTTGACGGTCACCTTGGTCGCCGCCGCGGCGGCGGCCGGGCCGGAGAACGTCCGGCCGCCGGAGGGCGCGTTCTTCTTCAGCGCCTCACCGGCGCGGGAGCCCATGTAGCTCTCGTTCTGCTCGGTGTAGGTGCGCACCGTGCTGGGCTGCTGACCGCTGGGCCGGGCCGCGGTGCCGTCGGTGACGGTGCTGCCGGTCGCGTCGGCCACCGCGTCGTCACCGAAGAGGCCGCGGAACTGCGGGATCATGGCGAGCGCCGCGCCACCGGCGACGACCGCGGCGGTGCCGCCGAGCGCGACCATGGCCCTGCGGCGACCAACCCTGGGGCCGGGCTCGTCGTCATCGTCCAAGGTGGGCAGTCCGGTTCCGGCCGGCCGAGCCAGGGCCGGGCGACCGAGACCCTCCGGGCCGACCCACTGCGGCCCGCGCGGGGCGGGGGCGGGCTGCCCGTACCCGTCGGTGTACTGCTCACGCGGGTCGGCCTGAGCCGGGTAGCCATCCTGGGGGTGGAGCGAGTCGTACCCGTCCGAGGTGTGGTGCTGGCGTCCGTCCCAGCCGCGGTCGTCCCGCGGTCGACGTGGTGGCACATTCTGGTCGGCCATGTACCAATCCCGATTTCTGAAGAGCGCCGGAAGCTGCGACCGGGCAGGTGCGACAGGTGCGGCGACTGTTGCCTGAGGGGGTTGCTACGGCAAAGTAACCAAGGCCTCAGGTGCCTTCAAGGTGGGCGGAAGACCCCCGCGAGGGCACTTAAGACACCGCTCAGCGCCGCGGTGTCGGCGTGCCGCGTACCGGGGCCGGGGCCGTACCTTCCCAGCAGGGCGGACGCACGCCAGCCGGGTACGGAACGGGCCCCGCCGCCGTACGCGGCACATTCAGCGCCGTCCACCACCACAGGCAAACTTAAGGCTCGGATAAGCCGGAGGTGAGGTGCCCTCGCGCGGAGGAAAGTAGCAGCAACGGGTGAGCGTGAGCCGCCGCCACAGCGGGTATGCCGCCGAACCGCTGAACGCGTGAGGGGAAGGCAGCGCCATGCTCAGCAAAGAGGATCAGCGCAGGTTCGACCAGATCACCCGTCAGCTCCGGGAGAGTGACCCGGCGTTCTTCAACCGACTGGATCACCGTGTTCGGGCCCGCCGAGGCCGCTACCTGATGTTGTTGACCATCCTGCTGTGGGCGTCGCTGCCAGCGATGACCGTGTTCGCCGGCCGGCTGGCCGGCGCGATCTGCGCGGTGGTGCTGGTGGCGAACGCCGCGATCATGTGGCGGTTCCGCCGCCGCTGGACGTAACCGCTCACCGGCCGGCCGGGCCGAACGCCCGGTACGCCCGGCGCAGTCGTTCCAGCAGTCCCGGCCCGCCGATGGCCGGCGCTGGCGGGCCGAGCTGGCGCAGCAACAGATCCGGTCCGGTCGCCAGCCGGGGCGGGCGGTCGGACAGCGGCACCGGTGGCAACCAGAACCGGTCCACCGCCTCGACCAACGGGGCCGCCGACATCCCGGCGAGCGCCCGCGCCGCGCCGGCCGGCGTCCCGGCATCGTCCACAACGGACAAGTCCCGGTCCGGAAGGGACCCGTCGTCCGCATCCGTGGGCGGGGTGGTGACCGGTCCGGACAGCTCCGCGCCGGTGGCCTCGGCGCGTCGGGCCCGGAGCCGCTCGAGCAGTTCCGCGCGAGCCCGGCCGCGCCAGTGCAGCAGCTCGAACGGGTCCGCGTCGAACGCCTCGGCCAGCAGGTAGAACGTGGCCGCAAGGTGCTTGCAGGGCACCGCGAAGTCGGGGCAGCTGCACCGCTGGGTCAGCTCCTTGACGCCGGTCGGGAAGAGCGGAGCGCCGGCGGCGACGAACAGCTCCTCCAGCTCGTCGGGCAGGTCCCCGGCGAGCAGCCGGGCGCTGAAGAACGCCTGCCCCGCCAGCTCCACCTCGATCCGGGACCAGAGCGCGGCCGGGAACGGCGCCAGCGCGATGGAGACCTGGTACGGCTTCGGCCGGGAGCCCTGCACCACGGCGCTGACCAGCCCGGGCGCGATGTCGAGCCGGAGCACCTGACCGGCTCGCGCGTACGACCGACCCCGGGTCAGCCGGGTGCCGAGCGCGAACGACTCCAGCACCTCCAGGAAGCGCCGGGACCACCAGGACTGGCCGATCGCTCCCCGGGCGCTGCGCGCCCGCAGGCCGCCGTCGACGCGCCGGGGACGGCCGTAGTCGGCGAACCGGTCGGTACTCACTCCACCACCGCCCCGGCCTCCAGGGCGAACAGCTCGCGCAGCTGCCCGGTGGACAGCTCGGTGATCCACTGCTCGCCGGTGCCGACCACCCGCTCGGCGAGGCTTCGCTTGTCGGCGATCAGCGCCGCCACCTTCTCCTCCACCGTGCCGGCGCAGACGAACTTGCGGACCTGCACCCGCCGCCGCTGCCCGATCCGGAACGCCCGGTCGGTCGCCTGGTCCTCCACCGCCGGGTTCCACCACCGGTCCACGTGCACGACGTGGTTCGCGGCGGTCAGGGTGAGCCCGGTGCCACCGGCCTTGAGCGAGAGTACGAACAGCGGTGGCCCGTCCGCCGACTGGAACCGCTGCACCATGGCATCCCGCTCGGCCTTGCCGAGCCCACCGTGCAGGAACAGCACCTCCCGCCCGAACCGGGCCGACAGGTGACCGCGCAGCATCGCGCCGAACTCGGCGTACTGGGTGAACAGCAGCGCCCGCTCCCCCGCCGCCAGCACCTCCTCCAGGATCTCGGTCAGCCGGGCCAGCTTGCCGGAGCGACCCTCCAGCGGCGAACCGTCCCGCAGCATCTGGGCCGGATGGTTGCAGACCTGCTTCAGGCGAGTCATGGTGGCCAGCACCAGCCCTCGCCGTTCGATGCCGTCGCTGGACTCGATCCGGGCGAGCATGTCGTCGACCACCACCCGGTACAGGGCGGCCTGCTCGGCGGTGAGGTTGCAGAGCACCTCCATCTCCAGCTTCTCGGGCAGGTCGGAGATGATCGACGAGTCGGTCTTGAGCCGGCGCAGCACGAACGGGCCGGTGATCCGGCGCAACCGCTCGGCGGCCTCGGCGTCGCCGTGCCGCTCGATCGGTTCGGCGAACCGCTTGCGGAACGTCGCGGCCGGGCCGAGCAGGCCCGGATTGGCGAACTGCATGATCGACCAGAGGTCGGCGAGCCGGTTCTCGACCGGCGTGCCGGTCACCGCCACCCGCTGCCGGGCGGGCAACGCACGGACGGCCTCGGCCTGCCGGGTCGAGGCGTTCTTGATCGCCTGCGCCTCGTCCACCACCACCCGGTGCCAGTCGATGCCGGCCAGATCGACGGCGTCGCGGGCGGCCACCGAGTAGGTGGTGAGGACCAGGTCCGCACCGTGCGCGGCCGCCGTGAACTCCGCACCCCGGGCCCGCTCCGCCCCATGGTGTACGTGCACCCGCAGCCCCGGGGTGAACCGGGCCGCCTCCCGCTGCCAGTTGCCGACCAGGGACATCGGGCAGACCAGCAGGGTCGGTCCGGCGTCCGGCGGGTCCCCGGCCAGCAGCGCTAGCAACTGCACGGTCTTGCCCAGCCCCATGTCGTCGGCCAGCACGCCGCCCAGGCCCAGCGACCGCAGGAACGCCAGCCACGCCAACCCGCGCCGCTGGTACGGCCGCAGCGTGCCCTCGAAGCCCGGTGGCGGGTCCAGCGGGGTGAGTCGTCGCTCGACCGCACCGGCGAGCAGGTCGCCCAGCGCCCCGTCGGCGGTCACCTCCAGCACCGGCAGCGCTCCGGTGTCCTCGCCGTCGGCCAGCCCGAGGCGGAGCAGGTCGGCGACGGTCAGCTCGCCGGCCGAGCGGAGCAGGCGCAGCCCGGCGGCGAGCCGCCCCGGGTCCAGCTCCACCCACCTGCCGCGCAGGCGCACCAGCGGGGTCTTCACCTCGGCCAGCGCGGCCAACTCCTCGGCGGACAACGGCTGGTCGCCGAGCGCCACCTCCCAGCGGTAGTCCACCAGGGCGTCCAGGCCGACCCCTGCTTCGGCGCCGGCCACCGTGCCGGGTGCGGTCCGGCTGCGGGCACGCAGCCGGGCGCCGAGCCGCGCTGACGGGCGCTGCCACCAGGAGGGCAGCAGCACCCCGAAGCCGGCGGCGTGCAGCACCGGGGCGCCCTCGCTGAGGAACCGGTGCGCTCCCTCGACGTCCAAGTCCATCGCCTCGGGGGCGGCGGTGCGCAGCGCGGCGTCGAGGTCCGGCCAGAGCCGGCTGGCACGGCCCAACTCGGCGAGCAGGGTCTCCTGCGGGCTGGCGGTACGACCGGCCAGGCCGCCGAGCGTCTGCGGTGCCCGCCAGACCTGCCCGGCGTCGACGTGCAGGCCCGGCTCGTCGGCCGCCTGCAACCCGAACTCCAGCCGCCACCGCCCAGCCCCGACCGGCTCAGCCTCGACCGGGCCGCCCTCGGCCAGGCCGACTCCGGCTGTCGACGGCGCGGTGCCGGCCGGCACCGGGCGGGTGGCCAGGATCGGTTCGGTGACCTCGTCGGGCGCCGGTTCCACCAGCCGGAAACTGGCCCGGACGGGACCGCCGGCGGCGTCGCGCTGCCAGGCGTCCAGTTCGACGCGGAGGGTGGCCAGCGCCGCCGGATCGACGGTGAAGTCGCGACGGGGGCCGGCGAGCGCCGCCAGCCACGCCGGCGCCGGGCCGCCCGGCCGCAGCCCCCGGGCCAGCGTGGTGGTCGCCAGGGCGGCCCGCGCGGCCGCGTCGGTCAGCGCGTCGAGCGCGTCCGCGACCAGCGCACCGGCCGTCAACTCGGTGCTGTCCGGTTCGGGAGCGGCCGGCGCGATCGCGTCCGAGGCAGCGGCCGATGCGGTGGTGGCCGGCACGGTGACGGCCCGGGCGGCTGGCGGCAGGGCCAGCGCCAGGGACCGCGCCCACGCGGCATCGGTGCCGGTCAGCAGCGGTCGCCAGATGGCCCGCGCCGGCACCTGCACGTCAGCGTCCGCCGATGACGCTCCGGCGGGCCGGTCCCCCGACTCGGCCACGCCCGCACCCGGCATCGCGCCGACGCCGGGCAGGACACGGCCCCGGGCCACCAGGTCGGCGGCGAAATCGGCCAGCTCTGCCAGGTGACGCAGGGTGGCGCCAGGCACCACCGCAAGCTCGTCCAGGGCGCGCAGCAGCGGCAGCGCGTCGTCCGGGGCGTACACCAGCACGGGGACCCGCCACCCGGCCAGGGTGAGCTTTCCCCGGGCCGTGGGCGCGACGGCGGTCCGGATCAGCTCCGGTGAGTCGGTCGGCGCGCCGCCCCGGGTGGGCAGGGTGAGCAGCGCGGTGTCCGGACGGGCCGGCTCGGCGGCGTCGGCGAGGGCGGTGACCAGGGTGGCGTGCCCGGCGGCGAAGGGGTGCGGGCGCTCGCGGGGCGCCCGGCCGGAGCGTGGCGCGGCGGCGGCCGGGGCGGCGCTGTCCTCGGCCCAGACCGCGAGGCCGGCGGTCGAGCCGTCGCCGGGCAACCACAGCCCGTGGATGACCAGCACGTACTCCCCCTCGTCGCCGCCCGCGCCCAGGATAGGCGGTGCCGGTCAGCTAGCGTCGGCGCCATGGTCGACCTGCTGGTGATCGGCGGGCTCGGAGTGGACGTACGGGTCCGGGTGCCCGCGCTGCCGCTACCGGCCGCCGATTCACACATCGTCGAGCCGATCGAGCTGCGGATCGGCAACACCGGCGCCGGGGTGGCGCTCGCCGGGCGGGCACTCGGCCTGCGGGTACGTGTGGTCGACACCCTCGGCGCGGACCCGGCCGGGGACCTGGTCCGGGCGGCGCTGACCCGGGCCGGCGTGCCGGCGGTGCTGGCCGAAGATCCCGCCGGGACCCGGCGATCGGTGAACCTGGTCGACCCGGGCGGGCGGCGCATGTCGCTGTACGACCCGCGTGGGTGGCGGGGTGCTTCCCCGTTCCTGCCGACGGAGCTGGCCGAGCTGGTCCGGAACGCCCGGCACGTACACCTCTCGATCATGGACTGGATGGTGCCGCTGCTACCCACGGTGCGGGCCGCCCTGCCAGCGGGCGTGGCGCTCTCCACCGACCTGCACGACTGGGACGGCGCGAACCCCTACCACCGGCCGTTCGCCGAGGTCGCGGGCCTGATCCTGGTCAGCGGGGTGCGGCTGGCCGACCGGGCCGTGCCGCTCGCCGGCGGGCTGGCGCCCCGCACCGTGGTGGTGACCCGGGGCGCGGACGGCGCCGAGCTGTACCCGGGCGACGGAACGGCGGTGCCGGTGCCGCCGGCCACACAGCCGGGGCCGGTGGTGGACAGCAACGGGGCGGGCGACGCCTTCGCGGCCGGGCTGATCGCCGGTCGGCTGCGCGGCCGGCCGCTGGCGGACGCGGCTCGGTACGCGGCCCGGGTGGCCGCCGCCGCCTGCACCCACGACGGCATGGAGTACCCGCCGGGCTTGTTACCCGCCGACTGACGCCACAGCGCACTGACGGCGTGGCGACCGTGCGCGGGGTCAGACGGCGCCGGAGTCGCCGTCGGTCAACTCCCGCAGGATGTCGGCGTGACCCGCGTGCCGGGCCGTCTCCTCGATCATGTGCACCAGGATCCAGCGCAGCGACACCTCGCCGAGCTGCGGGTGCGGCACCACGTGGTCGAGGTCGAAGCTCGCGGCCACCGCCCGGGACCGGGCGCAGGCCCGCTCGTACGCCGCGATGAGCCCGACGACGGTGTCCTGTGCGTCGAGCGTGAAGCTCGCCACCGCGTCCTCCTCCGAGGTCAGGTAGACGTCTCCGGGCTCGGGAGCCAGCAGGGTGGGGAACCAGTTCCGCTCGACCAGGGTCAGGTGCTTGACCAGCCCGGCGAGCGTGGTCGCCGAGGGCACCAGCCGGCGGCCGGCGTCGGCGTCGGAGAGGCCGCGCAGCTTGCGCACCACCACGGCACGGTGGAAGTCGAGGAACGAGTCCAGAACGGCGCGCTCATCGCTGGTGCGGGCGAGCACCGGGGCGAGCGTCGGATCGATGGTCTGCTTCGCCATTCGCCGACCCTAGCGACAGGCCAGCCGTCCCGCTGCCCCGCTATCCGCTGCGCGGTCCCGGCGCGGCGGGCAGGATGGGCGTATGGCCTCATCCGTGCAGATCCTCCTCGTCGGCGGCACGGCGGACGGGGAGAGCGTCACCGTCGAGCTGGACAGCAACGGCCGTCCACCGATGACCCACCACCACCTCGGGTCCGGCGGGCTGGCCGAGGCGCAGATCTACGAGCTGCAGTCCGCGGGCGAGGACGCCAGCGAGTGGGTCTACCGGTGGACCGGCCCGGCGGTGTGACCGTCCGGCTCAGACCCGGGTGAGGGTCTGGCTGCGGAGGCTGTCGAGGACACCACGGGTGACGTCGGAGGTGCCCCGGGCCTGCTCGCAGGCCTCGGCCACCCGCCGCGCGGTGGCCTCGGCGCGCTGCTCCCGCTCGTCCCAGAGCCGGTCGACCTCGGCCAGTAGTGGCCCCTCGACCTCCCGTTCCACGCCGCGCAGCGCCGGCACGCCGAGCCGCTGGGCCAGATCGAAGACCTTGCCGGCGTACGGCAGTGGCAGGAACGGGGTGCCGACCATCGCCGCGAAGATCAGGAAGTGCAGGCGCATGCCCACGGCCAGGTCGAAGTGGCGCATCAGCCCGAGCACCTGCTGCGGCGAGTAGGTGCCGTGCAGGATCCGCCCCCGGTCGGCGGCGATCATGTGGGACAGCACCCCGTGGGCGTGCCGGATGTCGTCGCGTTCCATCGGCACGAACAGCACGTACGCGTCGATCCGGTTCACCAGGAAGTCGCCGATCTGGGCCAGCAGCCGGTGGTAGCCGTCCACGTCGAGCCGTTCGGCGGCCCGTCCCGGCTCCCGCACGCTGATCCCGACCAGCCGCCTGCCGGCCGGCACCCCCTCCTCGCGGAGCAGGTCGAGCGGGAACTCCTCCGGCTGCAACAGGAACGCCGGGTCGGCGGTGACCGTGATCGGGTTGAGCAGCCCCGCCTCCTCCAGCACCATCCGGGATTCCTGGTCGCGGACGGTCACCTGGACCGCGCTGGCGAGCGTTTCCCGGACCATCCCGGTGTCCACCGCGTCGCTCAGCGGCCCGACCCCGACCGCGTACGTGATCAGGGGCAGCCCGCGTTCCTGGGCGACCCGGACCACCCGCAGGTAGCGACGGGCCTCCCGGTCGTAGAGGATCCCGCCGCCGCCCAGGATCAGCAGGTCGAGCTGGGCCAGGACCAGGGCGGAGTCGGTGCGGCTGACGCCCTCCCACGGCACCGCCTCGACGTCGGGGTGGGCGATTCGGGTGTGCTCCGGGTGGCGGGAGAAGACGATGATGCGGGCGTTCGGCTCCTGCGCGCGCAGGTCGGCGAGCAGGCCGGTGAGGATCGCCTCGTCGCCGAGGTTCCGGCCACCGTACGAGCCGAGCACACCAATGGTCAGTCCGGCACCATGCGTCATCCGTCGCTCCTCCCGGGTGCGGTCCGCCGGCGGTTTCCCGCTGGGCCGGTGAACAGTCCTGCCGAGGAGACTGCGCTGGGCCGGTACGCACACCCGCACCGACCCGAATCAGCCCATTTCCGCCTCCATGAGCTGGCTCATCCGACACGCGCCCCCGGCGCCGCTGCGCCGGATTGCGCCTCGCTGTTGTGGATCCAGGCTCGACGGGGCGACCCGATGAGCGCGGCCCGGCGAGAATGGCAGGGTGCGGATCGCCCACGTCAGCGACAGCCACCTGGCCAACCCGGAGGGGGTGGCCACCTCGGTCGGCACCACCGTGGCGCTGCTGCGCGCCGCCGGCCACCGGGTCGTCCTGCACTGCCCCGGCCCGCTGTTCCGCCGGCGCCGCCAACCGGGTGAGGTGCCCTCGCTGCCGGTGCCGACCCGGCCGTACCGGCTGGCGCCGCCCCGGCCGCCGGACGCGCCGACCGACGTGGTGCACGTCCACACCACCGGCCCGCTCGGCGTTGCCGGGCTGCGCTGGGCGGCCGAGCGAGGCGTACCCACCGTGCTCACCTGGCACACCGACCTGGTGGCGTACGCGGCGCACTACCCCGAGGTGCCGATCGGCGCCGCGTACGCCGGCCTGCGGCTGGGCCTGCGCTGGCGGGTCCGGGACCTGTGGGCGCTGGCCCGCCCCGGGCCGGCCCGACAGGACCGGTTGGCGGCGCTCGGGCGGTGCCTGCTGGCGCACACCAGCGTGCTGATCACCCCCTCGGCGAAGACCGCGGCGCTGATGGCCCCGATGGCCGGGCGGACCCCGATCGTGGTGCTGCCGACCCCGGTCGCCGCGCCGGGTGTCGACGCCGACGACCGGCGGCTGGTGCGGGCCCGGCTGGGCATCGCGGCGGACGCGCCGGTGCTGCTCGCGGTGGGCCGGACCACGCCGGAGAAGAACCCGGACCTGCTGCTGGCCGCGTTCGCCCGGGTCCGGCGCGAGCTGCCGGCGGCACGGCTGGTGCTGCTCGGGGCGCGGCGGCAGCGGCTCGCGGTCCGCCGGGCGGCCCGCCGGCTCGGCGTGGCTGACGCGCTGCACCTGCTTCGCCCGGTGCCGCACGACCGGGTGGGCGCGCACTACCGGGCGGCGGACGTGCTCGCGTTCGCCTCCACCACCGACACCCAGGGCCTGACGCTCTCCGAGGCCGAGGCGCACGGGCTGCCGGTGGCCATGGTGGACGCCGCCCTGGCCGAGCGGCCCGGCGCCGCCACCACCCGGCCGGTCGCCGAGCCCACGGCGGCGGCGTTCGGGGCGTTGCTGACCCGGCTGCTGACCGAGCCGGAGCTGCGCGCGGCGGTGATCTGGGACGGTCGGGCCGCGGTGGCGGCCTGGTCCGGGCCGCGTTACCTGGCCGAGCTGGCAGCCCTGTACGCGACGTTGCGGCCGGTTATCGCAGCGGACGCGACGACAGCCGACCCACCTGGGCCAGCACCAGCGGGAGCTGCCATCCCCGAGGCGCGGCGAGGTGACGCGGGGACCAGACCGGCGCGAACTTCGCCTTGAACCGGCGCAGCCCCCGGAAGCGGTACCAGCGCTCGCCGTGCTCGTATACCGCCCGGCCCAGCCGGCACAGCGGGTCCGCGCCGGTCAGCCCGGACAGCGGGGCCAGCCCCAGCTCGACGCTGGTCAGCCCCCGGTCCCGCGCCTCGTGCAGCACCTCGACGAGGAGATGGTCCATCGTGGTGGGTGGTGCGTCCGGGTGGTACCGCAGCAGGTCCACGCCCCACCGGTGCGGCGTCGGCATGAGCGCGGCGAAGGCCACCGCCCGGCCGCGCTGTCGCAGCACGGCGACCGGCAACCGGGCCAGGTAGCCGGGGACGAACCCGCCGAGGGAGAACGACATGTCCGGCCGCCCGGCCAGCCAGGCGTCCGAGACGGGGCGCAGCTCGTCGAGCAGGCCGGCGCCGGGCAGCACCGCGAACGACAGGTCGTCGCGGCGGGCCAGCCGCTGCCAGTTGCGGCGCAGCGCCCCACGCGCCGGCCCGGTCAGGGCGAAGTCGGCCAGCGGTACGCTCGCCGACTCCCCCACCGGGTGCACGGCGAGACCCAGCCGGCGCAGCTCGGGCAGCAGCGACGCGCCAACGTGGTACACCGCCGGGCGTCGGCCAGCCCGCCGGGCAGTCGCGCAGAAGTCGGCCAGCAGCCCGTACCGCTCGGCGGCCGGCCCCACCGGCGGCCCGAACGCGATCCACGAGCGGCCGCACACCCCGTACATGAGGAAGCTGGCCCCGGACGGCGAGAAGTGGAACCGCTTGTCGCCGAGGAGCGCGAGCCCGGAGTCCGGCTCCCGGTCGACGTCGGCGGCCAGGATCGCCCGCACCCGGCGCAGTTGCTCGTCATGGCGTCCGTCGATGCGGCGATGGTAGCGTCCGCCGCGTGTCGGGCCGGGTCCTGCGGGTCAGCGTCGGCGCGGTGGTCGCCGTCGGGCTGGCCCTCTCCGTGATCGCCGCGCGTGACGAGCCCGTCGAGCTGCTGTTCTACTTCACGGTGCAGGTCGACCTGGCCTACCTGGTGGCGCTGCTGGCCGGCGGCGACCGGCTGCGCACCGCGCTCACCGTCTACCTGGTCGGCACCGCCCTGGTCTTCGTCCTGGTGTTGGCGAATCCGTGGAGCGGCTACGCGATGGTGGCGACGACCGACGCGCGGGGGCCGGTCTCCGACGCCGGAAACCTGCTGCTGCACGCGGTCGCGCCGCCGCTGGCCGCCGCGGAGTGGCTCACCCGCCGTCCCCGAGCGGCCCTGCGTCCGGTGTACGCGGTCAGCCTGCTCGGCTATCCGTTGGTGTGGCTGACGGTGATCCTGGTCCGCGGCGCCCTCGGCCGGAACGAGGACCGCTACCTCTACCCGTTCCTCGACGTACCCCGACTCGGCTATCCCACGGTCGTCCTCAACGCGTTGCTCTTCGCCCTGACCCTGCTCCTGATCGCCCTGACCGCGGTCCGCCTCACCCGGCCCGGCCGGGTGCTGCCGGACGATCGGTGCGATGGCGGGAAACGGACCTCGGGATGGGAACGAGGGGTCTGATGGCCGCCAGACGAGGGGGCGGCCCGGCGACATGATCGTTTGCATGACGACGACGACATTTGACGGCAAGGTCGCCCTGGTGACCGGTGGTTCCCGGGGCATCGGAGCGGGCATCGCGCTGCGCCTGGCGGAGGACGGGGCCGACGTGGCGCTGACCTACCGGCAGAACGCGGAGCAGGCCGCGAGCGTGGTGAAGCAGATCGAGGCGCTGGGCCGGCGGGCGCTGGCCATCCAGGTCGACGGCGCCGACCCGACCGCAGTGCGGGACGCGGTCGACCGGACGGCCGCCGAGCTGGGCCGGCTGGACATCCTGGTGAACAACGCCGCGGTGTTCCTGGTCGGCGCGATGGACGACCTCGGCACCGCGGAGCTGGAGCAGACCATCGCGGTGAACGTCCGGGCGCCGTACGTCGCCGCGCAGGCGGCGCTGCGGCACCTGGGCGACGGTGGGCGGATCATCAGCATCGGCAGCAACGTCGGTGAGCGGGCCGTCTTCCCCGGGCTGGCCCTCTACTCGATGAGCAAGACCGCCCTGGTCGGGCTGACCCGGGGCCTGGCCCGCGAGCTGGGCCCTCGGGGCATCACCGTCAACCTGGTCAACCCCGGACCGACGGACACCGACGCCAACCCGGCGGACGGGCCGAACGCTGCGGCGATCGCCGGCTTCACCGCCGTCGGCCGGTACGCTCGCCCCGCCGACATCGCGGCGACCATCGCGCACCTGGCCAGCCCGGAGGCCAGCTACGTGACCGGTGCCGTGGTCAACGTGGACGGCGGCTTCACCAGCTGAGGACACCGGGCGCGCCGGGCAGGATCCGGCGCGCCCGGCCTCAACCATCTCCGGGGCGGGAGGCGTCTCTCCTGACGAGGGGGTGGGCATGACCGAGACGTTCCACGAGTTCGTGGTGCACCGTTCGCCGGCTCTGTCCCGGACCGCCTACCTCCTCACCGGCGACCACCAGCTCGCCGAGGACCTGGTGCAGACCGCCCTGGCCCGCACCTACCGGCACTGGCGGCGGATCCGCGACGGGGACCCCGAGGCGTACGTCCGCCGCGTCATGTACCACCAGCAGGTCTCCTGGTGGCGACGCCGCCGCCTCACCGAACGCCTCCAAGCCGAACCCACCGAACAAGCCGGCGCCGACCACAGCGACACCACCGCGCTGCGGCTGACCCTCACCGCCGCGCTGCGTCACCTCACTCCCCGCCAACGGGCCGTCATCGTGCTGCGCTACTACGAGGACCTCACCGAGGCTCAGGTGGCCGAGATGCTCGGCTGTTCCATCGGGACCGTCAAACGCCACGCCCACGACGCGATACGGCGGCTCAGAGCGGTCGCTCCCGAACTGGTCGACACCGTCGCGGAGAGGAGCATCCGATGACCGCCCAACTCCGCGACGCGCTCCGCTCCACCGCCGAAGACGTGCCCGCCTACCCGGTGTACGAGCGGGCGCTCGCCACCGCGCGCCGCGACCGTCTGCGCCGGTCAGCCGCCAGCGCGGCGGCGTTGTTGGTGCTCGCGTTGGCCGGCGTTGTGGTGCCGCTGACCCGTACCCCTGGCCTCGATCCGGCCGCGGCGGACGCCGCGCTGCCCGACCACATCGCCCTGCCGCCGATCGGCACGCTGCACGTCACCGACCGCCCCCGGATCGGTCCCGCGTCGGTCATCTTCGACGGGCCGGCACCGCGTCTGCACGGGTGGAACGACGTGAACGTCGTCGGCGTGGTCGACGCGGACTCCGACCGCTACCGGATCATGCGGATGGGCGGGGAGTCGCTGGCCGGCGAGTCGGTCCACCTCTCCCCCGACGGCCGGTACGTGGCCCGGCCGGACGGAGACCAGGACGATCCGGGCGTCGAGGTCATCGACCTGGTCACCGGCCGGACCCAACGGCTGACGTCGACCGTCGACCGCAGTGTCTGGAGCATACCGGTCGGCTGGTCCGCGGACGGCCAGTCGCTGGTGGTCCGCGACGACGTGCCGGTCGCGTTCGACGGGGCCACCTACACCTCCGTGCTGAGTGCGGTGACCCTCGGCGGGGAGCGCTGGACCAGGCTGGCCGCCGGCGACCAGGAGGCGCGCGTCGGCTCGGTCGTCGCCGCCGCGCCGGGCCGGCTCGCCTACCAGTACGGCCGCACGGTCGCCGTGACCGACCTGGCTGGCCGGGAGCTCTCCTCGTTCGCCCTACCCGACGGGACCTGGCTGGCCGGCAAGGGCGCGTGGCGTCCCGACGGCACGAACCTGACACTGGCCGCCCGTCGGGCGGACACCACCGAGTGGACCCTGCGCCAGGTCGATCCCACCAGCGGCCGGGACGTCGGTCCACTGCGCCTGCCCGCCGTGCCCGGGGTCGTCGCCATCCGGCTGCTCGGCTGGGCGCCGGACGGGTCGGCGCTGGTGGCGGCCTATCAGCCGGACCCCCTCGCCCCCGACCTGCCGCTGGAGGAGCAGTCCGACCCGCCCATGAGCGACCAGCGCGTGCGCACCGTGCGGGTCCTGGCACTGACGCCCGGCGCCACCGCGCCGCGAACCGTGCTGACCGCACCGGACCAGGTGGTCGCCGTCGACGTCGCGGACCAGGTGGTCCGGAGCGGACGCGTCCGCGACGCGCAGCCACCCGGCGGCGTGGGTGGCCGGTTCTGGCTCTGGAGCGGTCTCATCATGGTGCTGGTCACCGTGGGCGTGCTGTACGCGAGCCGTCATCGGATCGCGCTGTGGCTCGACGACCGGCGGGTCAGGCGGACACGGAGGAACGACTGATGCCGACAACCCCGCGGACGAGTCGCACGGCGGTCCTGGTCTGCCAGGGTCGCGCGGCCGCCGACGGGCTGATCGCTCCCGGCCGCTTCGCCGATCCGACGGCCATGCCCCTGCTGCGTCCCGACGAGCGGGAGGCCGTCCAGTGGGTACGCGAGGGCGTCGCTCCCCGGCCGTGGCGGCAGCGGGTCGACTACGAGACGGTCCGCGCCAACGCCGAGCTGATCGTGCCCCGTACGGTCGCCATCGACGATGCCGTACGCGCCCACCCCGGCCCACAGGTGGTGATCCTCGGCGCGGGGCTGGACGGTCGTGCCTGGCGGATGCCGGAACTCGCCGGGGTGACGGTCTTCGAGGTCGACCAGCCGGCCACCCAGCGCGACAAGCGCGAGCGCGCCGAAGGCCTGCCCGGCACCCCGCCGAGGTTCGTTCCGGTGGACTTCGGTCGCGACCGGCTGGCCGAGGCGTTGGCGGCTTCCGGGCACCGTTCCGACCAGGCGACGACCTGGGTCTGGGAGGGGGTCGTGCCATACCTGACCACGGTGCAGGTGACCGCCACGGTGACGGCTCTCGCCAGCTGCTCGGCGCCGAACAGCCGCCTGATCGTCAACTTCCAGCTGCCCGGAACGTCCGTGGTCCTGGGCCGCCTCATCGCACGGCTGCTGACGGCGTCCACCGGCCGGTCGAGCGTGTGGGCGAACGAGCCGTGGCGCTCGACCTGGACGCCCGCCGCCATGGCCGCCCTGCTGGCCCGACACGGCTTCACCGTCACCCGGGACGACGACCTGCTCGACACGGCGCGGGCCCTGCACACGCCGATCCACCACGCCAGGTCGCTGGCACACAGCCGGGTGATGGTCGCCGATCGCACCTGACGCCCCCAGGTCGGGAACCATCCGGCGTGAGCCGCCGGTCGTCGGACAAGGTCGAGCAGACGTGGGCGACGGAGGAAGGCGTGGTCAGCGGGGCGGGTCCTCGCCGGTGAGTCCGTCCACCGACTCCCGGATCAGGTCGGCGTGGCCGACGTGCCGGGCGTACTCCTCGATCAGGTCGACCAGGATCCGGCGCAGGCTCGGCGCCTGACCGTCCGGCCAGTCGCCCCGGGCCAACTGCTCCGGTCCGGCGTTGGCCAGCAGCTCCGCGACGGTGGCGCGGGAGCGGGCCACCGCCTCCCGCCAGAGTGTGTAGAGCTGTTCGGGGGTGTCCTCGGCGGCCGAACGCCAGTCCCAGCCCGGATTCGCGTCCCAGTCGACCGTGTCCCACGGTGGCCCCGGCGAGCGCCCGGCCAGCTTCAGTGAGAAGTAGAGGTCCTCAACCAGGGCCAGGTGCTTGAGCAGCCCACCCAGGGTGATCGACGACGGGCCGAGCGTCGCCCGTAGGCCGGCGGCGTCGAGACCCCCGGTCTTCCACGCGAGGGTGGCACGCTGGCGGTCCAGGGAGCCGAGCAGCGTGGCGGTCTCGTCGCCGGCGATCGGCGGTTCGGGGTGACCGTGCTCGTCCGCGTTGGTCATGGAGACGGACGTTACCGCTCGACGTGGCGGGGCGCTGCCCATGCCGGTCACTGGCCGGCCGCCCGGATCGGTGCTGATGCGAGAAGGGGTGGGCGCGGCAGGTTTCGAACCTGCGACCCCCCGCTTGTAAGGCGGGTGCTCTCCCACTGAGCTACGCGCCCGGAACGCCCGTACGGCGGGCCGGAGGCTGGCAAGCTTACCCTGCTCGCCGCCGGCCCGGACGCACGGCTCACCCCGGTCCGGTGGTGGTCAGGCGGCCGCGGCGATGGCCTTGCGCCAGCCCTGCTGGTCGCGAGCCTCACCGGGACCGTTCAGCTCGGCGAAGCGGACGACGCCGGTCTTGTCGATGACGAACGTGCCCCGATTGGCGAAGCCGGCCACGTCGTTGAAGACCCCGTACGCCTGGGCGACGGCGCCGTGCGGCCAGAAGTCGGCCAGCATGGGGAACTGGTAGCCCTCCCGGTCGGCCCAGACCTTGTGGCTGTAGACCGAGTCGACGCTGACCGTCAGCACCTGGACGTCGTCGTTGGCGTACTCGTCGAGGTTGTCCCGCACCTCGGCCAGCTCGCCCTGGCAGGTGCCGGTGAAGGCGAGCGGGTAGAAGACCAGCAGCACGGTGCGCCGGCCACGGAAGTTCGAGAGCCGGACCTCCTGGTTGTTCTGGTCCTTCAGCACGAAGTCCGGCGCCTCGGCGCCAACCTCGACGGGCATGCGAACTCCTCGGGTCGAGTCAGGGGAAGGCACGAGCCTGCCGCGCCCGGTGGCACGGACCGCCGGGCGCGCGAGGGGAACGAGTTGGGCTACTTCTTGGCCTTGGCCCCTCGGCGCAGCACCAGGCGGGCGCCGCTCCAGTCCCGCCCGGCGTTGATGGTCGAGGTCTGCTGAAGGCCGGCGGTGGGCGCGGACTCCGCGACCTCGCTCGGCTCGACGTGCCCGTCACGCCCGGCCTTCGGCGTGAGCAGCCATACGACCCCGTTGTCGGCCAGCGGGCCGAGGGCGTCGACGAGAAGCTCGAAGAGGTCACCGTCGCCGTCGCGGTACCAGACCAGCACCGCGTCGACCACCTCGTCGGTGTCCTCGTCGACCAGATCTCCACAGCGGTCGGTCAGGGCGTCCCGGAGATCCTGGTCGACGTCGTCGTCGTACCCCATCTCCATGACGACCATCCCCGGTTCGATTCCGAACCGGTCCGCCAGGCTGCGTACCCCGTCGGCGGCCTGACCAGCGGTCGCGCTCACTGTCGCGTGCCTCCTCATCTCGTCCCTGCTCGCGGCGTCGGAACCGACGCCGTCAGGCAAAGTCCACACAGTTGTGCGTCCGCGCGCAAGTGGCGCACCGGGTGGAACGGAATTTACCGTGCCAGCAGCGTACGGGCACCGTCGGTAATGGCTTCCTCGGAGACCAGAACCTGACGTGCTGCTGGACCTAATGGTACAAACGAGTCAACTCCGGCTACTCGTCGCGCCGCACCGACATATCCGGCGTCGACCAGCGCGGCGATCACCCCTTCGCCCACCCCGCCGGATCGGCGTGTCTCATCCACCACCAGCACCCGGCCGGTCGCCGAGGCCTCCCGGATGATGTCGGCCACCGGCAGCGGGGCCAGCCAGCGCAGGTCCACCACCCGGGTGCCCACCCCCTCCTCGGCGAGAACGGCCGCGGCCCGCAGCGACATCCGTACCCCGTTACCGAAGGTGATGATCGTCAGGTCGTCGGCCGAGCCGACCCGGTAGACCCGGGCCCGGCCGATCGGCACGTGCCCGGCCACCCAGGCGCCCGGCTCCGGATACCCGGCCAGCCACTCCCCGTCGCCCTCGGCGTACAGGTCGCGGGTGTGGTAGAGCGCGATCGGTTCCAGGAACACGCAAACGCTACCGTCGACCGCCGCGCTGGCCAGGCAGGTCCGCAGCATGGGCGCGGCGTCGTCCGGCCGCGCCGGCACCGCGACCACCAGCCCTGGCACGTCCCGGAGTACGGCAACCGAGTTGTCGTTGTGGAAGTGCCCGCCGAACCCCTCCTGGTACGCCAGCCCGGCCACCCGCACCACCATCGGGTTGCGGAACGCGCCCTGGGAGAAGAACTGCATGGTGGCCGCCTCACCGCGCAGCTGGTCCTCGGCGTTGTGCAGGTACGCCAGGTACTGGATCTCCGGCACCGGCAGCATCCCGGCCAGCCCGGCGCCCAGGCCCAGCCCGAGCACCGAGGTCTCGTCGAGCAGGGTGTCGAAGACCCGGGCCGGCCCGAACCGGTCGCGCAGCCCCTTGGTCACCCCGTACACGCCGCCCTTGGCGGCCACGTCCTCGCCGAAGACCGCCATCTGCGGGTGGTCGAGCAGCCCGTCGGCGAGCGCCCCGTTGATGCTCTGCGCGAGGGTCAGCGGGCCGGCCAGCTCCGGCGGCTTGCCCCCGAACGCCTCCGCCCGGGCGCCCGCGCCCGGACCGCTGGCCCGGGCCGCCGCGTCGGCCACCGCCCGCGCGACCCGCACCGGCCGGCGGGGGGCCAGCGCGGACACCACGTCGGCCGCGGAGGTCAGCTTCGGCTCGCCCAGCACCTCCTCAGCGAGCCGGCGTACCCGCCAGCCGGTCTCGTCGTACCGGGCCAGCAACTCCTCGCCCGTCGCCACGCCGGCGTCGACGAGCAGCCGGGCGGTCGCGACCACCGGGTCCCGGTCCAGGTCCGCGGCCAGTTCCGCCGGGCTGCGGTACGCCGACTCCGCGTCGGCCCCGGCGTGCCCCATCAGCCGGACGGTGCGCAGGTGCAGCACGGCCGGCCGGCGGTGCCGGCGTACCCACGCCGCGGCCTCCGCCGCCACCGCGTACGCCTGCACCGGGTCGGCTCCGTCGGCACTGAAGTAGCGGATGCCGGGCTTGGCCCGCAGGGTCGCCTCCACCCAGCCCTCCGGGGAGCGGACGCTGATGCCCAGCCCGTTGTCCTCGCAGACGAAGAGCACCGGGATGCGCAGCCCGGCGTGGTCGTACCAGCCGGCGGTGTTGAAGGCGGCGCTGGCGCTGGCGTGGTTGACCGAGGCGTCGCCGAACGAGCAGACCACAATGGCGTCCGGTGGCCACGGGGCGTGCTCGGCGCCGGCCCCGCTGCCGACCCGCACTCCGGCGCCGGTGCGCCGTCCGGCGCTGTCCAGCCGCCGCAGCCGCTCCACGGCCAGCCCCATACCGACCGCCCGGGGCAGGTGCGAGGCGATGGTGGAGGTGGTCGGCACGATGGCCAGGTCGGCCCGGCCGAACACCTTGTGCCGGCCGCCGGCGACCGGCTCCTGGCTGGAGGCGACCATCCCGCGCAGCACGTCCCGGGCCGCGCCCGCGTACGCCGCGAACCCGCCGGCCGGCGCCGGTTCGGGCTCGGTCGGCTCGTCGGGTGGCGCCGCGTCAGCGCCGGGCGCCGGTTCGGCGGTGGTCTGCGCGGCGCGCACGCAGTAGAAGGCACCCGAGCGGTAGTGCAGCAGCGCCGGGTCGGTGGGGCGCAGCGCGGCGGCGACCGCCGCGTTGCCCTCGTGCCCGGAGGAGCCGATGGTGTAGAAGCCCTCCCCGAAGCTGCGCAACCAGCGGCCGGCCAGGTCGAGCTGCCGGCTGGTCACCTGCGCGTCGAACAGATCCAGCAGTCGCGCGCCGGTTAGCGGGGCGTCGTCGGTGACCGGGTCGTCGGGGTCACGCCGCCGCTCGGCGGCGGGCAGCGCCGCCAGCGTCTCCCGGAACCGGTCGTCGAGATCTTGCGGCGTGGTCACGTCGCACAGCATTACCGACGCAGGCCCTGGTCGCCCAGTGGGACACGGTCGGCGCGGGTCGACTCACTCCGGGCCGCAGGGCTCCGGGCAGCCACCGTCGGACACCTTCCACACCAGGTCGCGCAGGGTGTCGAGCTCCCGGTCGGTCAGCCCGGCCAGGAGTCGGGAGTCGGACATCACCGCGGCCACCCGGTCCCGCACGTCCCGGCCCCGCGCGGTCACCACCAGCGTCTTCTGCCGCCGGTCGGCCGGGTCGGTGCGACGCTCGACCAGACCGGCCTGCTCCAGCCTGTCGACCAGCGCGGTCACGTTCGACCGGTCGCAGACGAGCCGCTCGGCGAGGTCGCGGGCCGGCAGCGGCCGGTCCGGGTTCAGCTCGTGCAGCGCCCGGGCCGTCGCCGGGGTGAGCCCCAGCTCGGCGAACGCAACGCCCTGCCGGTGCCGCTGGGAGGCCGTCACGTGTGCCATCCGGCGCACCACGTCGGCGGCCAGGCCGGCGCGGTCCACCGGCCCACCCGCTCCGGGAACGACCTCCTGCGTCACGGCCACATCGTACGCACGGCGCCGGCCGCTCAGCTCAGCGATCGAGATCCGCGCAACATCAGGGAAAGTGCTGCCTCGGAACGTGTTGAGGCAGCACGTCCGGAACGTTGCGCGGATCTTGTGGGGAGAGGCGGGTCAGGCCGGGAGGAAGGAGAAGCGGACCTGGCGGACGGGATTGTCGCCGTTGGTGTCGACCAGGCAGAGCGACTGCCAGGTGCCCAGCGCCAGCCGGCCGCCGAGCACCGGCAGCGTGGCGTACGGCGGGACGAACGCCGGCAGCACATGGTCCCGACCGTGCCCGGGTGAGCCATGCCGGTGCCGCCAGCGGTCGTCGGTGGGGAGCAGGTCGTCCAGCACCCTGAGCAGGTCGTCGTCGGAGCCGGAGCCGGTTTCGATGATCGCCAGGCCGGCGGTGGCGTGGGGCACGAAGACGTGCAGCAGACCGTCGCCCTCGCTGGAGACGAACCCCTGGGCCTCAGCGGTGATGTCCCGGACGGCCGGCCGGGACCCGGTCTGGACGGTGATCACGTCACTGCGCATACGTCGCATTCTGCCGCAGTGCCGGCTCAGTAGCCGCCGCCACCGTCACCCCCGTCGGAGTCTCCCCCCGCCGGGCACGGCGGCGCGGAGGCCTCGTAGCGCTAAGTTACCGGCGGGTACCTGTGTCTCTCGTCGCGTCGGGGGGACCTAGACGTGACGACCGGTGCCACCAGGGGGCAGGATGGCGCTAGAGACCTATCCCACACACAACCGAGGGAACGCCTGTGGCTACGGAACGCAAGCGCCCGGTGATCAGCGACGGCCTACCGAGCCAGCTTCCGGACATCGACCCTGAAGAGACCAGCGAATGGGTCGAGTCGCTTGATGGTGTCATTGACGAGCGAGGTGCCAAACGCGCCCGTTACGTCATGCTGCGCCTGCTGGAGCGGGCTCGCGAACGCCAGGTCGGGGTTCCGCCCCTGACCACCACCGACTACATCAACACCATCACACCGGAGCGCGAGCCCTGGTTCCCGGGCGACGAGCACGTCGAGCGGCGAATCCGGGCCTACGTCCGCTGGAACGCGGCGATGCTGGTGCACCGGGCGCAGCGCCCGGAGATCGGCGTCGGTGGGCACATCTCGACCTTCGCGAGCTCGGCGTCGCTCTACGAGGTGGGCTTCAACCACTTCTTCCGGGGCAAGAACCACCCGGGTGGCGGCGACCACATCTACTACCAGGGTCACGCCTCCCCCGGTATGTACGCGCGGGCGTTCCTGGAGGGACGGCTCAGCGAGCACCAGCTCGACGGGTTCCGGCAGGAGCTGTCGCACCCGGGCGGCGGGCTGCCGTCGTACCCGCACCCGCGGCTGATGCCGGACTTCTGGGAGTTCCCGACCGTCTCGATGGGTCTCGGCGGGCTGAACGCGATCTACCAGGCCCGGTTCAACCGGTACCTGCAGCACCGCGGCATCAAGGACACCTCGCAGCAGCACGTCTGGGCGTTCCTGGGCGACGGTGAGATGGACGAGCCGGAGACGCTGGGCGCCATCGGCGTGGCCGCCCGCGAGGAGCTGGACAACCTCACCTTCGTGATCAACTGCAACCTTCAGCGGCTGGACGGCCCGGTCCGCGGCAACGGCAAGGTGATGCAGGAGCTGGAGGCGTTCTTCCGGGGCGCCGGCTGGAATGTGATCAAGGTGGTCTGGGGTCGGGAGTGGGACCCGCTGCTCGCCGCGGACACCGACGGCGCGCTGGTCAACCTCATGAACACCACGACCGACGGCGACTACCAGACCTACAAGGCGGAGTCCGGCGCGTACGTGCGGGAGCACTTCTTCGGCCGGGACGCGCGCACGCGCAAGATGGTCGAGCCGCTGAGCGACGACGAGATCTGGAACCTCAAGCGGGGTGGGCACGACTACCGCAAGCTCTACGCGGCCTACAAGGCGGCCACCGAGCACACCGGGCAGCCCACCGTCATCCTGGCGAAGACGATCAAGGGCTGGACGCTCGGCTCGCACTTCGAGGGCCGCAACGCGACCCACCAGATGAAGAAGCTGACGCTGGAGGACCTGAAGACCTTCCGCGACCGCCTCTACCTGGACATCCCGGACTCGGCGCTGGAGGAGAACCCCTACCTGCCGCCGTACTACCACCCGGGCGAGAAGTCCGATGAGCTGGCGTACCTCAAGGAGCGTCGCGAGCAGCTCGGCGGCTACCTGCCGTCCCGGCGGACCAGCACCAAGCGGCTGGCCATCCCCGGCCCGGAGCGGTTCGCCGACGTCAAGCGCGGCTCGGGCAAGCAGAGGGTGGCCACCACCATGGCCTTCGTCCGCCTGCTCAAGGACGTCATGAAGGACAAGGAGTTCGGCAAGCGCTGGGTGCCGATCATCCCGGACGAGGCGCGCACCTTCGGCCTCGACTCGATCTTCCCGACCGCGAAGATCTACTCGCCGCACGGTCAGCGCTACACCTCGGTCGACCGGGAGCTGTTCCTGTCGTACAAGGAGTCGACGACCGGGCAGATCCTGCACGAGGGCATCAACGAGGCCGGCTCGGTCGCCTCGTTCACCGCCGCGGGCTCGTCGTACGCCACGCACGACGAGCCGATGATCCCGATGTACATCTTCTACTCGATGTTCGGGTTCCAGCGGACCGCCGACGGGCTGTGGGCGGCGGCGGACCAGATGGCGCGGGGCTTCCTGCTCGGCGCGACCGCGGGGCGGACCACGCTCAACGGTGAGGGCCTGCAGCACGAGGACGGCCACTCGATGCTGATCGCCGCCACCAACCCGGCGGTGGTCGCGTACGACCCGGCGTTCTCCTTCGAGATCGCGCACATCCTGGAGAACGGCCTGCACCGGATGTACGGGGACGCGCAGGAGAACGTCCTCTACTACCTGACGGTCTACAACGAGCCGATCCTTCAGCCGGCCGAGCCGGCCGGGGTGGACGTGGAGGGCCTGCTCAAGGGCATCTACCGCTACTCGCCGGCACCGCAGGTCGACGGCCCGAAGGCCAACGTGCTCGCCTCCGGCACCGGCATGCAGTGGGCGCTCAAGGCCCAGCAACTGCTCGCCCAGGACTGGGGGGTGGCCGCCGACGTCTGGTCGGTGACCTCCTGGACCGAGCTGCGCCGCGACGCGGTGGAGTGCGAGGAGTTCAACCTGCTCAACCCGGGCGCCGAGGCGAAGGTGCCGTACGTCCAGCAGAAGCTGGCCGACGCGGACGGGCCGAAGGTCGCGGTCAGCGACTGGATGCGCGCGGTGCCGGACCTGATCGCCCGCTGGGTGCCCGGCGACTACACGTCGCTCGGCACCGACGGCTACGGCATGTCGGACACCCGGCACGCGCTGCGCCGGCACTTCCACGTCGACGCCGAGTCGATCGTGGTCGCCACGCTGCGGCAGCTCGCCCGCAGCGGCGCGGTCGCGGCCACCGTGCCGGCCGAGGCCGCCAAGAAGTACGCGATCGACGACGTGAACGCCGCCCCGGTCGGCGAGACCGGCGGCGACAGCTGATCCAGCACCATCCAGGAAGGGCCCGGCGCGCGTGCGCCGGGCCCTTTTTGGTGCACCCGCACCCTCGCCCGCACTCCCGACCGACCGGGCGGACGGCGGGTGAGATGGGGGCGGCGGCGGTCCGGGGTCCTTGGCGGGGACCCGGGGCCACCGCCGGGGCGGGTGACGCCGGGGACTCGGCGGATCAGCCGACGGCGGCCAGGTCGGTCAGCCGGGCCAGCGAGTCCTCCAGGTCCGCGCCGACCCGACGCAGCCCCAGGCGCAGCATGGCCGCCTTGACCGGGCCGGCCGGCCAGCGGACCACGATGAGCCGCACGATGGTCCCGCCCTCCTCCTCCTCGTCCGGAGTGAGCTGGACGTAGATTTCGGTGCGCGCCTCCGCTCGGGCGCCCGCGCCCTTGGCGCGTTCCCGCCAGCCGATCAGAGTCGGCTCCTGGTAGGCGATCACCTCGGCCTCGTGCGCCGAGCCGCGCCCCGCCTGGACCAACTGCCGCCGTCCGAAGCCCTCCCCCGAGAGCACCTCGGCCGCGCGAACCCCCGCCAGCCAGGCCGGCAACTGCTCAGCCCGCTGTACGACGTCCCAGACCACTTCCACCGGCGCCGCCACGTGCGCACTGCGTTCCACGAGGATCATTTCCGTCTTCCCCCACTGAGGACATCCCACGATATCGGCACTCTATGCGCAAATTCGGACGTACCTGGACGGGTTTGGAAAAAGACACGCCGATCAACCATTGCGCATCGCGTCATCCCGGCCTATGGCGCATTCATCCGGAGCGCCCTAGAGTCCCGAACACGTTTCACGTTGACCGGGAGGGCGCATGTCGACCGCACCGATGCCCGAGTTCCCCGCCGGCTTCCGCTGGGGCGTCTCCACCTCGGCACACCAGATCGAGGGCGCCACCACGGCCGACGGGCGCGGGCCGTCCATCTGGGACACCTTCGCGCACTCCCCCGGCCGGATCAGCGACGGCAGCAGCGGCGAGGTGGCCTGCGACCACTACCACCGGCACACCGAGGACGTGGCTCTGCTGGCCGGGCTCGGCGTTTCGGCGTACCGGTTCTCCATCGCCTGGCCCCGGGTGCAGCCCGCCGGCGCAGGCCCGGCCAACGCCGCCGGCCTGGGCTTCTACGACCGGCTGGTGGACGAGCTGCTGGCCGCCGGCATCGACCCGGTGGCCACCCTCTACCACTGGGACCTGCCCCAACCGCTGGAGGACGCCGGCGGCTGGCTGCACCGCGACACCGCCGCCCGCTTCGCCGAGTACGCCGACCTGACCGCCGCCCGGCTCGGTGACCGGGTCCGGCTCTGGATCACGCTGAACGAGCCGTTCATCCACATGAGCCTCGGCTACGGCATGGGTGTGCACGCCCCCGGCCGGATGCTGCTCTTCGACGCCTTTCCGGTCGCCCACCATCAACTGCTCGGGCACGGGCTCGCGGTCGCCGCGCTGCGGGCCCGCACCGCCAGCCCGGTGGCGATCGCCAACAACTACTCGCCGGTGCGGGTGCTCGGCGACAGCGACGCCGACCGGGCCGCCGGGGCCGCGTACCAGGCCCTGCACAACCGCCTCTTCACCGACCCGCTGCTCGGCCGGGGCTACCCGGAACTGCCCGGCTTCGACGCCGACGTGGTCCGCGCCGGCGACCTGGACACGATCGCCGCGCCGATCGACGTGCTCGGGGTCAACTACTACAACCCGACCGGCGTGCGGGCCGCCGAGGAGGGGTCGCCGCTGCCGTTCGAACTGGTCCCGCTCGACGGCTACCCGCGCACCGCCTTCGACTGGCCGGTGGCCCCCGACGGGCTGCACGAACTGCTCCGCTGGCTGCGCCTCACGTACGGCGAGGCCCTGCCCCCGATCGAGATCACCGAGAGCGGCTGCGCGTACGACGACGCGCCCGACCCGGACGGGCGGGTGGCGGACCCGGACCGGATCGCGTACCTCGACGGGCACCTGCGCGCGGTGCGGGCCGCCATCGACGACGGGGTGGACGTACGCGGGTACTTCGTGTGGTCCCTGCTGGACAACTGGGAGTGGGCCGAGGGGTTCACCAAGCGCTTCGGTCTGGTGCACGTCGACTACGCCACCCAGACCCGTACGCCGAAGTCCTCGTACACCTGGCTGCGGGACGTGATCGCGGCCAGCCGGCCGGGGTCGGCGCGGTGACCACCCTCGACCCGACCCCGGCGTCGCTGCCGGCCGCGCTCGCCGAGCCGACCGCGCCGGTACGACGCGGCTGGATCGGGCTGATCTTCGCGGCCAACCTCGGGGTCTGGATGGCGTTCTTCACCCCGATCCAGGTGCTGCTGCCGCAGCAGATCGAGCAGATCGCGCCGGGCGACAAGGAGAACATGCTGGCCGTGGTCACCGGCCTGGGCGCGCTGGCCGCGGTGCTGGCCAACCCCCTCGCGGGCGCGCTGTCCGACCGGACCTGCCTGCGGATCTTCGGCCGGGAGTTCGGCCGCCGGCACGTCTGGACCGCCGGCGGGGCGCTGCTCGGCGCGGCGGCGCTGGTGCTGCTGGCCCAGCAGCGGACCATCCTCGGCGTCGCCCTCGGCTGGGTCGCCGCCCAGGTCTGCTTCAACGCGATGCTGGCCAGCCTCACCGCGGCCATCCCGGACCGGGTGCCGGTCGTGCAGCGCGGCGGTGTCTCCGGCTGGGTGGGCATCCCGCAGGCGCTCGGGCTGGTGCTCGGCGCGGTGCTGGTCACCGCCCTGGTCACCGGCAACGGCGCCGGTTACCTGGCCATCGCGGTGGCGATCCTGCTGCTGTCCCTGCCGTTCGCGCTGTTCACCCCCGACGACCCGCTGCCCCGCGCGCATCGGCCGGTGCTGCGGACGCGCGCGCTGCTGGCCTCGATGTGGATCGACCCGCGCCGGCACCCGGACTTCGCCTGGGCCTGGATCACCCGGTTCCTGGTCCAGCTCGGGAACGCTCTGGGCACCCTCTACCTGCTGTACTTCCTCACCGACGGGGTACGCCACCCCGACCCCGAGGGCGGCCTGCTCGTCCTGATCCTGCTCTACACGCTCGGCATGATGCTGACCGCCGTGGTCGCCGGTCGGCTGTCGGACCGATCCGGGCGACGCAAGATCTACGTGATCACGTCGGGGCTGATCATGGCGGTGGCGGCGCTGCTGCTCGCGGTCGCGCCGGTCTGGCCGATGGCGATCGTGGCCGCGCTGCTGCTCGGCGCCGGCTACGGCGTCTACCTCTCGGTGGACGCCGCGCTGATCACCCAGGTGCTGCCCCGGGCCACCGACCGGGCCAAGGATCTCGGCGTGATCAACATTGCCAACTCGGCGCCACAGGTGCTCGGCCCGGCGCTCTCCGCCCCGCTAGTGGTCTATCTGGGCGGTTACCCGACGCTCTACGCGGTCACCGCCGCGGTCACCCTGGTCGGCAGCGCCCTGGTCGTCAAGATCCGCTCAGTCCCCTAAGCGTTAGGAAGGGACCCTTGTACAACACCAGGCGATAAGAAGGGGCCCTTCCTTACTCAGTCGGCGGTCGCCGTAGGCTGGGGGCGTGACGGTACGTGTGCGCTTCGCCCCCTCCCCGACCGGTATGTTCCATGTCGGCGGCGCCCGCTCGGCGCTGCAGAACTGGATCTACGCCAAGCAGCAGGGCGGGGTGTTCGTGCTGCGCATCGAGGACACCGACGCGGCGCGCAACAAGCCCGAGTGGACCGAGGGCATCCTCTCCGCGCTGGACTGGATCGGCATCTCCAGGGGCAGCTACGAGGGCCCGTACTTCCAGTCACAGAACGCCGGCGAGCACCGGGCCGCCGCCGCCCGGCTCTACGAGTCGGGCCGCGCGTACTACTGCGACTGCACCCGCGAGGACGTGCAGGCCCGCACCGGCTCGCAGTACCAGGGCTACGACGGCTACCACCGCGACCTCGGCCTCGGCCCGGGCGAGGGCCGGGCGCTGCGCTTCCGTACGCCCGACGAGGGCGCGACCGTGGTGGTCGACCTGATCCGCGGCGAGCCCACCTTCGAGAACCGGTTGATCGAGGACTTCATCATCGCCCGGGGCGACGGCTCGCCGGTCTTCCTGCTGGCCAACGTCGTCGACGACCTGACCATGGGTATCACCCACGTGATCCGCGCCGAGGAGCACCTGCCCAACACCCCCAAGCAGCAGCTGCTCTGGGACGCCCTCGGGGTCAAGCCGCCGATCTGGGCGCACGTGCCGGTGGTGGTCAACGAGAAGCGGCAGAAGCTCTCCAAGCGCCGGGACAAGGTCGCCCTGGAGGCGTACCGCGACGAGGGCTACCTCGCCGGCGCGATGCGCAACTACCTGATGCTGCTCGGCTGGGCGCCCTCCGGGGACCGGGAGATCGTCCCCTGGTCCGTGATCGAGGACGAGTTCCGGCTGGAGGACGTCAACCTCTCCTCGGCGTTCTTCGACGAGAAGAAGCTGCGCGCGTTCAACGGTGAGTACATCCGGGCGCTGCCGGTGGCCGAGTTCATCGACGCCTGCCAGCCGTGGCTGACCGGCACCGGGACCATCGCGCCGCCGCCGTGGCAGCCCGAGGAGTTCGACGCCGACGCATTCGCCGCCGTGGCGCCGCTGGCTCAGACCCGGATCGCGGTGCTCAGCGAGATCGTGCCGAACGTCGACTTCCTCTTCCTGGCCTCGCCGCTGATCGACGAGGCGGCCTGGACCAAGACCATGAAGGACGGCTCCGCCGACCTGCTGGACGCCGCCATCGCCGCGTTCGAGGCGCTGGACAGCTGGGACGCCGAGTCGCTGAAGTCGACGCTGGAGGCGGTCGGCGCCGAGCGGGGCCTCAAGCTCGGCAAGACGCAGGCGCCGGTCCGGGTCGCCGTCACCGGTCGCACCGTCGGCCTGCCGCTGTTCGAGTCGCTGGAGGTGCTCGGCCGCGAGCGCACCCTGACCCGGATGCGCGCCGCCCGGCTCCGCCTGGTCTGACCGCCTCCGCCGCGCCAAGCCGCCCCGCTCGACGACACCGTGGGGCGGCTTGCGTCGACGTCGCCATCCGCACCGAACTGGCGGCGTCACCTGATCGAGCCTGTGGATCGGGCTCAGCCGCGGGTGGCCCGGCGGCGGAGCAGGAACCCGCCCGCCAGGGCGGCGAGCAGCACCAACGCGCCGAGTGCCCAGAGCCACCAGCGGTGACCGGAGTCGGCGCGCTCCTGCGCCAGCGGCACGACCGCCGTCGAGCTGCCGCCCACCGCGACGGGTGACGCCGAGGCCGGCCCGGCCGACGGCGAGCCGCCCGCAGCACCCGGCGTCGCGGCAGTGCCACCGCTGATCGATGGCAGGGGGGACGGGCTCGCGGACGGGTCGGCGGCCGTGCCGGTGGTGAGGGTGAAGCGCACCTCGCCCTTCACCGGGTGCCCGTCGCCGGAGGCGACCTGGTAACCGACGATGTAGAGCCCCGCGGCGCCGGGCTTGAACGGCACGCGTACGCGGCTGCTGGCGAAGGCCGGCAGCCCGCCGGCGACCACATTGTCCGGTCCGGTTACTGTGATCTTCGTCGTAGCCGGGTCCGGCTTGGCCAGGAAACGGAGCTCGATCCGGGTGGGCGCGGTGGCCACCCGGGCGCCGTCGCGCGGATCGCTGCCGGTCAGCGAATTGTGCGCCGCGGCCGGCGTCGCCGGGACCAGCAACGACACACCGCACGCCACGCCGAGCACCACTGGCACGACCCGCGCCACTCGTGTAACCCTGCCCCCCATGAACCCCTCCGTAAGGGTACGATCCGCCCGCTGATCAACGGCTCCTCATTAGTCGAGCAGAGATCGCAGATAGTTCCAATTACCGCTCCACAAGCTGCAAATCATCGACGTTCTGCGACTCTGTGAGGAGTGGCACCGACCGCCCGGTCGGTTCCGCTACCGAGCAATCGATCCGGACGTCACGGCGAAGCCATCCATCGAACGGGGCGAGGAGGCGGGATGGTCCGACAGATGAGGCGGTGGGCCGCTGTGCTGGCCGGCACGCTGGCGGCGGCGCTGCTGTCGCTCGGCACCGCCGGCCCGGCCAAGGCGGCACCGAAGCCGGCGCCCGCCGGGGTGGACATCACCGGCCCGGGGCTGTCCGAGCCGCTGCGGTTGCGTGTGGACGGTCAGCCCGCGCACGTGGCAGCGGTCATCGACCAGGTCAACTTCCTCGGCCGCACCGGCCAGGCGAAGGGGCCGAAGGCGACCGGCCTCGGTCCGAAGTACACGGTCGTGGTGCTCGCCGGGGAGACCCCGAAGCAGACGTACGACCTGTATCCCAAGGCGGCCGGCGGTCCACGGATCTACCGGCCGGCGAAGCAGCCGGATTCCCGCAAGGCCGCCGCGGGTTGGTTCCTCGGCCGGCTCAGCATGTCCGAGACGTTGCGCACCGCGGGGGTGCCGCTGGAGCGGCAGTTCGACACGGTCAGCGGCGGCGTGGGCGGTGGCGAGCGGGTGCTCCCGGAGGACACTCTCGACCCGGCCAGGGACCTCGACGAGGCGCTCGGCGAGTTGCAGCGACTGCTGCTGCTCAACGTCGCGGTGATGCTGACCATTACGGTCGGCCTCGCCGGGATCGCGCTGCTGATCCGCCGCCGCACCCGCTGACCCGTCACCGACGACCCACCTTCACGGCCGCCCGCTGCAATGTCACGCGGGCGGTCGTGTGGTCAGCACCAGCGGCGCGGTGGGCGCTCCCGGCGGGTGGCCCGCTGGCGCGGCCGGACCGGGCCGTGCCGGTGGGCGCCGGCCCACCCGGGCATCTCGCTGCGGCACCCGCCGGCGTGGTCGGGCTCGGGCTCCCCGGGCAGCACCGGCTCGGCGGCCCGCTGGCGGGGCACCACGGCGTCGTCGTCGGCCCGGTCCGCGGGCCGGCCGGTGGTCGGCTCCGCCGGGTGCGACGGCACGCCGCCGACCGTCCGGCGGTGCTTGGCGACCGCCTGCGGGTCGTGGTGCCCCGGCCGGCAGGGCTCGCCCTGGGCGCAGCCGTTCTCGGCCTCCCCGTGCGCCATCCCGGTCTCCTCACGCTCGCACTCACCCGCGGGTGCTCCCCCCGACGTGCCCTGCCACCGTACTGGCAGGGACCGACGGGTCTGCACGGCGTACCCCGGGGTCAGCGCTTCGGGCGGCGAGGGAACAGGGTCTCCCAGACCGGGAAGGCGACCGGCAAGATCGTCGCCGACGGTCGGTAGCGGCGGCCCGGCCGGAACCGGTCAGCGGCTGCGGTGGGCCTCCAGGTCGGCGTGGGTGAACAGCGCCCGCAGCGCGACCCCGTGCTCGGCCAGCAGGGCCGCGCCACCCTCCGCGCGGTCGATGACGCAGAGCGCGTGATCCACCCGGGCGCCCAGCTCGCGCAGCTGCCCGGTGGAGGTGACCACCTGCCCCCCGGAGGTGACCACGTCCTCGACCACCAGCACCCGCCGCCCGGCCAGCTCCGTCCCCTCGGCCAGCCGGGCGGTGCCGTACGGCTTGGCGGCCTTGCGGACGAAGGCGCAGGGCAGCCCGGTGTACCGGCCGAGCGCGGTAACCACCGGAATCCCGCCCATCTCCAGCCCGGCCAGCACCTCGATGTCCGCCGGCACCAGGGGCGCCAGGTGAGCGGCCACCCGGTCCAGCAGGCGGGGATTCGCCTCGAACCGGTACTTGTCGAAGTACTCGTCGGCGATCCGGCCGGAGCGGAGCACGAACTCGCCGGTCAGCCGGCAGGTGGTGTCGATCTCGCGGGCCAGCGCGGTCATGGTCTCTGCGTGCGTCATGATGATCATTCTCTCCGGGTCGGCGTCCGTTGGGCGTACCCCTTTCGGCGCATGCCGGTTGCGGCAGAGTCCTCCCCGGGTCGGAGTCCGGGGCTCGACGGCTGTGATGGGATCGGGACCATGCGTCCGCCACCGTGGCTCGGCTCCGGCACGCTCGGCCGGGATCTCGCGCTGGCCGGTGCGTCGCTGGCCGGCGGCCTGGTGCTGTGGACCCTCGGTTGGCAACCGCAGATCCGTCCGCACCCGGACGTGCCGCCCGCGTTGTTCCTGCCGCCGCTGCTGACGGTGTGCGTGGCCGTCGGCCTGCGCCGGGTCGCGCCGCGCTCCAGCCTGGGCGTCGGCACGGGGGCGCTGGTCGTGGACATCGCGCTCGGCGGCTCGCTGGGGACGATCCTGGTCTACACCCAGGTGCTCTACGACGCCTGCGTGTACGGCCCGGCGCGGCTGTGGCGGTGGCTGCTGAGGTTGACCGTCGGGCTGAGCCTGGTCGGCGCGGTGGTCGGCGTGCTCCTCTCGGACCAGTGGCGCGGGGTCGCCGTCGGTGTGCTGGTGGTGCTCGTCGGCCTGCTGCCGGTGCTGACCGGGATCAGCGTGCGGCAGTACCGCGACCAGGCCGCGGCCGAGCGGGCTCGGGCCGAGCAGACCGCCCGGCTGGTCGAGCTGGACCGCTGGCAGGCGGTCAGCGCCGAACGGGCCCGGATGGCCCGGGAGTTGCACGACGTGGTCGCCAACCATCTCAGCGCGGTGGCCATCCACGCCACCGCCGTGCTGTCGGTGCCCGGGCTGGACCGCGGCCAGGTCGAGTCGGCGTTGCGGGTGATCCGGGAGAGCAGCGTGCAGGGCCTGGCGGAGATGCGGCAGATGATCGAACTGCTGCGCGAGCCGGGTGCCGGTGGCACGCGGGCGCCGACGGATGGCAGCGGCGCGCTGCCGGAGGCGGCCACCGCGCGGCTCGCCGAGGCGGACCGGCTGGTCGAGCGGATCCGGGCCGCCGGCCTCGCGGTACGGGTCCACACCGACGGCACGCCCGGCCCGCTGCCGGTGGGCGTGGACCTCGCGGCGTACCGGATCGTGCAGGAGTCACTGACCAATGCGCTGAAGCACGGCGCGGGCGAGGCGGAGCTGACGATCGCGTACCGGCCGACGGAGGTGGTGCTGACGGTGGAGAATCCGGTGCGCCGGGGCGGCGCCGGGCTGACCGGCGCCGGGGCCGGGCTGATCGGGATGCGGGAACGCGCCACGCTGCTGGCGGGCCGGTTCGACGCCGGGCCGCACGACGGCCGGTGGCTCGTCCGGGCCGCGCTGCCCACCCGGGAGGACGGGTGACCGGGCCGGCCCGGGCACCGGGCGATGCTGGCACAGCCCGGGCACCGGGGGACGCGGGTACGGCGGTCCGGGTGGTCGTGGCGGACGACCAGCCGGCGGTACGAGCCGGGCTGACGTTGATCCTGGCCGGCGCTCCGGGCGTCGAGGTGGTCGGCGAGGCGGGCGACGGCGACGAGGCGGTACGGCTGTGCCGGGAGTTGCGACCGGACGTCGCCGTGCTCGACATCCGGATGCCGCGCCGGGACGGCATCTCCGCGACCCGGGCGATCGTCGCCGAAGGGCTCGCCGACGTGCTGGTGCTCACCACCTTCGACCTCGACGAGTACGTCTTCGGGGCGCTGCGTGCCGGGGCGGCCGGTTTCCTGCTCAAGGACACCGACGCGGCGGGGCTGGTCGCGGCGGTACGGACGGTGGCACGCGGCGACGGGTTCATCGCCCCCGCGGTGACCCGCCGGTTGATCGCGGCCTTCGCGGCCACCGCGCCAGGGTCGTCGGCGGCCACCCGGGCCGCCCTGGACGGGCTCACCCCGCGCGAGCGGGACGTGCTGGCCTGCCTCGGCCTGGGCCTGTCCAACCAGCAGATCGCCGACCGGCTGGCGATGGCGGAGAGCACCACCAAGACGCACGTGAGCCGGATCCTGGCGAAGCTGGACCTGCGCAGCCGCGATCCTGGCCCAGGAGCTGGGCCTGCCCGCCCCCGCTCCGCCGCCGTGATCCCGGGCCATGGCGGCCCGGCATGAAGATCCAGGTCAGCGCGTGTCAGGCTAGGGCGGTGAGTACGCCGGGCGGTGGGGAGCTGACGGCCACGCTGCGTCAGATCGAGCGCGCGGCGGGGGCGCTGGCCACCGCCAGCGTGGCCCGGATGGACGAGACCCTGCCCTGGTTCCGCGCCCTGCCGGCCGACCAGCGCTCCTGGGTGATGCTGGTGGCCCAGGCGGGCGCCCGGTCGCTGGTGCAGTGGCTGCGCGACGGCGGCGGCACGGCGGACAGCACCCAGGAGGTCTCCGACGAGGTCTTCGCCGCCGCTCCCGAGGCGCTGGCCCGGTCGATCACCCTCCAGCAGACGGTGGCGCTGATCAAGGTGACCATCGACGTTGTCGAGGAGCAGGTGTCGCACCTGGCCGCCGAGGGCGAGGAGCAGCAGCTGCGCGAGGCGGTGCTGCGCTTCTCCCGGGAGATCGCGTTCGCCGCCGCCCGGGTGTACGCGCGGGCCGCCGAGTCACGCGGCGCGTGGGACGCCCGGTTGCAGGCCCTGCTGGTCGACGCGCTGCTGCGTGGTGACTCGCCGGACGTGCTGGCCAGCCGGGCGGCGGCGCTCGGCTGGACGGACGCGCCGCCGGTCGCGGTGGCGGTCGGCCGCTCCCCCGGCGGAGAGGTCTCCGCGGTGCTGCACGTGGTCTACCGGCAGGCCCGGCGGATCGGCGTGGAGGTGATCGGCGGGGTGCACGGCGACCGGCTGGTGATCGTGCTGGGCGGCGCGGCGGACCCGCTGGGAGCCACCGGCAAGCTGCTGACCGCGTTCGGGGACGGGCCGGTGGTGGTGGGTCCGGCCGTACCCAGTCTGGACGAGGCGACGGAGTCGGCGCGGGCCGCGCTGGCCGGCTTCCGGGCGGCGCCGGCCTGGCCGACGGCGCCCCGGCCGGTGCCGGCCGCCGAGCTGCTGCCGGAGCGGGCCCTGGCCGGCGACGCGGAGGCCCGCCGCCGGCTGCGGCACGACGTGTACGCGACCCTGGTGCGCGCCGGTGGCGAGCTGTTGGAGACGCTGGACGCGTTCCTGGCCGCCGGTGGCACGCTGGAGAGCGCCGCGCGGGCGCTGTTCGTGCACCCGAACACGGTGCGCTACCGGTTGCGCCGCATCGCCGAGGTGACCGGCTTCTCGCCGCTGTCGCCCCGGGACGCGTTCGCCCTGCAGGTGGCGCTGACCGTCGGCCGGCTGGATCCGGTGACCCCGATGACCGCGCCGGTCCCGACCCAGACAATGACCCCGGCAGTCCGGAAAGCCACCCAAACCGGCGACGATCACCGCCGATCTTTGTAGAAACCCTCCAAAGCTTCTAGTGTGGTTTGGTCGAGGGCGGCACAGCGTTACCCACGCGTATCCGGGAGAGTCATAGTCGTGCTCGCCGTACTTAGTCCCGGCCAGGGTTCCCAGAAACCCGGCTTCCTGACCCCTTGGCTCGACCTGACCGGCACCGAGGCGCGACTGCGCTGGTGGTCGGCTCTGGCCGGGGTCGACCTGGTGCACCTGGGCACCGCCGCCGACGCCGACGAGATCAAGGACACCGCCCGCACCCAGCCGCTGCTGGTCGCCGCGGCGCTGCTCGCCGCCGAGCACCTGCCGCTGTACGACGTGACGCTCACCGCCGGGCACAGCGTCGGCGAGCTCGGCGCCGCGGCGCTGGCCGGGGTGCTGCCGGCCGAGGCCGCCATCACCCTCGCCGGCGTACGGGGCCGGGAGATGGCCGCCGCGTGCGCGCTGGAGCCGACCGGGATGGCCGCCGTGCTCGGAGGCGACCCGGACGAGGTGCTCGCCGCGATCGCCGCACACGGGCTGCACCCGGCCAACCGCAACGGCGCCGGGCAGATCGTCGGCGCCGGCTCCCTCGACGGGCTGGACAAGCTCGCCGCCGAGCCGCCGGCGAAGACCCGGATCATCCGGCTCCAGGTTGCCGGCGCGTTCCACACCCCGTACATGGCGCCGGCCGAGACCGCGCTGGCTGCGGTGGCCGCCGGCATCACCCCGGCCGACCCGGCCCGGATCCTGCTGTCGAACCTCGACGGCGCCGCGGTCGACCACGGCCGCGACATGCTGCAGCGCCTGGTCCGCCAGGTCACCGCGCCGGTCCGCTGGGACCTGTGCATGCGTACCCTGGCCGACCTCGGTGTGACCGGCGTGATCGAGCTACCGCCGGCCGGCACACTGGCCGGGCTGGTCAAGCGGGAGCTCAAGGGCGACGGCGCACCGGAGATCGTCACCCTGAACACCCCGGACGACCTGCCGGCCGCACGGGACCTGATCGCCCGGCACGGCATGGCGCCCAGCCACGAGCCGACCATGCAGTTCCGCGTGGTGGTGGCGCCGTCCGCCGGCACCTTCGCCCCGTCCGCCGAGCTGACCGAGGGCGAGACGATCCGCGCCGGCCAGGTCGTCGGGCACATCGGCACCCGGCAGGGGCCGGTCGAGGTGACCGCCCACCAGGGCGGCGTCCTCACCGAATGGCTCGCCCACCACGACGACCCGGTCGCGCCGGGCCAACCGCTCGCCCGCATCGGAGGTCGTTCATGACTGGCAGTCGCATCGTCTCGATGGGGCACTACCAGCCCTCCCGGGTGGTGACCAACGACGACATCGCCCAGCTCGTGGACACCAACGACGAGTGGATCCGGGACCGGGTCGGCATCGTCACCCGGCGGATCGCCGACAGTGAGACGGTGGCCGACATGGCCGCCGCCGCGGCCGGCAAGGCGCTGGCCAACTCCGGCCTGACCGCCGCCGACATCGACCTGGTCGTGGTCGCCACCTGCACCTCGGTCGACCGCAGCCCCAACGTGGCCTGCCGGGTCGCCGCCAAGCTGGGCATCGCCGCGCCGGGCGCGTACGACGTCAACACCGCCTGCTCGGGCTTCGCGTACGCGCTGGGCACCGTCGACCACGCCATCCGGGCCGGGGCGTCGCGCAACGCGATCGTCATCGGCGCGGAGAAGCTCTCCGACTTCACCGACTGGACCGACCGCTCCACCTGCATCATCTTCGGCGACGGCGCCGGTGCCGCGGTGGTCACCGCGACCGCCGACGACGAGCCGGCCGGGATCGGTCCGGTGGTCTGGGGTTCGGCGCCGGAGAAGAGCGACGCGGTCCGCATCGAGGGCTGGCGCCCGTACATCCAGCAGGAGGGGCAGTCGGTCTTCCGCTGGGCCACCACCGCGCTGGCGCCGCTGGCCCTGCAGGCCTGCGAGCGGGCCGGGGTCGACCCGTCGGAGCTGGCCGCGTTCGTGCCGCACCAGGCCAACGCCCGGATCATCGACGGCATCGCCAAGCGGCTCAACATCCCCAACGCGATCATCGCGAAGGACATCGTCGAGTCCGGCAACACCTCCGCGGCGAGCGTGCCGCTGGCCCTGTCCAAGCTGGTCGAGCGGCGGGAGGTGCCCTCGGGCGCCCCGGTGCTGCTGTTCGGCTTCGGCGGTGGCCTGACCTACGCCGGTCAGGTCGTCCGCTGCCCCTGAGGACCCCTCGGGCGCACAGGCGCCCAGGAGTGGCGGCTGGCAACGCCGGCCGCCGGAGAACCCCCCGATGAAAGGAACCAACCGCAATGACCCGTGACGAGATCACCACCGGACTCGCCGAGATCCTCGAAGAGGTTGCCGGGGTGAACCCGGACGACGTGGCCGAGGGGAAGTCCTTCACCGACGACCTCGATGTCGACTCGCTCTCCATGGTGGAGGTCGTGGTGGCGGCCGAGGAGAAGTTCGGCGTCAAGATCCCGGACAACGAGGTGCAGAACCTCAAGACCGTCGGCGACGCCGTTACCTACATCGCGGCGCAGTCCTGATCATGAGTCGTCCTGACGTCGTCGTCACCGGGCTCGGCGCGACGACCCCGCTTGGCGGGGACGTCGCGTCGACCTGGGACGCCATGCTCGCCGGCCGCTCCGGGGTGAGTGCCCTCACCCAGGAGTGGGCCGCGCAACTGCCGGTCCGGATCGCCGCCCAGCTGGCCGTGGAGCCGTCCGAGGTGCTGGACCGGGTCCGGCTGCGCCGGCTGGACCGCTCCGAGGCGATCGCGATCATCGCGGCGCAGCAGGCCTGGGCGGACGCCGGCCTGGCCGACTCCGGCCTCGACGGTGAACGGCTGGCGGTCAGCGTCGGCTCCGGCATCGGCGGTGCCATCACCCTGCTCGCCCAGGACGACATCCTGGAGGCGTCCGGGCCGCGGCGGGTCTCCCCGCACACCATCCCGATGCTGATGCCGAACGGTCCGGCCGCGTGGGTCGGGCTGGAGCTGGGAGCCAAGGCCGGCGTGCACTCGGTGGCCAGCGCCTGCGCCACCGGCGCCGAGGCGATCGCGCTGGGCCTGGACATCATCCGCGCCGGCCGGGCCGACGTGGTGGTGGCCGGCGGCACCGAGGCGGTCATCCACGCGCTGCCGATCGCCGGGTTCAGCTCGATGCGGGCCATGTCGACCCGCAACGACGAGCCGGAGCGGGCCTCCCGCCCGTGGGACCGGGGCCGTGACGGCTTCGTCCTCGGCGAGGGCGCCGGCATCGTGGTGCTGGAGCGGGCCGAGCACGCCGCCGCCCGGGGCGCCCGGGTGTACGCGCGCCTCGCCGGCGCCGGGATCACCTCCGACGCGTACGACATCGTGCAGCCCCACGCCGAGGGCGAGGGCGCGATCCGGGCCATCGCCAAGGCGATCGCGGACGCGGACGTGGCCAAGCGGGACATCGTGCACGTCAACGCGCACGCCACGTCGACCCCGGTCGGCGACATGCTGGAGATCGGCGCGCTGCACAAGTCTCTCGGCGACCACCCGGTGCTGGCCGCGACCAAGTCGATGACCGGTCACCTGCTCGGTGCGGCCGGCGCGCTGGAGTCGATCGCCACGATCCTGGCCATCCGCGACGGTGTCGTACCTCCGACGGTCAACCTCGACGACCCGGATGACGGTCTCACCCTGGAGGTGGCCGCACACAAGGCGCGCCACATGGAGATCCCGGCCGCGCTGAACAACGCGTTCGGCTTCGGGGGCCACAACGTGGCTCTGGTCTTCACCCGGCCCTGAGACCACAGCTTGGAGGCGCGCACGTGACCACCACCGCCCTCGGTGCGGACACCCGCACCGTGGACTACCGGGATCCTGAGGTCCGCCTCCGGGCGCTGTTCGACGCCGGCTCGCTGCGCCTGCTGGCCCCCCGGGACAGCTCCGGGGTGCTGTGGGCGCGCGGCGAGATCGAGGGCGGGCCGGCCATCGCCTACGCCACCGACGCCACCAGGATGGGCGGCGCGATGGGCACCGACGGGTGCCGGCACGTAGTCAACGCGATCGACACCGCCGTGCGGGAGCGGGTGCCGGTGCTGGGCCTCTGGCACTCCGGCGGCGCCCGGCTGGCCGAGGGCGTGGTCGCGCTCGACGCGGTCGGGCAGGTCTTCGCGGCCATGGTCCGCGCGTCGGGCCGGGTACCGCAGATCTCCGTGGTGCTCGGGCCGGCGGCCGGCGGCGCGGCGTACGGGCCGGCGCTGACCGACATCGTGGTGATGAGCGGCGCCGGGCGGATCTTCGTGACCGGGCCCGAGGTGGTCCGCAGCGTCACCGGTGAACAGGTCGACATGGAGCGCCTGGGCGGCCCCGAGCCGCACGGCCGGCGCTCCGGCGTGGTGCACGTGACCTGCGCCGACGACGCGGCGGCGATGGTCGAGTCGCGCAAGCTCGCCGCGCTGCTCGGCCGTCAGGGCCGGCTCTCCCCCGACGACGTTCCGGCCGTCGACGCGGACGGGCACGACCTGTCGGCGAAGATGCCGGCCGAGACCAACCGGGCGTACGACGTCAAGCCGGTGGTCAAGGCCCTGCTCGACGCCCCCGGCGTGGAGCTGCACGCCAGGTGGGCGCCGAACGTGGTGACCACGCTGGGCCGGTTCGCCGGCCGGACGGTCGGGGTGATCGCCAACAACCCGCTGCGCCTGGGCGGCTGCCTGGACGCGTCCAGCGCGGAGAAGGCTGCCCGGTTCGTCCGGATGTGCGATTCGCTGGGCGTACCACTGATCGTGCTCGTCGACGTGCCCGGTTACCTGCCCGGCCTGGGCCAGGAATGGGACGGCGTGGTCCGGCGCGGGGCGAAGCTGCTGCACGCGTTCGCCGAGGCGGTGGTGCCGCGGGTGACCCTGGTGACCCGCAAGGCGTACGGCGGCGCGTACATCGCGATGAACTCCCGCTCGCTGGGTGCCACCGCGGTCTTCGCCTGGCCGGACGCGGAGGTCGCGGTGATGGGCGCCAGCGCGGCGGTCAACATCCTGTACCGCAAGAAGCTCGCCGCGGCTCCGGCGGAGGAGCGGGAGACGCTGCGCGCGCAGCTGATCGAGGAGCAGACCCGCACGGCGGGCGGGGTCAACCGGGCGCTGGAGATCGGCGTGGTGGACGACGTGATCAAGCCAGCGGAGACCCGTCGGCGGATCGCCGAGGCGTTGGCCGGCGCCCCGGCCGCCCGCGGCGCACACGGCAACATCCCGCTGTAGCGGTGTGAGGAAGGGCCCTTTGTTATCGCCTCGCGATAACAAAGGGCCCTTCCTCACGTTCAGGCCCGGTTGCGCGGGTGGTGCTTCGCGGTGCGCTCGTTGCCCCGGCGGTAGTTGCCGGTCCAGCGGGCCATCACCAGCTGCGGGTCGTCGTCCACCTCGGCGAGGAACTCCGCCGCCCGGCCGCCGCGCAACGTGGTGGCCACCCGCCCGTGATGCGTGATCACGACGGCGCCGTCGGCCCGCTCTACCCAGTAGAAGTCCCGCGCCTGACCCATGCCGGCCAGGCTGCCAGGTCGGCCGGGGCGGCGCTACCGGATTCCGGCCGGGCGGGTCGACGCCTGTGCCGGCCGGGGGTACGGGCCGGCACAGGCCGCGTCGAGTCAGCCGGCGGCCGGGACCGCCTCCCGAGCCAGGAGCACCGCGCCGAGCAGCGCCGCGTCGGCGGCGAAGCTGGAGAGCACGATCTCCGGCCGATATGGCAGCACCTCGGCGAGCCGTTCGACGATCAGCCCGCGGATCAGCTCGCTGCCGGCCACCCCGCCGACCAGCACCACCCGCTGCGGATCCACCAACAGACAACAGGTGATCAGATGGCGGGCGATCTCGTCGACCCTGCCGCGCAGCACGTCCCGGACCTCGCCGGGCTGGTCGGCCCGGGCAGCCAGCCCGGCCGCCCCGTCCGGTACGTCCAACTCGGCGGCGAGCTGGTCCAGAGCGCGCCCGGAGAAGACCGACTCGAGCATCCTGCCGGGACGGGCGGCGCCAGCGAGGGCGTACCCGATCTCACCGGCGGCCCCGTGCCGTCCGGCCAGTACCGTGCCGCGCACGGTGACCGCTGCCGCCACCCCCGTGCCCAGCCCGACCACCAGGCCGGGGTCGGCGTCGCGTAGCGCGCCGAGCCGCAGCTCGGCCAGTGCGGCGGCGTTGAGGTCGTTGTCGACCGCGACCGCCGGTACGCCGAGCCAGTCGCGGACCGTGTCGACCAGCCGCAGCCGGTCCCAGCCCGGCACGTTCGGCGCCAGGTCGATGCCGTCGGGTCGGACCACACCGGGCGAGGCGACCCCGACCGCCGCGACCGGGCCACCGACCTCTCCGAGCAGCCTCGTCGTCACCTCCAGCGCCCGGTCCAGCGCCTGGCGGGCACCCCGGTCGGCGTGCGTCGGCACCCGCTCGCTGGCCAGCAGCCGGCCCGAGCCGTCGGCCACCCCGACCGCCATCTTCGTGCCGCCGAAGTCGATGCCGAGCAGCAGACCGCCGACGTCTCCGGCTCCGGCGGCCTGCTCGGCGCGGTCGGCCAGTCGTACCGTCACCTGGCCGTCACCTCAGCGACCTCGTCCAGCGCGGCGTCGGCCGCCGCGAGACGGTCCCGGACGGCGGCGAGCCGGCCGGCGACGGTGTCGAAGGCGCCGCGCAGCTCGCCCACCTGGGCGCGGACGGCGTCCGAACCGGGACCGTCGATCTGGGCCCGGCGCAGCACAAGCTCCGGGCGGACGGCGGCGGCGATCAGGTCGGCGACCGCCGCGTCGTCCAACGGCGCGCTCAGGCCGACCGCGTCGGCGGCTGCGCGCACGTCGCTCTCCGTCCAGGAGTCCGGCGCGCCGCTCCGAACCAGCCGGCCGACCACGGAGTGCGCGGCCCGGAACGGCACCCCGTGCAGGGTCAGCGCGTCGGCAGCGGCCGTGGTGGTGGCACCGGAGGCGACAATCTCCTCCCGGGACGGCGGTTCCAGCGGCTCCAGCTCGGCCAGGAAGCCGCCGAGCAGGGCGAAGAAGCGGTCCGTACGGTCGTTGCTGTCCCAGAGCCGGACCTGCACGTCGGTGGTGGCGTTGTTGGAGTCCTCCCACCAGGCCGCACCGACGTTGTTGAGCACCGAGGCGGCGTCCCCGGCGGCAGCGCCGGCCATCGACACCAGATGCTCCAGCACCACCGGGTTGCGCTTCTGCGGCATGATGCTGCTGCCCTGGGTGAAGTCGCCGGGCGTGGCCACCCAGCGCCAGGTCAGCCAGTCCATCAGGGTCCGGGCCAGTCGGGCACCGGTGGCCAGCGACTGGGCGTTGAGCGTGCCGACCCGCACCAGGTGGTCGGCACCGGCCACCGCCTCGTAGGAGTTGGTGACCAGGCCGTTGAAGCCGAGCAGCTCGGCCACCCGGGCCGGGGAGATGTCCAGGTCCGTGCCGGCGAAGGCGCAGGAGCCCAGCGGCGAGATGTTCAGCTGGTCGATCAGGTCGGCGTAGGCGACCGCCTCACCCGCCAGCGCCTCGGCGTAGCCGGCGAGTGCGTGGCCGATGGTGGTGGGCTGCGCGGGCCGGCGGTGCGTGTAGCCGGTGATGACCACGTCGGCGTAGCGGTCCGCGACGTCGAGAGCGGTCGCACCGGTGGCGAGCACCCGGTCGAGCACGCCGAGCAACTGGTCACGGAGCAGCATCCGGAACACCCCGGCGTCGAGGTCGTTGCGGCTGCGGGCGAGCTGCACGTCGAGCTGGGCGGCCGGGATGCCGCACGCCTCGGCAAGGCGCTTCTCCATCAGGTAGTAGACGTCCTCGAAGCTGCCGTCGTAGATCGGCGCGGAAGCGGTGTCGGCACGCAGCACGGCCAGTCCCCGCAGCAGTCCGGCGCCCCGCTCGGCGGGGATGAGCCCCCGCTCGGTCAGCATCACCACGTGGGCCTGGCTGGCTCGCACCATCGCCGGAAAGAGGTGCTCGACGTGGTGCTCGTAGGTGGGCCGTAGGTGGTGCCGCTGGTAGGTGGTCAGCGCGGAGGTGCTCATGAGGGTCCTTACTTCCTTCCAGGCCGGGGGCGGCGGGTCCGCCGCCTCCGGGGCGTCAGCCGGTCAGTCGGTCAGGCCGAGTAGTCGTTCGGCATTTCCGGCGAAGATGGCTCGCAGGTGGTCGTCGGGCATGCCCAACTCGCGACAAACCCGCAGTTGGTCGTCGAGGTAGCGGGTGACGTAGCCCCGGGGGAACCACGACGAGTCGCTGCCGTAGACGATGCGGTCCGGGCCGATGGTCTCGTAGCAGCGGCGGAAAAGATCCTCCAAGGTGAGCTTGTACGGCATCCACCGCACCCACTGGTTGGACCCGGACGTGTCGATGAGGATGTTCGGGCAGCCCCACGCGGCGAAGAACAGCTCCTGCACGTGTTGCACGCCGAAGTGCGGCACCACGACCGACAGCTCGGGGAAGCGCCGGGCCATCCGGGCCAGCTCGTCCGGGCCGCCGTACCGGCCGAACGTCAGGCCACCCGCGCTGCCGTAGTGCCCGATGTGGATGAGCACCGGCACGCGGAGTCGCTGGGCGGTGCCCCAGAGCGGATCCAGCGCGGGGTCGTCGAGCGGACCGCGCAGGAGCGGGGCGAAGAGCTTCAGCCCGCGCAGGCCGCGCTCGGTCACCGCTCGCTCCAGTTCGGCGGCGGCGTCCGGGCCGTACGGGTCGTGATGGGCGAAGCCGAGCAGCAGGTCCGGATGCCGGTCGACGACGTCGGCGACGCTGTCGTTGCCGCCGCCGGTGACGAAGACCGCCTTGCTGATGTGGTGCGTGCGCAGCTCCTCGGCCCATCGGTCGGCCTCGTCCTGCCAGCGCTCGGCGGGCGGCTCCGGGTCGGGGAAGCTCCACGCCCGACGCCACTGGGCGGCGTACGGTGCGGCACCGGCAGCCCGGACGCTCCGCTCGTGATCACCGCCGGGGTGCATCCCGGCCTCGTGCTCACGGGCCCGGATGGTCTCGTCGGCACCGATCCGGAAGTGCAGGTGGAAGTCGACGATCTCGAGTCCACGGTCGCCGCTCATGATGCTCCCCTGATCGGTGCGGTGTCGCCGGGCTGGGTGGGGGTTGTCGGTCGGCCCGCGTCTGATCCGGGGGTCGACGAGGTGGGCAGCGGGTCGTCGGTCGGCGGCGCGGGCAGCGGTGCGGCCACCCAGGCTTCGACGATCTCCCGCAGCCGGCCGCCGGCCAGCTCGCGGACCCGCCGACCGGCCTCCTCGCTGGCCAGTGAGATGTGCCCGGACCAGCCCTGCCAGGGGTCTGGTCGGGACTCCACCAGCACGTACGGGTGGGTCACCGGCAGTTTCGGCTTCGGCGGCAGGTCGGTGACCGCGTCGAGGCGCACCGCCTCCGGGTCGAAGCCGAGCACACCGGAGGTCTCGTACGCCCCGCCGTGGCCCCGCGCCGGTAGGGCGCCGTAGATCTCGGTGGTCTCCGCGGGGGTGACCAGCTGGAACCAGTTCACCAACAGCAGGCTGGCCTGTCGCCGGCCGGAGACCCACTCCATCGCGGCCCGGACCGTGGACATGTTCGCGTCGTGGCCGTTGACGATGAGCAGTCGGGGGAACCCGGCGGCGACGATTCCCTCGATGACGTCGGCGAGGTAGCCGACCGCGATCTCCGGCCGGATCGCCACCGTGCCCGGCCAGGGCCGGGTCTGCCCGGGGCAGGCGGCGTAGGGCACGGCGGGGAAGAGCACTCCCCGGGGTCCGGAGGTGGCGGCGCTCTCGCCCGCGAAGCCCTCGGCCAGGATCAGGTCGGTGCCCAGCGGCAGGTGCGGGCCGTGCCATTCGACGGCGCCGACCGGCAGTACCGCGAAGTCCGCCGCTTCGGCCACGGCCGCCAGCTCACCGCCGGGCACCCGGACCGCCGGGAGTAGCGCGCCGGTGGCCGGCCACATCCTCATGCCGTCCACTGCGCCGCCTCCCGGGAGGCCCGCCGGCCGGTTTCGAGCCGACCCGAGACCACCATCACCACGAAGATCAAAACGACCTGGAGCATGCCGTACGCGGCGGCGGTGCCGACCTCGAACGAGTACATCCTGTTGTTGATCTCGACGGAGATCGGCGCGGTCTGCGAGGTGTAGATCAGCACGGAGGCGACGAACTCGCCAACGCCGTGCACGAAGGCCAGCAGCGCGCCCGCGATCACGCCCGGCAGCATCAGTCGCAGGGTCACCGAGCCGAAGGCGCGCCACCACGAGGCGCCGAGGTTGCGGGCCGCCTCCTCCAGCGCGGGGTCGATCTGGGCGAGCGTGGCCGAGCTGGACCGGAAGACCAGTGGGAGGAATCGCACGAAGTACGCCAGCGGCATGATCCAGAACGTGCCGATCAGGACCTGGCCGAAGCTGAACGCGTTACCGGTGCTGAACGCCGAGATCAGGTTGATCGCCACCACCGTGCCGGGCAGCGCCCACGCCAGCATCACCGCCACGTCCAGGACGCCGCGCCCACGGAAGTCGAGCCGGCGCACCGCGTAGGCGATCAGTACGCCGACCACGACGCAGCCGACGGTGGCCAGCAGGCTCATCTGCAACGAGTTGAGGATCGGCTGGAACGCGTTCGGATCGGAGAAGATCGTGACGAAGTTCTGCATGGTGTACGCCGCGGGCACCACTTCGGTGGTCCACGAGCCGTCGGCGGAGAACGCCACCAGCGCGATGGTCGCCACCGGGGCCAGCAGCACCACGGTGGCCAGCAGCGACGCGCCCAGAGCCACCCAACGCCCGAAGGGGTTGGTGATCTCGCGGCGGTGCGCGGCGACCCCCTTGGACTGGGAGCGGTAGCTGCGCCGCCCCTCGTACCAGCGCATACCGAGCAGGAACAGCACCGAGACCACGCCCAGCACCGAGGCGTAGGTGGACGCCATCGGCAGGTCGCCGTTGGTGCGGTTGATGTAGATCTGCATGGTCATGGTCTGGTCCACACCGAAGAGCAGCGGGGCGGTGTACGACGCCAGCGACGTCATGAAGACCAGCAGCGAGGCGGAGACCAGCGCCGGGGTGAGCATCGGCAGCAGGACCGTCCGCCAGACCCGGACCCGACCCGCGCCGAGGTTGTAGGCGGCCTCCTCCACCGACGGGTCCATCCCGGCCAGCGCCGCGGCAGCGGACAGGTAGAAGAACGGGTACATGGTGAAGGTGTGCACCACCAGCACCCCGGCGATGCCGCTGAAGGGCAACACCGGCTCGGCGGTGCCGAAGACCTGCTGAAGCCCGCGCGGCAGGATGCCGGTCTCGCTGTACAGCAGTTGGAATGAGATCGCGCCGATCAGCGGTGGCAGCGCCGCCGGCACCAGGATGATCGCCTCGATCAACCGCCGGCCGGGAAACGAGAAGCGCTTGAGCAGGAAGGCCATCGCGACCCCGACGATCCCGCAGAGCAGCACGCTGGCAGCGGAGATGATCAGGGAGGTGACCAGGGATGATCGCGCGACGCCCGAACTGGTGAAGAAGCTGGTGTAGTTCGCCACCCCGTCGACGCCGACGCTCTCGGCGAAGGTGGCGAACATCGGCTGCACCACGTACCCGAAGAGGATCAGCGCGAGCGGCAGCACCAGCAGGTACGGGAACCAACGCGAGTTCGTCCCGCCGGTGAACCGATCGGTGAAGCGTCGCCGCCGTCCGTCGCCGGAGGACGCCGGGCTCCCGGTGACCGGTGGAATGGTGGCCGGGCTCGGGGTGGCGGGGATGGTGCTCATGGACGCACCACCCACATCCGCTCCCGCGGCAGCCGCAGCCCGAGCTGGTCGCCCACCGACAGGCCGGCCGGCGGATCGACGGCGGCCACCTGCACCGCCTCGCCGGCCACGTCGACCAGGAGGTTGGTGGACATGCCGGTGAACTCCAGCTCGGTGACGCGGCCGGTGACCACGCCAGGCTCGGTGGCCGAGGTGAGGCCGATGTGCTCGGGGCGTATCGAGACCAGGGCGGTCGCCCCCGTGCCCAACCCGTGATCCGCGGGAGCGGCGACGCCGACCTGGCTGCCGTCGGGCAGCCGCACCGTGACCGTCTCCGGGCCGACGCCCAGCACCGGCAGGCTCAGCACGTTGCTGCGGCCGATGAACCGGGCGACGAAGCTGGTCGCCGGACGGTGGTAGATCTCCTGCGGGGCGCCGATCTGCCGCACCCGACCGGACTCCATCACCGCGATCCGGTCGGACATCGCCATCGCCTCGGCCTGATCGTGGGTGACGTAGAGCGAGGTGGTGCCGGCCTCCCGCTGGATCCGCCGGATCTCGACCCGGGTCTCCTCACGGAGTTTGGCGTCGAGATTGGAGAGCGGCTCGTCGAGCAGCAGGGTCCGCGGTCGGATGACCAGTGCGCGGGCCAGCGCCACCCGCTGCTGCTGGCCGCCGGAGAGCTGGTCGATCCGACGCTCGCCGTAGCCGGCCAGGTGGACCTGGGTGAGCGCCTCCTCGACCCGCCGCTTCGACTCGGCCCGGCCGACCTTGCGGATCTTCAGCCCGTACGCGACGTTCTGCGCGACGGACATGTGCGGGAAGAGCGCGTAGTTCTGGAACACCATGCCGGTGTCGCGCTTGTTCGGCGGGCGCCGGGTGACGTCCTGGTCGCCGAACCGGATCCGCCCGGAGGTCGGGAAGTAGAACCCCGCCACCATCCGCAGGGTGGTGGTCTTGCCGCAACCGCTCGGGCCGAGCAGGGTGAAGAACTCCCCGGCGGCGATGGTGATGTCGACGTCGTCGACGGCCGCGGTGTCGCCGGCGCGCGAGAAGCGCTTGCTCACCGACTCCAGCGTGACATCGATCATGATGTCTCTCCTCAGTCCGGAACCGGGCGTGGCCGGTCGCAGGGGTGGGGCGGGCCGGGGAGCCGGTCGGACGCGAGTCACCTCGGCCGTCCAGCGCCGGTACGTCCCCGGCGCGGCGCCGGACCGGGATTTCCCGGTCCGGCGCCGATCCGGTCAGCCCTTGTTCTTGATCTCGCCGTTCCAGTGGTTGATCCAGTCGGTCTCGTTCTTACCGACCACGTCCCAGTCGACGTCCATCGGCTTGAGCTGGAGCTGGGCGAGCCACTCCGGCTCCTCGGCGATGTCCACCGCGGGGATCTGGTAGTAGTCCTTGGCCAGGTCGGCGCGGAGCTTGTCGTCGAAGAGGAACTCGATGAACTTCTGGGTGCCCGTGGTGTTGCCACCCTTGACCGCGGCGAGACCGTCGACCAGCACGGGCGCGCCGGAGGCCGGCATCACGAAGCCGAACGGCATGTTCGACTGGTTGGCCTGGAGCAGGATGTCCTGCAGGTTCCAGGCGCTGAGCAGGCCCTGCTGCCGGGAGAGCTTCAGGTACAGGTCCGCTGGGTTCGCGGCGTACGCGCCGGTGTTGGCGTCGAGCTTCTTGAGCCAGTCGTAGCCCGGCTGGGGGTTGCTGCCGTCGGCGGACTGCTGCTGGATCATCGAGGCGTAGATCGACCGCATGGTGCCGGACGCGGCCACGTCGCGAATGACGATCTTGTCTTTCCACTGCGGCGCGAGCAGGTCGTCCCAGTCCTTCGGGGCCTGCTCAGGGGTGAGCGCCTTGTTGTTGTACATGATGACCTCGGGCAGCAGGATCTCGCCGAACCAGCGGCCCTCGGCGTCCTTGTACCGGGCGTCCATCTTGCTGGCGAACGTCGGCTGCCAGGCGGTCAGCAGGTCCTCGGACGCGCCGGCGGCCAGCCCCTGTTGGGTGCCGCCCCACCAGATGTCCGCCTGCGGGTTGGCCTTCTCGGCCCGGACCCGCTCGAGGATCTCCTGGGCGCCGAGGTTGAGGACCTCGACCTTCCCCTTGTACTCGGGGAATTTCGCGGTGAACTGGTCGACCACGAAGGTCGAGACCTTCTTGTCACGGGCCGTGTAGATCGTCAGCGACTCGACGCTGCCGTCGGCCGCGTCGTCGCCACCACCGCAGGCGGCGGTGCCGACGACCAGGGCCGCGGCGAGCGCTCCGGCGAGGAAAAGGCGACGTCTCATGAGTACCTCCAGGGGGGACGAGGGAAAACCGGGGTGGTTACGGGGCGGGAAGCAGGTTGGGTAGGCCGGCCGCGGCGGCCGACAGCGCGTAGCTGACCGCACCGTGCAGCACCGCCTGATCGCCGAGCACCGCCCGGCGTACCTCGGTCGATGCGGGCGCGCCGGCGCTGACGAGAGTCTGGATCCGCTCGACGGCGGCATCGTCGAGCTGTGCGGCGGCACCGCTGAGCAGGACCCGACCCGGGTCGATGACGCAGACGCACGAGACGATCAGTCGGGACCAGGCGGTCAGCAGTTCGTCCAGGAACGCGGCGGCGGCGCCTCCGGTGCGCGCCAGCTCCACCAGGGCGCGTACCGGCGCCTCGGGACGGCGGCCCGGCGCCAACGCGACCACCCGCTCGGCGATGGCATTCTCCGACCAGCGTGCCTCGAAGGGGCCGATCCCGTCGTGACCACGATCCGCGGCGTCCAGCGGCAGGAAACCCACCTCGCCGGCGGCGCCACCGGCGCCCCGACGGACCTGCCCGTCGAGCACCAGACCCGCGCCAATGCCGTCGGCGACGTGCAGCAGCAGCAGGTCGGCGACGTCACTGCCCGCCCCGGCGGCGTGTTCGCCCGCCGCCATCAGGTTCACGTCGTTGTCGACCACGACCGGTACGCCCAGCCGCCGTTGGACCATCTCCCCCACCGGCCGACCCTCCACCAGACCGACCGACGGGGCGAGACGGACAGCGCCTCCGGAGGAGACGCCAGGCGCCGCGATGGCCACACCCCGCAACGCCGGCAAGCCCTCCCCGGCCAGTTCGGGGATGGAACGGCAGATGGTGTCGACGATGTCACCGGCGAGTCGGACGGCACGGTGGGCGACCACAGCTCCGTCGCTGTCGGCGATCTCGCAGCTGATCCGGGACGGCTCCAGCGAAACGGCCGCGACCAGCTCGGCGCGAGGGTTGAACTCCAACATCGCGCGGGGACGCCCCGAGCGGGACGCGCCCGGCCCTCGCTCCAGAAGGTAGCCCTCCGCGATCAGCTCACGGACCAACGGCGTGAGCGTGGCGGGGCTCAGCCCGGTCAGCTCGGTCAGCTCGGCACGCGAGAGCAGGCGTACCTGGCGGGCGGTGGAGATCACGGAAAGCCGCTTGATCTCCTTCGACCGCTCCCGGCTCACCGGGCTCGTTGGTGGCGTCACCACGTCAGTCACACTTCCTTCCTACGGCGAACGAACTATGGAGTCAAGTAACGACTGGGTCTCGGCGACCAACCAAGACCCCTCGGAGCAGGAAAAATGCCTTTATGCACTGATGCGGATCCAGAGAGTGACCCCCTGGTTACGCCCGAGTTCGTTTCTTCTAGAAAAGAAGAAAGTCCCTTCGTGGGTATTGACGCTCCTCGCCGACGATCTCTAGCGTCACCCGGCGAAGGCCTTCCAGTGTGTACGGAAGTCCCGTACCGCTGTGCACCCCGGTGACGCCCGTCGATCGGGGCCTCACCGCCGCCCATCCCACCAACGAACCGGACCCGACCCGTCGGGGCGGCGCATCCCGCGTCCCCCGCCGGTCGTCGCTGTCCGGACCCCGCGGTTCGGAAGGATCCACATGCGACTCAAGGCATTCCTGCTACCGACGGCGCTCGCGCTGGCCCTGTCCGGGACACCAGGCGCCGCCCTCGCCGCCACCGCCCACCCCGCCGCCGGCGGCGCGGTCGACCTCGACGTGCTCTTCGTCAGCGCCCACCCCGACGACGAGGCGGGCAGCCTCGCCACGCTGGGGCAGTGGAAGGAGAAGTACGGCGCCAAGGCCGGCGTCGTCACCATCACCCGTGGCGAGGGCGGCGGCAACGCCGTCGGCCTCGAGGAGGGGCCACCACTCGGCATCATCCGGGAGCGCGAGGAGCGGACCGCGATCGGGCGGGCCGGCGTGCAGAACCTGTACAACCTCGATCGGGTCGACTTCTGGTACACCGCCTCGGCACCGTTGTCCGAGCAGATCTGGGGCCACGACGACACGCTCGCTCAGATCGTCCGGGTGATCCGGACGACCCGCCCCGAGATCATCATGACCATGAACCCGTCGCCGACCCCGGGTAACCACGGCAACCACCAGCAGGCCGCCAGGTTCGCCGCCGAGGCGTTCCAGGCAGCCGCCGACCCGAAGGCCTTCCCGGAGCAGATCCGCAAGGAAGGGCTCAGCGTGTTCCGGGCCGCGAAGTTCCTGCGTACCGGTGGAACCGGCAGCTCCTCGGCCGGCCCGGCGTGCGCGTCCAGCTTCACCCCGACGGTCCCGACCGACCAGGTCTTCGGCGTCTGGGAGGGCACCCCGAGCAGCAGCCGCAAGACCTGGGCGGAGATCGAGGTCGAGGCCCGCCGGGAGTACGTGACCCAGGGCTGGGCCGGCACCGCGGCCGCCCCGACCGACCCGGCGAAGATCCGCTGCGACTTCTACACCCTCGTCGACAGCCGGGTGCCGTACGACCCGGAGGACAGCTCACCGGAGGCGATCCTGCGCGGGTCGATGCTTCCGTCGACCAAGGGCGGGCTGCCCAAGGGCACCGAGCTGTACCTGACCACCGACCGCTTCGACGTGGCACCCGGCGAGAGCGTCGAGGTCACGGCGCACGTCAAGGCCGCCGCCAACCGGGCACTGAACCACCCCGGGGTGACGCTGCAGGTGCCGGCCGGTTGGTCCGTCTCCGGCGGTAGCGGGCTCGGCGTGAGCGTCCCGGCTGGCCGGGATCGGACGGCGACCTTCACCGTCACCGTGCCGAAGGGCGCCGAGACGGGCACGCAGAAGCTGCTCTCGGCCACCCTGAGCACCAAGGGCCAGGGCTCCGGCAGCACCGACGAGGCCGTCCGGGTCGTCGCCGATGTACGCGGCACCCTGGAGCCGCTGCCCGAGGTCGGTCTCTTCCGCGACTGGGCGAGCGCGGGCGGCTACGGCCAGCTCGACACCCTGATCAAGCCGGTGCTCACCATCGGCTCCGGCAAGAGCCGCGACGTCCGGGTCGACCTGCGCAACGTCGGCGAGACCGTACAGAACGGCACGGTCACCCTCGGCCTGCCCGCAGGCTTCACCGCCGACGCCGCCACGAAGAGCTACCGCGACCTGGCGGCCGGCGCCACCGGCGCGGTCACCTTCAGTGTCACCAACAGTGACGCCTCGCTGCCGACGGCCAACGAGGGCGGCGACGGCGGCGACTACGGCATCACCATCACCACCGCCAGCAGCACCGGCAGCACGGTCGAGACCGGCGCCCTGGAGATCGTGCCGACCACCGAGGTGCCGCAGGCCGGCGCCGCCCACGCCGTCGATGGAGTGGCCAGCGCGGGCGAGTACCCGGGCGAGGAGCTCGACTTCTCGCGCATCTGGGAGGGCGAGGCGACCACCGCGACGGACGCCTCCGCCAAGGGTCGGATCGCCTGGACCGCGGACGCGCTCAAGGTGATCGTCACGGTCACCGACGACGTGCTCGGCCGGAAGGTGGTGCCGCAGGATTGCAAGCGCCAGCGGCGGACCGACAGCGTCGAGATCATCGTCGACCCGAAGGGCGACTCCTCGGACACCTCGACCGTGTTCAAGGCGGGCATCTTCCCCATCACCGACGACCCGGCCAACGGCAACCCGCCGTGCTGGCAGCGCGACGCCGACAACCGGCAGGGCCCGGGTGGGCAGACCGCTCCGGGAATGACCGTGGTCAGCAAGGTCAGCGAGCCCTACACCGGCTACACGATCGAGACGAGCATCCCGTTCGCGGTGCTGCCCGACGCGGTCGACCCGGCCCGGATGGGCTTCAACGTGCTGGTCTACGACTCGGACACGCAGGATCTCGCCTCCCAGTCCCGACTCGGCTGGTCGACGTTCACCGGCGTACGAGCCGACCCGTACCGCTACGGCCTGGTCACCCTGCCCGGCTACACCCCTGCCCAGCAGGACCCGAGCACGCCGGTCTTCCCGGACACCTCGGCGCGCAGCGTGCACAGCCCGCAGACGATCGCCCAGTCGGCGGTCGGCGGCGTGGCGCCGGCGGCGGTGCCGCGGCTGCCGGAGCGGGCGCTGCGCCTCACCCGGCAGCACCGGGTGAACGGCGGGGTCGAGGTCTCCCTCCAGTCCGACCGTACGGGCACGGCGTATCTCTACACCTGGAACGGCGACCGGGCACTGGGCAGCCGCACGGTCGAGTTGCGACCCGGCCGGCCGGTGACCGTGCTGGTCCCGGTCGACGGGGATAAGGCGGAGGCCGTGCTGGCCGCGTTCGAGTCAGGTGGCTCGGCCGTCGCTCAGCAGGTCACGATCCGCCGCTGAGGTCATCGGGTAACACGGGCAGGTGCCGGACGAACCGGACGGCACCTGCCCGCCGCCGCGCTGGCGGTCGGCGGTCAGGTGCCGCAGGTGGTCGCGGGCAGACCGGGCACGGTCACCGGGGACCGGCCACCTGGGCGGGCCTTGCCGGCCAGCACGGCGGCCAACGCGGTCATCGACGCCCGGCTGGAGGAGTACGTGGCCAGCAGCGTCGGCGACTTCGCCTTGGCCAGCACGTACGGGGTGTCCATGGCGACCGTGACCGCCGCGTCGGCGCGCAGGTCGGTGGCGCCGTCGCCGTAGCCGACCAGGTGCACCACCGTGCCTCCCTTGGGCACCACCTTGACGCCGGCCGCGGTCAGCGCCTCGGTGAGCAGCGACCGGGTGCCGTCCCGCCCGCCGGAGGAGGTGACGGTGATCGGTCCGCGCACCGCGCCGCCGCAGGCGCCGCGCAGCACGGTTACCGCACCGGCGGCCAGCGCGTCCGCCGCCGCGCGGTGCGCCGGGGCGTTGAGCGTGGACATCTCGGCGGTCGGGAGCGCCGCCAGCCGGAACTTCATGGTCAGCACCCGGGTGACCGCCTCGACCAGTCGGGCCCGGGTCAGCGACCCGCCGCGCAGCGCGGCGAGCAGCCCGTCGTACGCCTGGCCGACGTTCGGGGTCATCAGGATCAGGTCGTTGCCGGCGTTCAGTGCCCGGACCGCGGCCTCGCCGGGAGCCCAGCGCTTCGCCGGGGGCATGTTCATGCCGTCGGTGATCACCACGCCGGTGAAGCCGAGCTGGCCGCGCAGCACGTCGGTGAGCAGCTTGTGCGAGAAGGTGGCCGGGGTGCCCGGGTCGATGGTCCGCGCGTCCAGGTGACCGGACATCACGGCCATCGCGCCGGCGTCGATGCCGGCGGTGAACGGTGGCCAGGCACCGCTCTTCAGCGCCGCCGCGGACTGGGTGAGCACCGGCAGGTCCTGGTGCGAGTCGTCGGCGCTGTGGCCGTGACCCGGGAAGTGCTTCAGGGTGGCGGCGACGCCGACCGCCTGGAGGCCCCGGACCGCGCCGCCGACCTGCGCGGCGGCCCGCTTCGGGTCCGAGCCGTAGGACCGGGAGCCGATCACCGTGCTGCGGGTGGCCAGCACGTCGGCCACCGGAGCGAAGTCGACGTTGATCCCCATCGCGGCCAGCTCGGCGCCGGCGGCCCGCCAGGCGGCCTCGGTCAGCGCCGGGTCGCCGGCCGCACCGGCGGCGAGGGCGCTGGGCAGCACGGTGACGTCGTTGGTGATCCGGGTGACCACGCCGTACTCCTGGTCGGTGCCGACCAGGAAGGGCGCGGAGCCGGCGGCGAGCCGACCGGCGGCGGCGCGGAGGCCGCCGGTCAGCTCGTGCACCTGCTTCGGGTTGTCGACGTTGGTGGTCTCCTGGTTGCCCTTGGTCGGGTCGTCGGCGCTGAACCCGACCAGGATCAGCCCGCCCAACCGGTACTTGGCGATCATCTCGGCGGGGGTGTCGACCCCGGCCAGCGCCTGGTTGCCGGCGGCCGAGCCGGGTGAGACCTTCGTGGCCGAGTCGCCGTAGGCGTACGGCATCAGCACCTGGCCGACCAGGTCCTCGTCGGAGAGGGTGGCGACCAGCGCCGCCGCCTGGGCGGCGGGGTCGCCAGGCGGCATGGTCGTGGGGGCGCTCGGGCCGGCGGAGGTGCCGGCCGGACCGGGCGTCGGCGCGGGGTGGTCCGCGGTACCCGAGCAGCCGGAGACGAGCAGGGCGGTCAGGGCGGCGACGGCGACGCTGGCGCGACGCGGGCGAATCGGCACCCACCCATCCCACCAGTTCGCCCTTATCGGGGCAACTTGACCTCACCGGTCAGCCGCCGCCGCGCCAGCGTGCGGGCAGGTGGCCCGACCGGCGGGTGACCGGGTCAGCCGACCCGGGTGAGCAACGTCACCGGGGCGCCGTCGCCGGCGTACCGGTAGGGCTCCAGGTCATCGTCCCACGCGGTGCCGAGCGCCTTGTCCAGCGCGTGCGCCAGCGCCTCCGGCGCCCGGGCCGCGGCCATCAACGCCCGCAGCCGGTCCTCGCCGAGCTGGATGTCGCCGGCCGCACCGACGGTGGCCCGGAACAGGCCGCGCGCCGGCACGTACATGAAACGTTCGCCGTCGGCGCCGGGACTCGGTTCCTCGGTCACCTCGAAACGGATCATGGGCCACTGCCGTAGGGCAGCAGCCAGCTCGGCGCCCGTCCCCGGACGACCGGTCCACCCGCACTCGGCCCGGCGGGCGCCGGGGTCGACGGGCTGAGCCGTCCACTGCAGGTTGACCGGCGCGGCTAGGACGCGCGCGATCGCCCACTCGACGTGCGAGCACACGGCGAGCGGGGTCGAGTGGACGTATACGACGCCACGCGTTGGCACGGTGACCTCCCGGAGAGCGAGGTGCGTCTTCCCCTACGACCTCGTCCACCGGAGTTGTTGCTGCTACACATGATTACTCGTGTGACGGATGGTGCGCCAGAGAATCGGAAAAAACGCCGGCCGGAATAGCCGGACGGGTGGTCCCCGTTGCCTCTCAGGACACCGCGACGACCAGCCTGATGTCGTGGTCCTGTACAGTTCCATCGGCGGCTTGTGCCGCGCACAACTTCGTGGGTCGACCCAGGTGGTGGCCCGCACACAGCCCCCGGACGTTCCAGTCCTCCCGTACGTCTTGCAAGGAGTACCTCCGTGGCGAGCAACACCTCTAAGACCGCGCGCGCGTCCGTCCGGGCCGGCCAGGCTGGCCAGGGTGGCGCCCTCAGCGTGCTGGGCGAGTTCAAGTACCTCATCCCGCTCAACGGCGGCAAGCACGCCTACGTGCGCAACCTGACCAACGGCAAGACCGCGCACCTGCGCACCGACTCCGAGGCCTTCGTCGAGGAGATCCGGGTGCTGGCCGCGGCCGGCCACGCCGCCAAGATCCGGGCGGAGATCAACAACCTGAACACGACCCACCCGGGCGACGGCTGGGACGCCACCGAGAAGCGCCTGGTCGAGGCCGGCGTCTTCGAGGGCTGAGCCCTCCCCCACCGCTACACCTCGAACCGCCCGCCGGGATCTCCCGGCGGGCGGTTCCGCGTTCGCCACCTGGCCGCCGGGCCGCCGGGGGCTCAGGCCGGGTCCAACAGGGCGACCTCCCCGGTGGCCAGGTCGTAGAGACCGCCGACCACGGCCACCCCGCCCGCGGCGACCGGCCCGGCCAGCAGGTCGTCGTGGCGCAGGGTCCGCACCGTGCGCCGGACGTGCCGGCGGATCGCCAGCGGATGCACCGCGGGGTCGTCCAGCCCCGCCTCGGTCACCGCCGGAGCGATCTCGTCCACCAGGTGGGCCAGCGACCCGGCGGGACGCACCCCGGCGCGCAGCGCGTCCACCGCGGCTCCCACCGCGCCGCACCGCTCGTGGCCGAGCACCATCACCAGCGGTACGCCGAGCTGGCCGACCACGTACTCGATCGAGCCGCACACCGCGCGGTCCAGCACGTGCCCACCGGTGCGGATCACGCAGATCGCGCCGAAGGTCTGATCGAAGATCGCCTCCAGCGGCACCCGCGAGTCGATACAGCCGAGCACCACCGCGTACGGCTGCTGGTCGCCCGAGGCGGCCGCGGCGGCGGTGACGTCGTGTCCGTGCACCGGCTGGCCGCTGACGAACCGCCGGTTACCGGCGAGCAGCTCGGCCAGCGCGGCGCGCGGCGTACCACCGGCCTGCCGCCCCGGTGCCGACGGTCCACCCACCGGCGGTCCGGGCGTTGCCCCCGACGACCCCATGCCGTTCAGCTTGGCCCGCTGTGGGGTGGCCACGGGCGGGGTCGGGAATGTTCTCTGCGCGTGATTGGCGTGGTGTCATGGCGGGTAGCCGGTGTTACCGCCGGGTATGCCGGTGCGGTTCGTGCCGGGCGGCCCTGGGAGGTGGCGATGCCGGAGCGGTTCGAGGTCGGTCTGCCCGACGGGGTACGCCTGCACGTCGAGGCGACGGGGCCGACGGACGCCCCGGTCACCGCCGTTCTGCTGCACGGCTGGACGCTGGACGGGCGCAGCTGGCACCGGCAGGTCGACGCCCTCACCGGGTCGTCCGGCGACGCGGTGCGGGTGGTCACCTACGACGCGCGGGGGCATGGCCGGTCCAGTTGCATGCCGCTGCCCACTGCCACCCTGGCCCAGCTCGGCGACGACCTGCTCGCGGTGCTCGACGCGGTCGCGCCGACCGGGCGGGTGGTCCTGGTCGGGCACTCGATGGGCGGCATGACGATCATGGAGTACGCGCACCGCCACCCGGCGCACTTCGCCGCCCGGACCGCCGGCCTGGTCTTCGTCTCGACCACCGCCGAGGGGCACACGCACACCGTCTACGGGCTCTCGCCCCGGATCGCCCGGCTGATCCGGCTGGCCGAGACGACCGGCGCCGGGGTGCTGGCCCGGTGCGGTTCGTGGCGCGCACCCCGGGCGCTGCTGCGCGCGCTGCAACCGAGCATCCGCTGGATGCTCTTCGGCGACCGCTGCGATCCGGCCGACATCCGGCTGGTGACCTCGGCGGTGGCCCGCGCCTCGCTGCGCTCGATCGGCGGGTTCCGCGCCTCGATCGGCGCCCAGCACCGGCTGGACACCCTCGCCGCGCTGGCCCACCTGCCGGCGGCCGCGCTGGTCGGCGACCGGGACCGGCTGACCCCGCCGCCGTGCGCCGAGTCGATCGCCGCGGTACTGCCGGCCACCGACCTGACCGTCTGCCCGGGGGCCGGGCACATGCTGATGATGGAACGCCCGCACGAGGTGAACGCCGCGCTGACGGGCGTCCTGAGCCGGGTGCTCGCCGAGCCGGCGCCCCGCGCGAGCGGCACGACCCCCGCCGGGACGGGTGTCTGACCACGTTCCCGCACCTCGGGCGCGGGAGGCCGGGCCCAGGGCCGTACCCTTCTGCGGTTGGCCCGCGCGGTTCGCGCCGCTTGCCGGCGACATCGAAGGAGCGTGCGTTGACCGACCAGACCGCCCTGGAGCAGGAGATCGCCGTCGAGCAACGGCACCTCGACCGGGTGTACGCCCGACTCGCCGAACTGCGGCGGTCGGCGGTCCGCGCCGAGCGGGACGGCTACCGGATGGCCCGGGTGGGCACCTTCGGCGCGCTCGTCGAGCGCGACGCGATGGTCTTCCACGCCGCGCAGCGGCGGCACACCCTCGACGCCGAGCACGAGGGGCTGGTCTTCGGCCGTCTGGACCTGCGGGACCGGCAGGTGCTGCACGTCGGTCGGCTCGGCATCCGCGACGAGGACGCGACGACGCTGGTCGTCGACTGGCGGGCACCGGCCGCCGCCGCCTTCTACCAGGCCACCCCGGCCCAGCCGCAGGGCGTGGTGCGCCGGCGCACCATCCAGTCCCGCAGCGAGCGGGTCACCCGGATCGAGGACGACCTACTGGACCCGACCGCCGCTCCCGAGGGGATGACGGTGGTCGGCGACGGCGCGCTGCTGGCGACCCTGTCCCGGGCCACCGGCCGGGGCATGCGCGACATCGTGGCGACCATCCAGCGGGAGCAGGACGAGGCGATCCGCTCGCCCGGCTCCGGGGTGACGATCGTCGCCGGCGGCCCGGGCACCGGCAAGACCGCGGTCGCCCTGCACCGGGCCGCCTATCTGCTGTACTCCGACCGCAGCCGGTACGCGGGCGGCGGCATCCTGGTGGTCGGCCCGTCCTCGGTCTTCGTGGAGTACATCGCCTCGGTGCTGCCCTCGCTCGGCGAGGACACCGCGACCCTGCACTCGCTGGGCACCCTATTCCCGGGGATGACCGCCACCCGCACCGACTCACCCGAGGTGGCGGCGGTGAAGGGTTCGCTGCGGATGCGCCGGGTGCTGGAACGCGCGGTGCGGGACGCGGTGCCGGGCGGCCCGGGCGAGCTGCGGCTGCTCTACCGCGGCACGCTGCTGCGGCTGGACCGGGCCGAACTGGACGGGATCCGGGACCGCGTGCTGAACCGGGGTGCCCGGCGCAACGAGGTCCGTCGGGCCGGCTTCGACGGTGTCTTCGCCGCGCTGTGGGCACAGGCTCGCCGGTTGGGCATCGGCCGGCTGCCGGAGCAGCGGGCCTTCGAGGACGAGATCGCCGAGCGGTCGGAGTTCCGGGAGTTTCTCAAGGCGTGGTGGCCACGGCTGCACCCCCGGCACGTGCTCGGCTGGCTGGCCCGACCGGATCGCCTGCGCCGGTACGCGGGTGGGATCCTCTCCACCGCCGAGATCCGGCTGCTCAGCGCGGCGTACCAGAATCTGGACGCCGCCGGGTTGACCATCGCCGACGTGGCGCTGCTGGACGAGCTGGACGCGCTGCTCGGCAAGCCGGCGCAGCCGGCCCGCGCCCGACGTGACCCGTTCCAGCTCGCGGGCGGGGTCCGCGAGCTGAGCAGCTTCGGCGACCGGCAGCGGGCCGCGCGGGCGGCGGCCCGGGAGCGGCCGGCGGACTACCGGGAGTACGCGCACGTGGTGGTGGACGAGGCGCAGGACGTCTCGCCGATGCAGTGGCGCATGGTCGGTCGGCGCGGCCGACTGGCCTCCTGGACGGTGGTGGGTGACCCGGCGCAGACCGCGTGGACCGGTGACCCGGAGGAGCTGAACCGGGCCCGGGACCAGGCGCTGGGCCGACGCAAGCGGCACGACTTCACGCTGACCACCAACTACCGCAACTCGGCGGAGATCTTCGCGGTGGCGGCGGCGGAGATCCGCCGGATCTATCCCGACCTGCCGCTGCCGACCGCCGTCCGCTCCACCGGGGTCGATCCGGTCGAGCTGGTGGTGCCCGCCACCGAGCTGGAGACCGCGACCGTGGAGGCGGCCACCGGCCTGCTGGCCGAGGTGGAGGGCACGGTCGGGGTGATCACCCCGGTCCCCCGCCGCGACGAGGTCGCCGGTTGGCTCGGCGCGCTCGGTGCGCCGCGGCTGCAGGTGGTGACCAGCCTGGAGGCCAAGGGCATGGAGTACGACGGGGTGGTGCTGATCGCCCCGAGCGAGATCCGGGCGGATCCGGGCGCCGGGGTACGCACCCTCTACGTCGCGCTCTCCCGCGCTACCCAGCGCCTCACCACCATCGACCCGACGGGCTGACCTGCGGCGGCGCCCCTCGCGGGTCGGCGACCTGCCGTACACTTGCATACATAGCGATGTGAGCATACATTTGACCCGGTCCCGATCGACGGCGGAGGGTGGTCTCGTGGGCGCAGGTCATGACCACCACCACGGGTCGGTCACCAACGCCGCGCACCAGCACCGGGGGCGGCTCTGGACAGCGTTCGGGCTGCTCGCCGCCCTGATGGTGGTCGAGGCGGTGGCCGCGTTCCACACCGGCTCCCTGGCCCTGCTCTCCGACGCCGGCCACATGTTCACCGACGTGCTCGGCATCGGGATGGCGCTCGCCGCGATCACCGCCACCCGGCGGGCCACCGGCGACCCGCAACGCACCTTCGGGCTCTACCGACTCGAGGTGCTCGCCGCGCTGGCCAACGCGGTCCTGCTCTCCGGTGTCGCGGTCTACGTGGTGATCGAGGCGATCCGCCGGTTCGGCGACCCGCACGAGGTGCTGGCCGGTCCGATGCTCGCGGTGGCCGTGCTCGGCCTGCTCGCCAACGTGGCCGCCTTCGGCCTGCTCCGCGCGGGCGCCCGGGAGAGCATCAACCTTCAGGGCGCCTACCTGGAGGTGCTCGGCGACCTGCTCGGCTCGCTCGGCGTGATCGGCGCGGCGCTGCTCATCCAGGTCACCGACTGGTGGTGGGCCGACCCATTGGTCGCGGTCGCCATCGGCGTGTTCATCCTGCCGCGCACCTGGCGGCTGGGACGGGCCGCGGTCCGCATCCTGGTGCAGGCCGCCCCGGAGCACCTCCAGGTCACGGCCGTGCACGACCGGCTGGCCGCGGTGCCCGGCGTGGTCGAGGTGCACGACCTGCACGTCTGGACGCTCACCTCGGGCATGGAGGTGGCCTCCGCGCACCTGACCATGGCGCCCGGCGCGGATGTCGGAGTGGTGCTCACCGCGGCACGCACCGCCCTGCACGAGGACTTCCGGATCGAGCACGCGACGTTGCAGATCGAACCCGGCGCGGCCCCCGGGGCGTGCGGTTCGGTCGAATGGTAGTGCGTTTCAGGAGTTTTACTCGGCTTGGCCGGAATTTTCCGTGACGACGCACGCACCGTCCGTCACATCGGCTGCACTGGTCCCATCGGCACCGGTAGGCTCGGTCCCGGCCTCCACCCGGCGGCGCCCTCCCGGCGCCGGTGGCGGTCGCCGCCTAATCGCCCGAACGGGGCGAACCGGGGAACCATGTTCCTGGGGTGCATCCGCGTCCGCGGTAGGGATCTTCCGTCCCGAACCCGTCAGCTAACCCGGTCGGCGGCTGACGGAAGGACATGCGTAGTGGTACCAGCACGACCACCCGCCGCCCGACTGGCGGCCCTGATCGTCGCGATGTTCGCCCTCAGCGTCGCGATCCCGGCCGGCGCCGCCTCGGCCGCTCCCCCGACCGGCCAGCGGGCCGCCGCGGCACCCGACGGAGACGAAGAGGGCGGCACCCCGGCGCTGCGGGCCCAACTGGAGGCGGCCAGCAAGGGATACCTGGACGCGAAACGCGCCCTGGACACCTCCGTGCGGCGGCAGCAGCAGCTCGCCACCCAGCTGAAGACCACCGAGATCGAACTCACGGCGCGCAGCGGCAAGGTCGACGAGATCGCCGGACTGGCCTACCGCACCGGCCGGCTCGGCACGGTGTCGGCGCTGCTCAGCAGCAGCACCCCCGAGGGCTTCATGGACCGGGCCGTCACGCTGGACGCGGTCGCCGCCAACGAGGACCGGGCGCTGCGCGACCTCACCGCCACCAGGGACGAGGTCAATCGCACCCGCATCGCCCTGGACGGCGAGATCCGTGAGCAGCGCAAGCAGGTCACGGTCATGGCCAAGCGCAAGGAGCAGGCCGAACGGGCGCTGACCGTGGCCACCACGAAGGCCCGTACGACCGCCGACGGCGGCTCGAACCGGGGCACCTCCACCGCCAACGCCACGGCCGCGCCGCGCAACTCCGACGGCTCCTGGCCGTCGGAGTCGTGCAGCGTCAACGACCCCACCCCGGCCTCCGGCTGCATCACCCCGCGCACCCTGCACGCGCTCAACCAGGCCAAGGCGGCCGGCTTCACCCGGTACGTCTCCTGCCACCGCAACGGCGGCTCCGGCGAGCACCCGAAGGGCCGGGCGTGCGACTTCGCCGCGCAGAAGGGCGGCTTCGGCGGCGACGCCACCGGCGGTGACAAGACGTACGGCAACAACCTGGCCGCGTACTTCATCCGCAACGCCGACCGGCTCGCCGTGCTGTACGTGATCTGGTACAGGCAGATCTGGCTGCCCAGCAGCGGGTGGAAGTCGTACAGCGGGGCGGGCGGCGACCCGTCCAGCGACCACACCAACCACGTGCACCTGTCGGTGTACTGACCCGCCGGCCGGCGCCCCGCCTCGCGGGGCGCCGGACCCCGGGTACGTCAGCGGACGTACCCGGGATGTCGCCGACGGTCGGACGCCCGGACCGGGCCCGGCGGGCAGCATCCTGGTATGCGTCGGATCCCGCCCACCGCCCGCAAGGCGCTGCTCACCCTGCACCTGGTCACCTCGCTCGGCTGGCTCGGCGCCGACCTGACGCTGCTCACGCTCGGCGTCGCGGCACAACGCGGCGCCGACCCGGCCGTCGTCTACCCGGTCGCCGCGCTGGTCGGCACCGTGCTGTTCGCGCCGTTGAGCGTGCTGGTCTGGCTGGTCGGCGTGGCCAGCGCGCTGCTCACCCCGTGGGGCCTGCTGCGCTACCGATGGGTGGTGGTCAAACTCGTGCTCACCACGGTGATGGTCGGGCTGGTGCTGTTCCTGCTCACCCCGAACCTGCGGCACGCCGGCGCGCTGGGCGCCGCCCTGCCCGCCCGGGACCGCGCCGACCTGGTGATCGCGCCGGCCGTGTCGACCAGCCTCATGATCATTGCGACGGTGCTGTCCACGTACAAGCCGTGGGGTCGACGGCCGGCGGCGCGGCCCACCGTCGCGGGCCGGACCGGCCATGATCGCGCCGCAACCAGGATCTAGTGGCCTCCTCTCGGCGGCAGGCCACTACATCCAGGATCGAGCACGATCTTCGCGGGCGGCCGAGCGCGGGGCGGGCGATCAGGTGGCGGGCGGGGTCTCGCCGGGGCGGTCCAGGGCCGCGCCCAGCCGGGTGGCCAGGGCCAGGTGGGCCGCCCGGGCCTGGCGGAACGCGTACCCGAACAGCGGGGCCGGCGCGGTCAGCGTGATCTCGACGTCGACCCGGACCAGGCCGTCCGGCTCGCCACGCAGCCGGGTGTGGTTGCGCACCGTCGTGGCCGGCCACTGGCGGGCCACCGTCACAATCTCGTCGTCCTCGCTGATCAGCACGTCCGCCTGGTAGCTGGTCCGGAAGCGGAGCGGGCCGGCCACCAGTCGGTCGCTGATCGCGTAGCTGGCCCGGGCGCCGGGCCGGGGCGGCAGCCGGCGGACCCGGACGATCAGCGGGTGCAGCTCACCCTGCCGGGTCAGATCGCTCAGCAGGGCCGCCGCCTCCCGCGGCTCGCACCGGGCCTGGACGGTGTAGCTGAAGGTATCGCTCCTGAGCACACCGTCTCCCGCCATCGTTGGTCGCACGATCGTCCCGTACCCCGGTCGGGCTGGCAACGCCCGGACGGACACGGACCGTTGCCTCGGCACGCACACCCCGTTCCCACTACGGTCGGCTGGTGGGGAACCACCGGCCGTGACGGGCGACGGAGGGCGTGAGCATGAACGGGTACGACCGGTGAGCGGGCACGTGATGGTCTTCGCGCCCACGCCGCAGCTGACGGTGACCGTCGACCAGCCGAACGACCAGCCCGAGCTGCACCTGCACCCGGGCGGGCAGGGCGTCTGGCAGGCCCGCATGGTGATGTCGCTCGGGGTCGACGTGGTGCTCTGCACCGCCCTCGGCGGCGAGATCGGCCAGGTGCTGGAGCCGCTGCTCGTCAGCGAGGGAGTGGACCTCAAGGTGGTGGTCCGCGACTCCGGCAGCGGCGGGTACGTGCACGACCGCCGGGACGGGTCCCGGCGGGAGATCGCCGATGTGCCCGGGCAGCCCCTGAGCCGGCACGAGCTCGACGAGTTGTACAACCTGGCCCTCGGCGAGGGGCTGCGGGCGTCGGTGAGCGTGCTCAGTGGACCCAACGAGCCGTGGCTCGTCCCGGCCGACCTGTACCGGCGTTTCGCCGCCGACCTCGGCGCCAACGGCGGCCGGGTGGTGGTCGACCTCTCCGGCGATCACCTCGGCGCGGTGCTGGACAGCGGGGTGTACTTCCTGAAGGTGAGCCACGAGGAACTGATCCGCGACGGCCGCGCCCGCAACGGGGAGAGCGCGGAGCTCACCCGGGCGATATACGAGCTGCACGCCGCCGGCGCCGAGACGGTGGTGGTGAGCCGGGCCGACGAACCGGCGCTCGCGCTCATCGACGGTGAGCTGTTCGAGGTGGAGATGCCCCGGTTGCAGGCGGCCGACCCGCGCGGCGCGGGCGACTCGATGACCGCCGGGGTGGCCGCCGTGGTGGCCGGCGGTGGAGACATCCGGACCGCCATCCGGACCGGCGCCGCCGCCGGGGCGCTCAACGTGACCCGGCACGGGCTGGGCACCGGGCGGTTGGACTCGATCACCGGTCTGGTGGAGCGGGTCCGGTTGGTCCCGGCGGACAGCCGACAACAGGAGCGGACCACCCCCGACGAACTGGCCGACCGGGCGGTCGAACGATGACGCTCCGCGTGCTCGTCACCAACGACGACGGGATCGCCGCGCCGGGGATTCAGGCGTTGGCCTGGGCGGCGGCGCAGCGGGGCCTGGATGTGGTTGTCGCCGCGCCGCTGGAGGAGGCGAGCGGTACCAGCGCCGCCATGAGCGCCCTGGAGCAGGACGGGCGGGTGGTGGTGCACGACCACCCGCTGCCGGAGTTGGCGGGCGTGCCGGCGTACGGGGTCGGCGGCTCGCCCGGCTTCATCACGCTGATCGCGCTGCACGGCGCTTTCGGCCCGCCGCCGTCGGTGGTGCTCTCCGGCATCAACCGGGGTGCCAATGCCGGCCGCGCCGTACTGCACTCCGGCACGGTCGGCGCCGCGTTCACCGCCGCCACGAACGGCTGCCGGGCGATCGCGGTCTCGCTGGACGTGCTCTCCGCGGGCGAGGCGACGGCCGCCAGCGGTGGCGCCGCGGTGCACGCCGCCGCCCGGGTACGCGACGCCGAGCGCAACTGGAGCACCGCCGCGCGGGTCGCCCTGGATCTGCTCCCCCGGCTGACCGCCGCGCCGATCGAGAGCGTGCTCAACGTCAACGCCCCGGACCTGCCGCACGGGCGACTGCGCGGGGTGCGCCGGGGCACGCTGGCCAGCTTCGGTCAGGTGCAGATGACGGTGGCCGAATCCGGGCACGGCTTCGTGCGTACGTCGCTGGAGGAGCCGGGCCAGGCCGCGCAGCCCGGCACGGACGTGGCGTTGCTGGCCGCGGGGTACGCGTCCGTGACGGCCATCCGGGCGGTCACCGAGGTGGCCGACGTCGACCTGACCGGCCTGGACGAACAGCCCTGACCGGCGTGGGCCGGGTGTCGGCGCTCAGGCGCCGGGAAGCACCTCGGGGGTGGCGGTGCCGGCGAAGTACGGCTCGGGGGCGCCGAAGAGGCCGAGCAGGCCGGTCACCCAGAGCTGCCGGTGCACGAACCGGCTCGGTTCGGTGACCACCAGCTTCACGCCGCTCACCTCGGCGGTCTGGAAACCGGCCACCATCGCGCTGATGCCGACCGAGTCGATGAAGGTGACCAGCCTCATGTTCAGCTCGATGCGCAGGGGGCGGCCCTTGGCCAGCACCTCCGCGATCGCCTCGCGCACCTCGTACGCTGTGTCGACGTCGATCTCGCCGCGCGGGGCGATCTCCACGACACCACCGGACAGAACCGACTTCACGATCGACAGGCTCACGCGAGCACCTCCACCCGCCCGTCCCCCGGGCGCCTCATCAGTACGCGGGCCGCGACCGACAGTATTCCTTTGACGGCCTCGGTCGCCACCCCTCGGGATGAGCAATATGCGGATCCGGGCACGGGCAAGTCGGCCATATCCGGATTTTTCACTTCCTGATTACTCAGTACTTTTCGTTATCTGACCACTCAACGATCGGTCGGAACCGACGCGTCGCCGGACCAGGGTAGCGGTCCCGGCCCGGCGCACCCGCCAACCGGCCCGCCATGCGTGCCAGCCCCGCGTGACACCGGCGTGTCGCACCTCGTCGATCGACCCTGACGAGCCCGGATGGTTGCCGACGCCACCTAGCATCGGCCGGGGAACCCACCGTGACGGAGAGGACCTTCAATGATCAAGAGACTGGCCGGGCTGGCCGGCGTCGGCGCCCTGCTCGCCCTCGTACTGGCCTGCGGCTTCGGTGGCGGAGGCGATGACGACGACGATGACGATGACGACTTCGCCCGGGGCGTCTCCGTGGTGGTGCTGCGCTGACTGTCCGGCGAGCCGGGTCGGCCGGGTTTGCGCCTGGCCGGCGCGGGGCACTGCGGGGTAGGCGAATCGTGACGCGCTGACAGACGCCGAAGTCCGAAGTGGCCGCAGGCTTCGGCACCCGAGGAGGTAACCACGATGTTCGGAACCAACCTGCTGGACCGCCGCGGCAAGCCGGAGCGGATCGCGGACCAGGCGTGGGAGCACCTGGTCTCCGCCGTCAGCTCCGCGGGAGACAGTGTCCGGGGCACCGCCCGCTCCGCCCGGCGCGACAGCGGCGACCTCGCCGACGGCGCGACCGACCTGGTCGGCTCCGCCGCCGACGAGGCGCGGCGCCGGGCCTCGCTGGCCTTCGACGCGCTCGCCGGCCGTCAGCCGGCACTCCCCTGGACGCTGCTGATCGGCGCCGCGCTGGTCGGCGCGGCGGTCGGCTGGGCCGTCGGCTCCGCTGCCCGGGCCGCCGGCAGCCGGGACGACCGCGCGGTGGACGACGTCGAGTTCGTCGACGTCGACCGCCCCAACTCCCCCATCGGCCTGAACGACTGACCCACCCGCGGCCGTACGCGGGCCCCGCTCGACCCCACGGTCCAGCGGGGCCCCTGCCTTTCTCCCTCTCCACCACCACCGCCCGCCCCGCCCGGCGCGCTGTCCGCGTGAGAGAGCTTTGGAAGCGCTCACACCATCGATCCTCGTGCACGCGTCCGCCACCGGACGGGACGGACGGGCCCCTCGCCTCACCCCGGCGGGGCGAGGACGGCTCACCCCGGACGGCGGCAGGATCGGACCCCGGCGGACTTCGGCCGCGGCCGTCACCCGGTCCGCCGCCCACGCACCGGAGGAGGGACAGATGGCCATCGCGACGATCAGCCGCACCGACCAGGACATCCAGTCCGCCGTACTCGACGAGCTGACCTGGGAACCGCGAGTGCAGCCGCACGAGATCGGCGTGACCGTCGCCGAGGGCGTCGTCACGCTGACCGGGCGGGTGGACAGCTACGCGAAGAAGTGGGCCGCCGAGCGGGCCGCGCACCGGGTCGCACGGGTCCGGGCACTCGCCAACGACCTGACGGTGCGACTGCCCGGCGAGGCCGAACGCGCCGACCCCGACCTGGCCGCCGCGGCGAGCCACGCGCTCGAGTGGGACGCGTTCGTGCCCGTCGAGAAGCTCCAGGTCACGGTCTCGGCCGGCTGGGTGACGTTGCACGGCGAGGTCGAGTGGGAGTACCAGCGCCGGGCCGCCGAGCGCGCCGTCACCAGGCTGACCGGCGTACGCGGGGTGAGCAACGGGATCACCGTCCGCCCGTCCGCCGTGCCGGCCGGCCATAACCTGGCCGAGCGGATCGTCGACGCGCTGGCCCGGGCCGGGGCCACCGAGGCCGAGCGGATCAGCGTCCGGGTGCACGGAGACACCGCCGTGCTCGCGGGGCTGGTGCACTCGATGCCCGAGCGGGCCGAGGTGGAGCGGGTGGCCTGGTCCGCGCCGGGGATCCGAGAGGTGCAGAACCACATCGCGGTCGCCCCGGTGCTGCGCTGAGCCGAGCGCGGAACCACCCGGGACGGGTGAGCCGGCCTCACCCGCCCCGGCAGCAGGCTGGGGGCATGAGTGATCCGAACGGGCTGATCCAACCGGGGCGACCCGCACCCGGCTTCACCCTGGAGAGCACCCCGGACGGGCGCCCGACCGGGCCGGAGCAGTTCCGCGGCCGGCCGGTCGTGCTCGCCTTCTACCCCGCCGACTGGAGCCCGGTCTGCGGTGACCAGATGTCGCTCTACCAGGCGGCGGCGCCGGTGTTCGACCAGTACGACGCCGCGCTGCTCGGCATCTCGGTGGACAGCATCTGGTCGCACCGGGCGTTCGCGCAGAGCCGGGGCATCGAATTCCCGCTGCTGGCCGACTTCGAGCCCAAGGGCGAGGTGGCCCGCCGGTACGGCGCGTACACCCCGCAGGGCGAGGCGGCCCGGGCGCTGGTGGTGCTCAACCCGGCCGGGACGGTGGCCTGGAGCCACCTCTCCCCACCGGACGTCAACCCGGGCGCGGACGGCATCTTCGACGCGCTGGACCGGCTCGCGGCCGACCGGGCGGTGATGGCCCGATGAGCACCCCGCTCCAGGTCACCGCCCGCCTTCGGGACCCGGTGACCACCGACGACCATGTCCGGGGGCCGGCCGACGCGCCGGTCACGATCGTCGAGTACGGCGACTTCCAGTGCCAGTTCTGCGGCGCCGCGTACCCCAACCTGCACGAGCTGCTGCGGCAGCGGGCCGACACGGTACGGATGGTCTACCGCTACTTCCCGATCGCCAACATCCACCCGTACGCCGAACGAGCCGCCGAGACAGCCGAGGCCGCCGCGGTCCGTGGCCGGTTCTGGGAGATGCACGACTGGCTGTACGAGCACCAGGACCAGCTGGACCCGGTGCACCTCTCGCTCGGCGTCGAGCAGCTCGGGCTGCCACCGGACGAGCTGAACGCGGAGGTGGAGGGCCGGGCGTACGCCGACCGGGTGCGCCGGGACTTCGTCGGCGGGATCCGCAGCGGGGTGAACGGCACCCCGACGCTCTTCGTCAACGACGTCCGGCACGAGGGCGGGTACGACCTGCCCGACCTGCTGACCGCCGTGGACGCGGCGGCCAACACCTGACCCTCGTGGCCGGCGAGCGGCCGGCCGTTCAGATCAGCCGCAGCTCGCGCGCCCGCCGGACCGCCTCACGCCGGCGGGTCGCGTCGAGCTTGCGGTAGATGTTGCGGACGTGGGTCTTCACCGTGTTGACCGAGAGCGACAACTCGCCGGCGATCTCCACGTTGGACAGGATGCTCTGCAGGTACCGCAGGATGGTCAACTCTCGCTCGGTGAGCGGCTCGTCGAGCGAGCCCGCCGACTCGGCCGGTGGCCGGGCCGTGATCTGCTCGGCGCCCCGAACCAGGTCACTGACCAGCGAGAAGTGTGCGGTACCCGCATCCAGGTGCGCCGCCAGCAGGTCCCGTACCGGCGGTTCGGCCCGGGTGAACACCCGCCGGCAGCCCTGCGGGCCGGCGAGGTCGAGCACCTGCTCCAGGATCCGTCCGGCCCGGCGCCCGTCTCCGCCCCGCTCGGCCAGCACCGCGCCCAGCAGGCCCGCGTCCAGGCGTACCGGCAGGGGCCACGTCGCGGCCGGCGGCGCCTGCCAGTCCGGCAGCGCGCGCCCGGCCGCGCCGATGTCGCCGGACCGCAGCTCCACCCGCGCCAGCGTCACCGCGAGCGCGGGGTCGGCCGGGTCGTCGGCGACACCCGCCAGCAGGTCGCGGGCGGTCTCCAGGTCGCCCCGCTCGGCCCGCAGCTCGGCCTCGGCGGCCCGCAGCAGATTCGCCAGCTCGGCGGCGGCCGGCGGTTCGGTCAACGACTCCCGGGCCCGCACGAGCAGCCGCTGGCCTGCGGCCGGGTCACCGGCGTCGCGGTGCAGGTACGCCCGGCAGAGGGCGGCCACCGCCGCCGCCACCGGCTCGGTGGGCGGCTCCGCCGACCAGTCGCCCCCGGAGTCCGCTCCGAAGGAGCCGGCCGGGCCGGTCGCCGGGGCGGCGAGCGCGAGGTTGGCCGCGGCCTCCTCGGGCTGGTCGCGGTGCAGCGCCACCACCGCCAACGCGAGGTGGGCGTAGGCGCAGTCGAGGCGGCAGGACCAGCCCCGGCTCGGCGGCATGCCCAGCGCGTCCCGGGCCGCCTGTTCGGCCGCGCGCAGGTCACCACGCATCGCGAGCAGCAGTGCGGAACGGCTGGCGCCGACCAGCTCGGTACGCGGCCGGCCGGCCTCGCGGGCAGCCGCCCGGGCCCGGACGAACCGGGCGTCAGGCAGCGCGCCAGCGGCCAGCTCGACGAGCCCCAGGGCGGTGCCGGTGAACGCCCGCAGGTCCGCGTCCTCGGCGGCGCTGCCCGTACCCGGGGCCAGCGCATGGTTCGGCGCGGCGTTCGACCCCCCGCTCCGCGAGGCACTCGGCACCCCGGTCGGCACGGCGCCGGCCGGGCGGGTCCGCAGCAGCCGGGCGGCGGCGGCCCGGACCTCGGCCGGATCGCCGGCGAGCCGCGCCAGGGTCAGCTCCAGCGCGGTGGCCAGCCGCAGGAACCGGTCCCGGCGCGGCACCGGCAGGCCGTCGGCGTACCCGGCGGCGGCACGCAGGTGGCCGGTGGCGGCCGGCAGATCACCGGCGTACGCCCGCTCGGCGGCGCAGGCCAGCGCCACCTCCGGGTCGGCGCGGACCACCTCCGGTGGCGGGGACGGCGGAGCCGGTCCGGTCACCGGGTCGACGTCGTACCGGGTCAACTCCGGCCAGTGCGCGACGAACAGGTCGCCGGCCCGGTCCCACCGGCCGGCGGCCAGCGCGTGCCGCAACCCGTCAACCGGGCGTCCGTCTCCGGCGTACCAGTCAGCCGCCCGCGCGTGCAGCTCACGCAGCTCGTCGGCAGGCAACCGGGCCAGCTCGGCCCGGAGCAGGTCGGCCAGCAAAGGGTCACAGCGGTACCACGGCGGCCGGCCCTCCTCCCGGTGCAGCAGACCGCCCGCGCCGGCCAGGTCGGCCAGCGCCCTCCCGGCATCGGCGCGACCGGTCAGCGCCCCGGCCAGGTCCGCGCAGACCGTCTCGGCGAGGGCGGTGCGACGCAGCAGGTCCCGGTCGGCCGGATCGATCGCGGCGAGCACCTCCTCCTGCAGGTAGCCGGCGATCTCCGGTTGGTCGCCGCCGAACTGTCGCACCCAGCGTTCCGGATCGGGCTGCCCCCGCAACGCCAGCGCGACGATCCGCAGCGCGGCCGGCCATCCCCCGGTGCGCTCGCGCAGCCGTCGTAGGGCGGCGGCCGGCAGCGGCGCCCCGTGCGCGGTGAGCAGGTCGGCCACCTCGTCGTCGGTGAAGGCCAGCTCGTCCGGGCCGATCTCGGTCAGCTCGCCGGCGAGACGGAGCCGGTGCAGGGCCAGCGGCAACCCGGCCCGGGCCCCGACCACCACATGCAGCCGCTGCTCGGCGTGCCGGAGCAGGAACTCAAGCCCGGTCAGCGCCGCCGGGTCGGCGACCCGGTGCAGGTCGTCCAGGACCAGCAGCACGGGTCGCTCCAGGCCGGCGAGAGCGGCGGCCAGCAGCTCCAACTGGTCGGGGCGCGGCGGCCGGTCGGGCACCGGCGCCGCCGGGCCGTCGTCCGCCGGCCCGGTCGCCGCACGCAACGCCGCCGCCAGGTACGCCCAGAGCCGGTCGCCGTCGTCGCCGGCCTCCACCGACACCCACGCCGGCCCCGGGCCGTCCTCGGCACCGCCGGCCAGCCGCACCCAGGAGGCGAGCAGGGTGGTCTTGCCCCAGCCGGCGGGGGCGGAGACCAGGGTGACCGGTCCCGCGCTGCCCTCGTCGAGCCGACGCAGCAGGCGGGGCCGGGCCACCACCGGCTCCGGTGGCACCGCCGGGGCCAGCCGGGATGCCAGCAGCGGCGGGTCCGCCGGGTGCCCCGGTGCCGTGCCGACCCGTACGCGATCCTGCTCCTCCGGCACCCGGCTCCACCCCCACGAACGCGTTCCACCCCCCGGTCGGCGAGCGGTTACCCGGCGCGGACGCGTTCACCCCTTCGGGGCGAGCCCGCTTCACCCGGTCCCGACCGACGATCGGGGGACGTGGACGGAAAGGACGGGTGGGACCGATGCGACCGCTGGTACGGGTGGGAGTCACCCTCGGCGGCGCGGCGTTGACCGGGGCGGCGAGGCTGCTCCGCGTACGCCGGCGGCGCCACCGGCCCGGCGCGCGCGGCGACCCCGCCGCGCCGGCCCGGTGGGAGGTCGTGACGGTGGGTCGGCCGCCCGAGCGGGTGCTCCCCGACGGCCGGTGGCCGGAGCCGCTGCGCCGCCTGGACGGCGCGGTCGAGGTGCGGGTCCGGCCGGCCCCGGGCGGCCGGGGCACCGAGTTGGCCGCCCGCCCCCTGGCCGGTGCCACTCCGCGGGTCGGGCTGGCCGCGCACCTGGTCGGCGACGATCCGGGTCTGCTGGTCCGCCGGGCGCTGCGCCAGGCCAAGCAGCACATCGAGGCCGGCGAGGTGCTGCGCGCGGACCGGTCCGCGCTGGACCGCCCCCGACCTGGCGGGTGATCCGGTCCAGATCCACCGCGCTCACGATCTGCCACGCACGGCAGCGGATGGCAGACTCTGGGGATGGCTGGGGAGCGGACGTACGACGTGGTGCTGTTCGGAGCCACCGGGTTCACCGGGGGGCTGACCGCCGAATACCTGGCCCGGCACGCGCCGTCCGGGCTGCGGTGGGCGCTGGCCGGCCGCAACCAGGGCCGCCTCGCCGCCGTACGGGACCGGCTCGCCGCGATCGACCCGACCCTGGCCGCGCTGCCGCTGCTCAGCGCCGACGTGACCGACGCCGACTCGCTGCGCGCGGTGGCGGAGAACGCCCGGGTGGTGGCCAGCACCGTCGGCCCGTACATCCACCACGGCGAACCGCTGGTCGCGGCCTGCGCCCGGGCCGGCACCGACTACCTGGACATCACCGGCGAACCGGAGTTCGTCGATCTGATGTACGTCGCCCACCACGCCGAGGCGACCCGCACCGGCGCGCGGCTGGTGCACGCCTGCGGGTTCGACTCCATCCCGCACGACCTGGGCGTCTGGTTCACCGTCAAGCAGCTGCCCGCCGGCACGCCGATCACCGTGGACGGTTACGTCCGTGCCGGCGGCAAGTTCTCCGCCGGCACGTACCAGTCCGCGCTCACCGCGTTCTCCCGCACCGCGCAGGCCAGCCAAGCCGCCCGGGATCGCCGGGCCGTCGAGCCGCGTCCCACCGACCGCCGGGTCCGGGCGGCGCCGGGCCGGCTGGGCCGCTCGGCGGAGCTGGGCATCTGGACCGTACCGCTGCCCACCATCGACCCGCAGGTGGTACGCCGCTCGGCGGCGGCCCGACCGGAGTACGGCCCGGACTTCCGGTACCGGCACTTCGCCGCGGTGAAGCGGCTGCCGACCGTGCTGGCCGCGGCCGCCGGGCTCGGCGCGCTGGTCGGGCTGGTGAAGCTGCCGCCCACCCGGCGCTGGCTGCTCGGCCGGCTCGCGTCCGGGCACGGGCCCACCCCGCAGCAGCGGGCGGCATCCTGGTTCCGGGTCCGGTTCGTCGGCACCGGCGGTGGGCGCCGGGTGGTCACCGAGGTGGCCGGCGGCGACCCGGGCTACGACGAGACGGCGAAGATGCTCGCCGAGTCGGCGCTCTGCCTGGCGCTCGACGAACTGGCGCCGACCGCCGGCCAGCTCACCCCCGTCGCCGCGATGGGCGACGCGCTGCTCGACCGGCTCATCCGGGCCGGGCTCACCTTCCGGGTCCTGAAGCAGGAGGCCGCGCGGCAGGTGCCCGAGGCCGCCGACCGGACGGCCGCCGCGCCGGACGCGGGGGCGGCGGCTTGACCCTCGACCCGGTCGAGGGGGCAGGATGCCGGTCGTGGAGAGCGACCTGCACAGCATCGGTGAGCTGGCCCGGGCCAGCGGCCTGACCGTCAGCGCGCTGCGCTTCTACGACTCGGCGGGGGTGCTCGAGCCGGCCCTGGTCGACCCGGTGACCGGCTACCGCTGGTACACCGACGAGCAGATCCCCCCAGCCCGGCTGGTAGCCGGGCTGCGTCGGGTCGGCATGCCCGTGCCGGAGATCGCCGCGGCGGTACGTGCCGAGCCGGCGGCGGTGCACCGGCTGCTCGACACGCACCTGCGCCGACTGGCGGACGGGCTCGCCGACGCCCGCCGGGAGGTCGCCCGCCTCCGGGCCCTGGTCGACCCGGCGCCGCCGGCGATCACCACGCTGCTGCTCGCCCCCGCCGAACTTGCCGCCGCCGTCGACGCGGTGCGCTTCGCCGTCGGCCGCGACCCGGAGCTGCCGGTGCTCACCGGCGTGCTGGTCGACGTGGAGCTGGACGGCGTCCGGCTCGTCGCCACCGACCGGCACCGGCTCGCGCTGGCCCGGGCCGGGGCGGCCGTCGACGGACCACCGGTGCGGGTGCTCGTCCCGGTGGACCTCGTCGACCGGTTCCGGCCGCTGCTCGACCCCGCCGACACCCGGCCGGTGCGGCTGACCGTGGCCGGCGCGGAGGTGCGGGTCGCCGTGGCCGGCCGGACGCTGACCGGCGCCGCCCTGCCCTACGACTTCCCGGACTACCGGCGGCTGCTGCGTGAGGCCGTCGGTGAGCGACCGGCCGCGCGCCGGATCCCGGTGGACGTGCCGGCGCTGCGGGCCGCCCTGACCGACCCGGCGGCCCCGACGGTGGACCGCGAACACGACGGAACGCGGCTGGCGGTCACCGTGCTCGGCCTCGACGAGCGGGGCGGTCTGCGCCTGGTGCCCACCGCCGGGTCCGACCCGGTCGGCGGGCTGCGGGTCGGGGTGAACGGCGCGTACCTGCTGGACGCGCTGGACGCGGCCGGCGGGTCGCAGTTGGTCCTGGAGCTGGACGGGCCGATCGCCCCGCTGGCCGTACGCCGCCCGGACGACGCGGACACCTTCTCCGTGCTGATGCCGATCCGGCTCTGAACCCGCCGTCTGATTCCGCGCGGTGGGCTCGCGCTCCCCGACCCGAAGCGAACGGGGCGCGACGGTAGCATCTGTTGGTCCACCTGACCCCGGACGGAGGCGTACGGAGCAGCATGCTCGACATGGAGTTGATCCGGAAGGATCGCGAGGCGGTGGCGACCGCGCTGGCGAAGCGACTGGATCCCGCCGAGGTCAACCTGGCCCTGGACGAGATCCAGCGGCTCGACCAGGAACGCCGCGCCCTCATCACGGAGATCGACGCGGAGCGGCAGCGCCGCAAGGCGGAAGCCCGGGCGTACGCGCAGGCGAAGCGTGCCGGCACCGAGCCGCAGGTCACCGCACCGGAGGCGGAGCGCAAGCAGCTCGCCGAGCTGGAGTCCCAGTTGGACGAGGTGCAGGCCCGGCTGCGGGACGCGATGAGCGAACTGCCGAACCTGCCCAGCGAGGACGTCCTCCCCGGCGGCAAGGAGGCGAACCGGGTCGTCAAGACCTTCGGTGAGCCGCCGGCCATCGAGAAGGTCCGTGACCACGTGGAGCTGTCCCGGGCGCTGGGCCTGGTCGACTACGAGCGCGGCGTCAAGCTCGGCGGCTCCGGCTTCTGGCTCTACACGGGGGTCGGCGCGCGGCTGGAGTGGGCGCTGCTGAACTACTTCATCGACCAGCACATCAGGGCCGGGTACGAGTTCCTGCTCCCGCCGCACCTGCTGCTCGACTCGGCCGGTTTCGCCGCCGGGCAGTTCCCCAAGTTCTACGACGACGTCTACCACCTGGACCGGGAGTCCGCCCCGCGCGGGCAGTTCCTGCTGCCCACCTCGGAGACGGCGATCCTCGGCGCGTACCAGGACGAGATCCTGGACACCACGAAGCTGCCGTTGAAGGCGTTCGCGTACACCCCGTGCTACCGGCGCGAGTCGGCCGGCTCGCACTCGGACGAGCGCGGCACGGTGCGCGGGCACCAGTTCAACAAGGTGGAGATCTTCCAGTTCACCCTGCCGGAGCAGGCCGACGCGGCGCTGGAGGAGATGCTCGCCCACGCGGAGAGCCTGGTGGAGGGGCTGGGCCTGCACTACCAGCGCACCCTGCTCTCCGCCGGTGACGCCAGCGCGTCGATGAAGAAGACCCTCGACATCGAGGTGTGGATGCCGAGCACCGGCAAGTACAAGGAGGTGTCGTCGGTCTCCTGGGCCGGCGACTACCAGGCCCGCCGGGCGGCCATCCGCTACCGCGAGCCGGGCGGCAAGCAGACCCGCTTCGTGCACACCCTCAACGGCTCGGCGCTGGCCACCAGCCGGCTCTTCCCGGCCATCCTGGAGCAATACCAGCAGGCCGACGGCTCGGTGCTGATCCCCGAGGTCCTCCGCGACCGCATGGGCACCGACCGTCTGACCCCGCTGCGCTAGCCGATCCGTTCGACGGGGGCCGGGTCCACCCCGGCCCCCGTCGGCGTATCCGGCGGTGCCGTCGCACGCTCGGCCACCACGTTAGGAAGGGACCCTTCCTCTACCGCAGGCGTTAAGAAAGTGCCCTTCCTAACGCGCACGCCCACGCCCACCGCGGCGAGCAGGACGAGGGCGGCGAGCAGCGCCGCCGGGCCGAGTCTGTCGAGGGTGTCGGCGAGGGCGTGCTGCACCTGGGCGGCCACCCGGATCACCGGGTCCTGCAGGGCGTCGCGACGGCCGGCGGCCAGCCGCAGCTCGTACCAGCCGTACCAGGCGACGTACCCGCCGGTCAGCAGCAGCACCAGGCCGCTGAGCCGGGGCACCAACGCGCCGGCGACGCGCAGCCGGGCCACCAGCCCGTCGCGCAGCAGCGCCACGCCGAGCGCGGCGACCGCGACCACCAACCCCATCCCGAGGGCGTACGCGCCGAACAGCGCCAGCCCGCGGCCGGTCGAGCCGGCCTGGAGGCTGGTCACCACGATGGCCAGGAACGGTGCGATGGCGCAGCCGAGCGAGGCCAACGCGTACGCCGCGCCGAACAGCGCCATCGACGGCCAGGAACGGGTCAGCCGGGGCGCCCGGGCCGACCAGCCGGGGGCGGGCAGCCGCCGGCCGGCGAGCAGCCAGCACCCGGCCGCCACCAGCAGCAGCCCCAGCGCCACGGTCAGCCACGGCAACCGGGGCCGCAGCCAGCCGGCCAGCGGCGCGAGCGCGAGGCCGAAGGCGCCGAAGACCAGGACGTACCCCAGGGTCAGCCCGGCCGCCGCGGTGAGCGCGCGGCCGACCGCGCCGCGGGCGTCCGACGCCCCGGCGACCAGCAGCGAGAGGTACGCGGGCAGCAACGCGAAGCCGCACGGGTTGACCGCGCCGAGCATGCCGGCGGTCAGCGCGAGCAGCAGCGGGGCGGTCACGCCCCGGCCAGCGCGGTGACCCGGGCGGTGAGCGCCTCACCGTCCAGGAAGCCCTGGTGGACGACCTTGCCGTCCCGATCGATGATCAGGAAGGTGCTCTGCTCGGTCACCTTGAACCGACGCCACAGCGCGCCGGCGCGGTCGTCGATCTGCGGCGTCCCGGCAAGCTCGAACTCGGTGACGAAGTCCTTCATCGCCCGCTGTTCGCCGAGGCCCGCGACGCCGACGATCGGCACGGTGTCCCGGAAACGGGGCGCGATCTCGGCCACCGTCCAGGCCTGGCTGGCGCAGGTGGCGCACCACGGAGCCCAGAACCACAGCACCACCGGGCGGCCGGCCAGCTGCGCCGCGTCGAACGCGGCGCCGGTGAGGGTGGTTCCGGTGAAGCGCAGGGTGTCCGGGACCCGCGCCGGAGTCGGGGCGGCGGTCGGCGAGCCGGTCGCGGCAGCGGTGGTGGCGGCGGGCGCGGTGCCGGCGGCCGCCGGTGGCGGGGCGGCCGTACCGCTGCAGGAGACCGCGCCGAGCAGCGCCGCGACCAGCGCGGCGGCGGTGCCGGCCCGACGTGGTCCCCTCCGTGCGTGCCAGCTGCGCATCCGCGTCTCCCTCCACAGTCGTTAGGAAGGGCCCCTTCCTATGCACCAGGCGTTAAAAAGGTGCCCTTCCTTACTCGGCCTTCGCGAGTCGGAGGGCGAGCTCCGGGCAGAGCTTGACCGCCTTCAGCGCGCCCTCCCGCAGCCAGGTCGGCACCGGGGTGGGCGGGAAGGCGGGGTAACCGTTGGCGTCGAGCCGGATGAAGTCGGGCACCACGTGCGCGCAGAGCCCGTGCCCGTCACAGCGCGACCAGTCCAGGGTGAGCTTCTGCGGGTTCCCGTCGGGGGCGCCCGGCAGCCCCATCACGCCCTTGACCCGCCGGCCACAGCCGTCGCCGGTGCTGTGCAACCGCAGGTCGTCGGCGAAGACCTCGATCGCGGACAGGGCGAACCGGGCGGTGCCGTCCGGGTGGCTGCACGCACCGCGCCCCTTCACCTCACCGGCGGCGGCCCGCACCACGTCCGCCGGTTGGCTGCCGGCGACCGCCAGGTCCACCGCGCGGGCCAGGTCGGGCAGGCCCATCTTGCACGGTCCGCACTGGCCGGCGGACTCGCCGGCCAGGTAGCGCACCACCTGGGCGGCCTCACCGAGCGGGCAGGTGTCGACGCCGAGCGGGACGATGATGCCCGCGCCGAGGGTGCCGCCGACCGCGGCCAGGCCCTTGCGGGAGACCTCGGCCTTCTCCGCCGCCTCCGGAGTGATCCACTTGCCGTGGTAGCCGCCCATCAGGATGCCCTGGACGTCCGGGACCTCGCACAGGTCGAGGACGTCGCGCAGCGGCATGCCGGCGGTGCACTCCACCACGGCCGGCCGGGCCGCCGCGCCGGTCACGGTGAGCAGCACCGTGCCCGGCTCGTCGTCGGTGCCGAGCGCCGAGTACTCGTACGGGCCGAGTCGCGCACCGACGGCGAGCTGGGCGTACGTCTCGGCGTTGGACAGCAGGGTGGGCAGACCGCTGACCCCGGAGTCGCTGGAGCGCTTCTTGGTACCGGGCGGGATGTGCGGCAGCCCGTTGATGCCGTTGACCAGTGCGCCACCCTCGCCGGAGATGAACCGGTGCGGCACGGTGACGATAGTCGTCGGCACCGGCATCCGGCGCTCCTCCAGCGCCTCCATCAGCGAGTCCCGGCCGACCCCGTCATCCGCCACACCGATCACGATCTCGTCGGCGTCCAGCGCGTACGCGGCCAGCGCCGCGCCGTCGAGGATCAGGTGCGGTGCGCGGGTCAGCAGCACCTTGTCCTTCCAGCTGGCGGGCTCCCCCTCGGTGGCGTTGACGACCACCACTGCGGCGAGGTCCTGCCGTTCGCAGGACTCCAGCACCGCGCGCAGCTTGCGGGCGAACGGGAAACCCGCCCCGCCCTTGCCCTTGAGCTGCATGCCTTCGGCGAGCCTGAGCAGCTGGGCGGGCTCCATCGGGCCGATCAGCCCGTGCACCTCGTCGTGCGCGGCCAGGTCCAGCCGACCGAACTCGGCGAACCCGGCGGTGAGCCGGGGCTCACCGACGCAGGCCACCGGAGGCACGGTCGTACGCATCACTTCGCCTCACCCCGCAGCCCGGCCCAGTACGCCCCGTCCACGGCGTCGGCGCTGGCCTTGCGGCGCTTGGACCGGCTCTCGCCGGAGGCCCGCCGCGCCCGGCGAGACGCCAGGTCGACCAGGGTGGGGGTGTCGTCGACGGGCGGCGCGACGTCCTCCGGCAGGTACCGGGCCGGCGGGCGCCAGTAGTCCGGCTCCTCCGGCAGGTCGTCCTCAACGCTGTGCCGGCCGCTGCCGCTGCGCGGCGCCGCGGAGATCGGCCCAGCGGAGATCGGCTCCGCAGAGACCGGGCCAGCCGAGATCGGCTCCGCGGCCTGCCACCGCCGCGGGCTGTCCCACGGCTCCTCGGGCTCCTCCGCCGTCCGTCGGGGCGGGGCCGAGTACCGGCTGCCGTCGTCCTCGGCGCGGGACCGGCGGGTGGACCGCTCGGCGACCGGCTCCTCGACCGGCGCGCTGCCCCGCCGCCGCCGGGTCGGGGCCGCCTCGTCCCGGTCCCGGGTGCGCTCGCCGCGGCGCCGGGCCGCCGGCTCCAGTTCCTCCTCGTCGCGCCGGCGGGGCTCGTCCACGTCCCGCCGGGTCGACCGGCGGGCCGCCGGCTCCAGCTCGTCGCGCCGGCCGCGCGCGGCCCGTTCGGTGCCCCGGCGGGCCGCTGGCTCCTCGTCCCGCTGGCGCCGGCTGGGCCGGGCGGGCTCGGTGAGCGAGCCCGGTTCGGGCACCACCGGCACGGTGAACCGGTCGGGGTCGCGGGGCCGGGCGGTGGCCGGTGCGGCCCACGTGGCGGTGGTGGTCTCCGCCCAGGCGGGACGCTTCTCCGCGCCGGTGTCGCGGCGACGGCTCAGCCCGGTCCGCAGCGACCGGCCGCGGCCCTCCTCGCTGGTCCGGCCGGCCATCGCCGCGTTCCGCACCGCGGCCTGGTGCTGCTCGCGGCTGCGCCGGCCGATGGTGACCGAGAGCCGGACCAGCAGCGCCAGCACGACAAGCAGGACGCAGCCGAGATAGCTGAACACCACCCAGGACTTCGCGGCCCGGCCGGCGTTGAGGCCGTGGAACAGGGCGAACGGCCAGGCGACGTACGCCGTGGAGTGCAGCGCGCGCCACAGCCACTTCGGACCGACGTCGGCGAAGCGGGCGCGGATGATGCCGGTCCAGATCACGCTGACCATCAGCAGGGCGGCCACCGTGCCGAGCCCGACGTAGAGCCCTCCGCCGCCGACGAACGGCACCAGCGCGTCGGTCGCCGCCGCCCGGCCGGTGGCGATCTTGGTGAGCACGTGGAAGAGCAGTCCGGAGACGCCGAGCACACCGGTGGCCCGGTGCGCCGACTGCAACAGCACCCGGTGCGCGATGCGCAGCACGAGGCGGTCGGTGGCGAGCAGGCCGAGCATGACGGTGAGGCTCAGCGACACCAGGGCGATCACACCGGCGAAGAACTCGGTGAAGAAGAACCCGTAGGCGTACGCCTTCTGACCCGCGCCGGTCAGCATGGTCGCCGCCCAGAGCGCGGCGAGGGCCGACGCGATCAGCAGGGTGGTCGCCGACCGTGACCGGGTTCGCACCCCCCGACTGCTGGCGCTGGTCCGGACGGGGGGCGCCTTCTGGTTCAGCTTTGCCCGGGCCATCTGCTCCTCGATCGTCTCGCGGCGGCGCACCACCGGCCGACCCTGCTCCCTCATCCAGTACGGACCGAAGGGGCGCGCGGATCACCCTGGGATGGAAATTTCTGGGCCGGATCGAACCAACCGGCACCGGGACGCGTGTAGCGGGGACCGCCGGGGCGCGGAGCCGCCACGCGACAGGGCGGAAAGGGCAGTGATAGATGTCCATGCGTTGACAGTGCCTGCAACACGCTTGTAACCTTTCGGAAAATTTCAGTCGTGGTTGCAAGATTCCGGCAACCGGTCTGCTCCCCCCGCCGCACCACCACCCCCATCCCCCGTCAGGAGTCCCGATGCACCGACGTCGAAGCGGCTCAGCGATCCTCGCCCTCGGCCTGCTTGCCAGCCTGCTCCTTCCCACCACCGTGACGGCTCCCCCGGCCGTCGCCGCCCCGTCCGGCGGCAAGAAGGTCATCGTCCAGCTCTTCGAGTGGAACTGGCCGTCGGTGGCCAGCGAGTGCCAGAGCACACTCGGGCCGAAGGGCTACGGCTACGTCCAGGTCTCGCCCCCGCAGGAACACGTGCGGGGCAACCAGTGGTGGATGGCGTACCAGCCGGTCAGCTACCGGATCGAGTCCCGCAAGGGCACCCGGGCCCAGTTCCAGTCGATGGTGAACACCTGCCACGCGGCCGGGGTCAAGGTGATCGTCGACGCGGTCATCAACCACATGTCCGGTCAGGACAACGGCGGCACCGGCTGGGCCGGCTCGTCCTACTCGCACTACGACTACCCGGGCATCTACCAGACCCAGGACTTCCACCACTGCGGCCGCAACGGCGGCGACGACATCGCGAACTACAACGACCGGTACGAGGTGCAGAACTGCGAGCTGGTCAACCTCTCCGACCTGAAGACCGAGTCGGACTACGTCCGTACGAAGATCGCGTCGTACCTCAACGACCTGCTCTCCCTCGGCGTGGACGGGTTCCGGTTGGACGCCAGCAAGCACATGCCGGCGGCCGACATCGCCGCGATCAGGGGCGAGCTCTCCCGCTCCGCGTACATCGTGCAGGAGGTCATTTACGGCGCCGGCGAGCCGATCCAACCGACCGAGTACACCGGCAACGGTGACGTGCACGAGTTCCGCTACGGCAAGGACCTGGCCCGGGTGTTCCGCTCCGAACGGCTGGCGTACCTGCGCAACTTCGGCGAGGGCTGGGGGCACCTGCCCACCGGACCGTCCTCGGTGTTCGTGGACAACCACGACACCCAGCGCGACGCGGGCGGGGTGCTCACGTACCGGGACCGTGGGATCTACGCCCTCGCGAACGCCTTCATGCTGGCCTGGCCGTACGGCTCGCCGACCGTCATGTCCAGCTACACCTTCAGCAACCGGGACGCCGGCCCGCCCTCGGACGGCGCCAACAAGACGCTGAACACCACCTGCTACTCCGGTTGGGAGTGCGAGCACCGCTGGCCGGTGATCGCCAACATGGTCGGCTTCCGCAACGCCACCGAGGGCGCCGGCGTGGCCAACTGGTACGACAACGGCAACAACCACATCGCGTTCAGCCGCAGCGGCAAGGGTTTCATCACGGTCAACGACGAGGACTCCGCGGTGAACGGGCGCTCGTACTACACGGGGCTGCCCGCCGGCCGGTACTGCGACGTCATCCACGGCACGTACGCGGGCGGCACGTGCAGTGGCCCGGTGATCACGGTGGACGGTAACGGTTGGTTCGCCGCCAACGTGCCCGCGCACGACGCCGTGGCCATCCATGTCGGCGCGCGCGTCTGAGCACCGCAAGGAAGGTGCCCTTGTTATCGCCTTTTGTATAGCAAGGGCACCTTCCTAACAGGTCCGATACAGTGGTTTCGTGCCGTTTGACCGAATGACCCCGTCCCGTCGCCGGGGCGGCTGGGTGGCCGCCGCCGTCGCCGTGGCCGCGCTGCTGATCGCCGCGCTGCTGGTCGGCCAGGCCCTCACGCCGCGCTCGACGACCACCGACCGACCTGTCGCGGCGGCGCCCGATCCGACGCCGAGCAGCATCGAGCAGAGCCCCGAGGAACCGGTGCCGTCGGCGGCGCCCGCCCCGGACGGGCTACCGGTCGTCGACTACGACCCCGCCCCCAAGGGGTTTCCCGCCGATCCGGCCACCATGGACACCACGCCCCTGACCGAGGGTGTGCACCCGACCCGGCGGATCGCCGCGTACGACGCGCCCGGCGGACGTCCGCTGGCCTTCCTCGAACCGACGCTCGCCGGTGTCGAGCTGACCGTGCCGATCGCCGAAGAACGCCTCGGCTGGACGGCCGTCCTGCTCCCGTCGGCCAACCGGCGGCTCGCCTGGCTGCCGTCCGGCGGGTTCGACACCGTGGCCCTGCGCGACCAGATCGTGGTGGAGCGCAAGGTGCACCGGCTCACCTGGTACCGGGCCGGCAAGGCGGTGCGCTCCTGGCAGACCAGCCTCGGGCAGGAAGGACAGGAGACCCCGCTCGGGCGGACCTTCATCCTGGGCCGCACCCCGCCACCGCAGGACGTCTACGGCGGGGTGGACATCTACGCCCTCGGCTCGGTGCCCGACGACCCGAAGTCGGTGCCGACCGGGCTGCGTGGCGCGCACATCGGGCTGCACACCTGGTACCACGACGGCGAGCTGGGCGAGAGCACCACCAACGGCTGCATCCGGGTCACCCGCAGCGGCCAGCGGGAGCTGCTCGCGGAGGTCCGCCCCGGCAGCAGCCTGGTGGTCGTCGACCAGCTCCCCACCCCGCCGCCCACGGCCTGAGCGAACGCCGCTCACGGCCTGAGCGAACGCCGCTCACGGCTTGAGCGAACGCCGCTCACTCGCCGAGCAGCCAGCCGTTCCGCTCGGCGATGCGGACCGCCTCGGCCCGGTTGCGGGCGCCGGTCTTGCCGATCGCCGCCGAGAGATGGTTGCGCACCGTCCCGTCGGACAGGTGCAGCTCCCCCGCCAGGTCGGAGACGGTGCCACCGGCGCGGGCCGCCCGAAGCACCTCGGTCTCCCGCTCGGTCAACGGGCTGGCACCGGTGGCCAGGGTCTCCGCCGCCAGCGTCGGGTCGACCACCCGCAGGCCGGCGTGCACCCGACGGACCGCCTCGGCGAGTTGCCGGGCCGGCGTGTCCTTGACCACGAAGCCGTTCGCGCCGGCCTCCATCGCCCGACGCAGGTAGCCGGGCCGACCGAAGGTGGTCACCACCAGCACCCGGCAGGCCGGCAACGCGGCGCGTAGCGCGGCGGCGGCGGCGATCCCGTCCAGGCCGGGCATCTCCACGTCCAGCAGAGCCACGTCGGGGGTGGTTCGGAGTGCCTCCGGCACCACCTCGTCGCCCCGGCCGACCTCGGCCACCACGGTCAGATCTGGCTCCAGCGAGAGCAGCGCGGCGAGCGCGCCACGGACCAGCGCCTGGTCGTCGGCGAGCAGCAACCGGATCGGCGCGCCCGGCGCGGGCGTACCACCGGTGGGGCCGCTCACCGGGCCCCCGCCGGCGCGTGTACCCGCAGCAGGAAGCCGGTTCCGTCCGGACGGCGACCCACGGACACCACGGCGTCCAGCCCTCGCGCCCGCTCCCGCAGACCGACCAGCCCGTGCCCGGAGACGTCGGAAGTGGACGGACCCCGGCCGTCGTCACTCACCTCGACCCGGTCCGGGTGCACCCGGATCGTGCAGCACCGCGCCTCGCTGTGCCGGACCACGTTGGTCACCCCTTCCCGAACCGTCCAACCGAACAACCGGTCCCACTCGTCCGGCAGCGCCGGCACCTCGCCCGGCAGCTCCGCGGCGATGCCCGCCGCGGCCAGCGCGGAGCGGGCGCCCGCCAGCTCCCTGGCGAGGGTCACCTCGCGGTACGCCCCGACCGTCTGCCGCACGTCCGCCAGCGCCGCCCGGGCCAGGCACTCCACCTCGGCGATCTCGGCGGCGGCCCGGTCCCGGTCCACCTCGATCAGCCGGCCGGCCAACTCGGCCTTGATCGCCACCACCGTCAGCGAGTGCCCGAGGATGTCGTGCAGGTCGCGGGCCGTGCGGACCCGCTCCTCGGCGACCGCGAGCCGGCGGATCTCCTGCTGGGCGGCCTGCAGCTGACTGTTGCGCTGGGCCAGCCGGGACACCCCGAACATGGCGAACGAGGCGAGCAGCACCGCGAAGACGATGGTGTTCTCGGCCTCCCACCCCGGCACCAGCCAGGACGCCAGCACCGGGGTCAGCGCGCAGAGCGCCACGGCCAGCGACGCCCCCCGGCCCGGCAGCAGGAACACCGCCGCGGCGGCCACGTAGACCAGGGTGACCAGCCAGTCCCCACCGGCGCCCGGGATGCTGGCCAGGCCCACCAGGAGCAGTAGCAGCAGCCCCGCCCGCGCCCGGCCCACCGGGATCGGAGTGAGCGACTCGCGCAGCTGGCGGGCCCACTGGAACAGCAGCACGTAGCCGACGCCGAAGGCGAGCAGCGCGGCCACGCCGACGACCCGCCGCCAGGGCTGTGGCTGGTGCAGCGTGGTGGCGAGCGGCACGTTGAGGAAGAACAGCCACACCGCCGCCAGCAGCCAACCGGTGAACCGCCAGTGGCGGCTCGCCGGCCGGGGGTGGCCTGTCGAGAGATCCATCGGGTCCACGCTAACGGTCGGAGCGGTCAGACCCGAGCGGTGTCCCGGCGGAACAGCCGGGCCGCGCCGACGCCGAAGACCAGGGCCCAGCAGGCGATGTTGGCCACCGCGGCCATGCTCACCCCTTCACCGGTCAGCGGGGCGCGGGACAGCTCGCCCACGCCGTACACCGGGGTGAACCGGGCGACGTGCTGGAGCACGTCCGGCAGCACCTCGAGCGGGACGAAGAGTCCGCCGAACATGGCCAGCACGGCCAGGATCGGGCCGATGAACTGCATGACGTTCTCGGCCGGCACCAGATAGCCCATGAAGAGGCCGAACGCGGCGAAGACCAGCGAGCCGACCCAGGCGGCGAGCCCGGCCAGCAGCCAGACGTGCATCGGGATGCGGACGCCGGCGGCGGCGCCCACCAGGAACTCGACGACGACCGCGAGCAGGCCGAGGGCCATCGCGGTGATCAGCTTGGTGGCCACGTACGCGGTCGGGCGCAGCGGGGTGAGCCGCAGCTGCCGGCTCCAGCCCAGCGCCCGCTCGGTGGCCACCGCGCCGCCGGCGCTGGTGGTCGCCACCATGGCCGCGTAGACGGCCAGGCTGATCATCACGTACGCGGTCACCGGGCGGCCGTTGTCCAGCGACTGCCCACCCTGCGGCAGGCCGAAGATGAGGAAGAAGACGCCCGGCATGATCAGTGTGAACGCGAGCGTGCGGCGGTTGCGCAGCACCCTGCGCAGCTCGATGCGCAGGACGGCCGGGGCGAACCCGCCCAGGGCGGGCAGCCGACGGTCCGGTTCGGTGGGCCGGTCGGCACGGGTGGCGGCGGGGGTGGCCGGCAGGGTGGTCATCTCAGGCTCCGGTGTGCTCGGTGGTCAGGGCGAGGAAGGCGTCCTCGAGGTTGCGGGAGGTGATCTCCACGTCCCGGGCCGCGGTCCGGGTGAGCAGGTGTCGGGCGATCGCGTCCGAGTCGCCAGTGCGCACCAGCACGCTGTCGCCGCGTACCTCGACGGCGTCCACACCGGGCAGCGCGGCGAGGGCGGCCTGGTCGGCACCGGGCAGGGTGGCCCGGACGGTGCGGCCGGCGGCCAGATTCTTGATCTCCGCGGTGGTGCCGTCGGCGACGACGCGCCCCTGCCGGACCAACACGATCCGGTCGGCGTACGCGTCCGCCTCATCCAGGTAGTGGGTGGCGAAGATGACGGTTCGTCCGGCGCGCGCGTCGCGGCGCAGGGCCTGCCAGAAGTCCCGTCGACCCTCGACGTCCATGCCGGTGGTCGGCTCGTCGAGCACCATCAGATCCGGGTCCGGCAGCAGTGCGAGCGCGAAGCGCAGCCGCTGCTGCTGGCCGCCGGAGCAGCGTCCGACCACCCGGTCGGCGATGTCGGCGATGCCGGCCCGCTCCAGCACCTCCGTCACCGGGCGGGTGTGCCGGTAGAAGTGCGAGGTCATCTGGACGGTCTCACCGACGGTGAGGTCCTTGAGCAGCCCGCCCGTCTGGAGCACGGCGGCGACCCGGCCCCGGGCCACCGCGTCGTCCGGGGTGCCGCCGAGGAGGCGGACCGTGCCCGCGTCCGGACGGGCCAGCCCGAGCAGCATGTCGATGGTGGTGGTCTTGCCCGCGCCGTTGGGGCCGAGGAACGCCACCACCTCGCCGGGCTGCACCCGCAGGCTCAGCCCGTCGACCGCGGTGACGGCGCCGAAGGTCTTGGTGAGGCCGTCGAGTTCGACGGCCGGGTGCGTACTGGTCATGTCAGCCATGCTCCGGCCGCGCGGGGTGCGGTACCCGGAGCGGTCGTCACGTTCCGGCCGTGACATTTGTCAGGGGCCGTCCGGGCGACACGGAGCGTGACGCCCGCAGGAGCGGGTAACCGCCGGGCCGGACGCCGCGACAGGGGGAACGCGATGGGTGCCACGCCGCAGGGCCGAACCGACACGATCGTGCTGATCCACGGGCTCTGGATGACCCCCCGCAGCTGGGAGGGTTGGGCCGAGCGGTACACCGCGCGCGGCATGCACGTCATCGTCCCCGCCTGGCCCGGGATGGACCGGTCCGTCGAGCAGTTGCGCGACGATCCCCGGCCGATCGCCGAGCAGAGCATCGCCACGATCGTCGCGCACTACGATCGGATCATCCGGGCGCTGCCCCGACCGCCGATCATCATGGGGCACTCGTTCGGCGGGCTGATCACCCAACTCCTGGTCGACCGGGGGCTCGGCTCGGCGGCGGTGGGAGTGCACCCCGCGCAGGTGAAGGGGGTGCTCAAGGTGCCCCTGAGTCAGCTGCGCTCCGGCTTCCCGATCCTGCGCAGCCCCGCCAACCGGCACAAGGCCGTCCCGTTCACCCAGGACGACTTCGCCTACACGTTCGGCAACGCGATGAGCCGCGAAGACTCCGACCGGGCCTGGCAGCGCTACGCCGTCCCCGGTGCGGGGCGGGTGTACTTCGAAGGCGCGTTCGCCAACCTCGACCCGCGCTCACCCGCCCGCGTCGACGCCGGGCGCGACGACCGCGCGCCGCTGCTGCTGATGGCCGGCGAGGTCGACCACGTGGTGCCGCCGTCGGTGGTCCGCGCCAACGCCACGCTCTACCAGAAGTCCCGGGCGCTCACCGCGTACCAGGAGTTCCCCGGCCGGTCACACTTCACCGTCGGACAGGACGGCTGGGAGCCGATCGCCGACTACGCGCTGGACTGGGCGCTACGGGCGGCTGCGCTGCCCCGGGAGGCGACCATCGCCAGCGAGAGCCCGCGCCGCTGACCTTGCACAGCGCCGGCGGGCTCTCGAGCGCATGGGCGGGCCGAGCGCGGGTAACGGGGAGAAATGAGGGCGAGCTTCCGGCTTGGCCGGATCGCGGGTGTACCGGTCGGCGTCAACTGGAGTGTCCTGGTCATCTTCGCGCTGATCGCCTGGGGGCTGGCGGCCAATCAGTTCCCCCGGTCCTACCCCGACCGCTCGCCCGTGGCGTACACCCTGGCGGGGTTGGCCGCGGCGGTGGTCTTCTTCGTCGGCCTGCTGGCCCACGAGGTGTCGCACGCGATCGTCGCCAAGCGCAACGGCCTGCAGGTCGGGGGCATCACCCTGTGGCTGTTCGGCGGGGTGGCCGAGCTGAAGGGCGAGCCCCGCGACCCGGGCGCGGAACTGCGGATCTCCGGGGTCGGCCCGCTGGTCAGCCTGCTGCTCGGAGCCTTCTTCGGCGTCATCGCCGCGCTGCTCGCGCTGGCCGGGCAGGGTGGCCTGCTGCTCGGGGTGATGGCGTGGCTGGCCGGTATCAACGTGCTGCTGGCGGTCTTCAACGTGCTGCCGGCCGCGCCCCTGGACGGCGGGCGGCTGCTGCGCGCGGCCGTGTGGAAGGCCACCGGTGACCGCACCCGGGCGTCGGTGGTCGCCGCTCGGGCCGGCTGGGTGCTCGGCGCGCTGCTGATCGGTCTCGGGCTGTGGCAGTTCCTGTCCGGGGTGGGCTTCGGCGGGCTCTGGCTGGCGCTGATCGGCTGGTTCCTGATCGGGGCCGCCGGGATGGAGGAGCGGCAGGCCCGCACCGGCAGCGCGCTGCGCGGGATCCGGGTCGGCGAGGTGATGACCCCGCAGCCGCAGACCGCCTCGGCGGAGATGACGGTCGCCGACTTCGTCGACCACTACCTGTTCGCGTACCGGCATTCGGCGCTGCCGCTCACCGACGACGGCCGGCCGACCGGCCTGGTGACCCTGGACCGGGTGCGGGGCGTACCGGCTGACCGGCGGGCGTCGACCACGCTGGCCGAGGTGGCCTGCCGGGCCGACCAGCTGGTCCTCGCCCAGCCCGGCGAGGAACTCAACGACCTGCTCCCCCGGCTCAGCGAGTGCGCCGACGGCCGCGCCCTGGTGGTCACCGACGGCCGGCTGGTCGGCATCGTCTCGCCCAGCGACATCAGCCGCGCCGTCCAACGCGGCACCCTCCGCACCAACCAACCCACGCCGGCCGCACCCCGCTGATCAGCGGGGGAAGTAGGTGTCCAGTTCGGTGGTGCGGAACTTGCCCGTCGGGTCGAGGTGGGCCAGTAGGGCGGTGAAGTCCGCGTACCGGGGATAGCGGGCGGTCAGCGCGGCCGGATCGATGGTGAAGACCTTGCCCCAGTGCGGACGCGGCGCGAACGGCGTCAGCCGTTCCTCCACCGCCCCCAACACGGGGGCCACCGCGACCGGGTCGCCGATCCAGGTGAAGTGCACGGCGATGCTGTCCCGGTGGTGGTTCGGGCTGAGCCACAGCTCGTCGGCCGCCACCGTACGCAGCTCGCACACCTGGAGCACCGGAGCGATCAGGTGCGCCACGTCGTCCAGGGCGGCGAGGGCCTCGGCCGCGGTTGCCCGTGGCAGGTGGTACTCGGACTGGAGCTCGTCCCCGCTACTGGGGGTGAACCCGAGCTTGAAGTGCGGCAGCCGCTCGTGCCACGGGCCCGGCGCACCGAGCTGCTCGGTGCAGTTCTCCGCCGGCATCCCGAGCACCGGATGGCGCGGCTCGTCGGCGGCGGTGGTGCCGAGCCAGTCCGCCGGGGGCGGCGGCTGGTCCGCCCGCTGCTTGCGCCACACCTCGCGCAGTCGCGGTCCGCGCCAGTCGGTGAACACGCTGACGCTGTACGCCGATCCGAGCGCCTCGTCCAGCGCCTCCCGGGGCAGGTCGAGCCGCACGTACTGGCGCAGCTCGAAGGCCGGCACCACGTCCAGGGTGACCCGGGTGACCAGGCCGAGCGCGCCGAGCCCGACCACCATGCCGGCAAACGTGTCCCCGTCGGTGTCCCGGTCGACGCGCAGCAGGTCGCCGTCGGCGGTGACCAGTTCCAGGGCGGCGACGGAGGTGGCCAGGTTGCCGTGGGTCTGACCGGAGCCGTGGGTGGCGGTGGCCACCGCCCCGGCCACCGAGATGTGTGGCAGCGAGGCGAGGTTGGCCAGCGCGTACCCCTGGGCGTGCAACTGCTGGGCGACGTCGCCGTAGCGCAGCGCGCCGGCGACGGTGACCCGTGCACGCTCGGCGTCCACCTCGATCGCCGGAGGCAGCCCGGCCAGGGTGACCAGGTCGCCGGTCGTGTCCCCGAACCGGTTGAAGGAGTGCCCGGTGCCCACCGCCCGGATCCGGGAGCTGGCGGCGACCAGCCGACGCAGCTCGTCGGTGGAGGTCGGCCGGTGGAACGCCCGCGCGGCGTAGCGCACGTTGCCGGCCCAGTTCCGACGCGGCGCGTCGACCGTGGCGGCCGAGGGGCCGCCCTGTCCCGGTGCGATCACGATGTGGTCTCCCGATCGGTGGACGGGTGGTCGGCCAACGCGGCGACGAGGGCGTCCAGCGCCGGGTCGGCCTGGAGTCGGGTGTAACCGCGCTGGGCGATCGGCAGGCCGACCGCGCGGGCTCGTTCGATCTCCACGCGGGCCGCCAGCCGGGTCTGGGCGTCCCCGGACACCAGGGCGTCCTGGCCGCGCCGGATCAACTGGTCGACCTGGTCCATCCGGTAGCCGCGCAGGCTCGCGGTGAGGTCCGGCTCGGTGAAGGCGGCGCGGCGCAGCGCGGGCAGGTCCACGAACCGGTCGCCGGCGTAGCGGGTGAGCGCGGCGGACACCTGCTCCGGCTGCTCCCGGACCTGGTCGAGGACGAGCAGCTCGATGGCTGGCCGGCCGTCGACGGGATGGCGGGCGGTCACCGGTGGCCCGAGCGTCACACCCGGCACGGGCACCAGGAGCAGCCGTGGCGGCACCGGGCGGCCGTCCCGCCGGGGTGGCTCGTCGAGGACCAGCGTGTCCACCTCGGCCCACCGGATCGACCGGCGCAGGCCCGGTCGCCGAATGGTCAGCCCGTCCGCGCCGATCCCGAACCGGAACGGCCGCAACGCGCTGAACAGGGCCACGACGCCGAGCGCGACGGCGCCCACCGCGATGATCGTCCGTAGCAGGGCGTCGTGACGGGGCATCGCCAGCAGAACCACCCCACCGAGTACGCAGACCAGGGCGAGCACCAGGGCCCCCCGACTCCGGCGCAGTTCCACGCTCGGACCCCCGTTCATGACCGTGGCGTCGGTCCCAGCATCGTCCGACAGACCGGGAGCCAAGGACACCGGACGATCGGGCACGGTTGTTCTCGCCATCGTCGGGGAACCCTACGCCCATGAGCAGTTACCGTGATCCAGCCCCGCGGGGCGACGTGTTCCCCTCGGAGGAGGAGCTGGACCCGACCGGCAGTGGTGTCGAGCCGGCCAGCGCCCCGCCGGGCGCCCGGTCGCAGAGCCATCCGGCACCCACGCCCGGGCCCCGCCCGACACCGGCACCCGCGCCAGCACCGACGCCGGTGCCGGCGCCCGGGCCTCCGCCACGCGCCCCCGGCGCCGAGCCGCGGTCGATCGTGACCCGGCATCTGGACGGTTCAGTGGAGGTGGCCACCGATCTCGACGGCGACGGCGTCGCCGACATCGTCCAGGTCGACCTGGACGGCGACGGAGTAGCCGACGTCACCTATGTGGACAGCGATCGGGACGGCCGGCTGGACACCGTGCTGCGCGACCCGGGCATGATCGGGACGGGCGGCGGGGCTCACCGAGGCTCGTGAGCGGGCTCAGAGCTTCGCCATCACCTCGCTGGCGACCAGCTCGAGGTGCTCCAGGTCGCTGAGGTCCAGCACCTGGAGGTAGATCCGCTGGCTGCCGATCTCCGCGTACCGGCCGATGGTGTCGAGGACCTCGGCGGGCGTGCCGGCCACGCCGTTGGCCCGCAGCTCGTCCGGGTCGCGGCCGATGGCGGCGGCCCGGCGGGCCACCTCGGCGTCGTCCCGGCCACAGCAGACCACCAGGGCGTTGGACCAGACCAACTCGGCCGGGTCCCGACCGATCTCGGCGCACGCCGCGCGGACCCGGTCGAACTGCGCCGCCGTGTCGGCCGTCGACGCGAACGGCAGGTTGAACTCGTCGGCGTAGCGGGCGGCCAGCCGGGGGGTCCGCTTCGGACCCATCCCGCCGAGCAGGATCGGCGGGCGGGGCTGCTGAACCGGCTTGGGCATGGCGGGCGAGTCACTGATCGGGTAGTACCGGCCGGCGTGGTCGAACCGCTCCCCCGGCGGCGTGGCCCAGAGCCCGGTGATGACCTCGAGCTGCTCCTCCAGCCGGTCGAACCGCTCGGCCAGGGCGGGGAACGGGATGCCGTACGCGGTGTGCTCGTCGGCGTACCAGCCGGTGCCGATGCCCAGCTCCACCCGGCCGCCGCTCATCTGGTCGACCTGCGCCACGGTGATCGCCAGCGGGCCGGGCAGCCGGAAGGTGGCAGCCGTCATCAGGGTGCCGAGCCGGATCCGGCTGGTGTCCCGGGCCAGGCCGGCGAGGGTGGTCCAGGCGTCGGTGGGGCCGGGATCACCGGTCACCTCGCCCATCATGAGGTAGTGGTCGGACCGGAAGAACGCACCGTAGCCGGCGTCCTCGGCGCAGCGTGCCACGGCGAGCAACTGGTCGTAGCTGGCGCCCTGCTGGGGTTCGGTGAAGATCCGCAATTCCATGCCCCGAGCATAGGAAGCCGGGCCCGGTGCCGCTCCGGTACGGCGGGCGCCGCTCATATGCTTTGACAGTCATATAACCACTGGGGCATATTGAGGTGGTGTCCGCCGACGTCTTCACCGTCCTCGCCGAGCCCACCCGGCGCCGGATCCTCGACCAGCTCCGCGACGCGGAGCGCAGCGTCGGCGAGCTGGTGGACAGCCTCGGGGTCAGCCAACCGGCCGTCTCGAAGCACCTGCGGGTGCTCCGCGAGGCCGGCTTCGTCTCCTGCCGGATCGCCGCTCGGCGACGCATCTACCGCCTCGACCCGGGCCCGCTGCGAGCGGTCGACGGATGGCTGGACCCGTACCGCCGGCTGTGGAACCGGCACCTGGACGCCCTGGAACGACACCTCGACAGTCAGGAGCAGTGAATGGACCGCAACGCCTTCCACCCGAGCCCACCTGGCGAGGTGCGCGCCGAGCCCGCAGACGGCGGCGCCACGCTGGTCTTCGTCCGCGACCTGCGGCACCCGCCGGCCACCGTCTGGGCGGCGCTGACCGACCCGGCACAGCTCGCCGAGTGGGCGCCCTTCCTCGCCGACCGGGACCTCGGCGTCCCCGGCGCCGCCGTGCTCACCATGGTCGACGGCGAAACCGCCATCCCGGCCTCGGCGACGGTCCGTCGGGCCGAGCCGCCGCACCTGCTCGAGTACACCTGGGGCGACGACCTGCTGCGCTGGGAGCTGAGCCCGCTGGGCACCGGCACCCGACTCACCCTGCGGCACACCGCCGCCGACCCGGGAATGCTGCCGATGGTCGCGGCCGGCTGGCACCTCTGCCTCGACGTGGCCGACCGGCTGCTCGACGGCGACCCGGTCGGCCCGATCCGGGGGGCCGAGGCCCTCGACTTCGGCTGGCCCGAGCTGCGCGACACGTACGCCGGCCGGCTCGACAAGGGCTGACCCGGCGACGCTGTCGCCTGCCACCGAGCCGGTACGAACTCCGGCCCGGTCAGACGTACGGGCGGGTGGCGTACGCGGTCCGGAGGGCGGCCAACCCGGCCGCTTTCGGCGACAGGGTGCCCCACCCGGAGTTGAAGTAGTTGGTCCGCACGATCCGGGGTCCACGCTCGGCGTTGAGCTTGGCGACGGCCGCCGGGACGGTGGCGATCCAGGCCGGTTGGTTCGGGATCTCGGCCGACCGCACTCCCCACTCCGCGATGATCACGGGCCGGGACAGCGCCACCGGCCCGAGGTCCGCCACCGCCCAGTCCTTCGTGCGACGGAACCGGGACAGCGCGGTGTCGTTGGCGTTGGTGGCGTAGACGTTCCACTGGAGGAAGTCCAGCCGGGACATCAGTGCCTCCGGGTGGGTGCGCTGGAAGCAGGCCCGGTCGAAGCCGCCGAGGCCGATTGAGAACGTCGTGCCGGCGGGCAGCGTCCGTGCCTTGAACCAGGTGAGGATGTAGTTCGTCGCCTGCACCGCGCGGGCGTCCGACTCGGCCCAGGTGTACGCCTTGCTGCCCTCGGTCGTGCCGAACTCGTGGTCCGTGTCCAGCTCCGAGGCGAGCTGGATGTTCACCGCGAACCCGAGCGTGCGGTACTGCGCCAGTGCGCGGTGGAGCAACCCGTCGCACTGGCCGTTGAGCACCTGGCCGTACCCGTACGCTTTCGGCCAGGTGGTGCCGGGGCGCTGCTGGATGATCATCGACGGCCCCGGCACGGTGTAGCTGGTGCCGTCCACGGTGAAGCTCTGCGGCCCGGCGTTCGGGGCGCCGTAGTGCTTCAACTCCAGAACCATGTTGATCTTTACCCCGGCCTTGCCCAGGTTGGTCAGCCAGGGCCGGTTGTAGCCGGGGAAGATGTAGCCGTCGGCGAAGCTGCGGTACTGGGTGAGCGAGCGGAAGTTGCCGCCGGCCATGTCGGCGGTGGGGTCGGCCCCGCCGGAGAGGTAGTAGCCACCGAGCACCGGCTGGTTCAGGGCGTAGTCGGCGGTGGCGGTCGCGGTGTGTCCGGCGGCGTCGCGGACCTGCACGGTGACCCGGGGCATCACGCCACCCCCCGGTACACGGCGACCGAGCCGTTGTCGGAGACCCGCGTCCAGGTACGTCCGGAGTCGTCGGTGACGGTCAGGGTGAGCGGGTCGATGACCGCGGTGACCTTGACGGGAGCGCTGCTGTTGCCCTGGGCGTCGGTGACCACGATGGTGACGGTCAGCGGTTTCGTGTCGGTGTCGGAGTAGGTGACGGTCAGCAGCATCTGGTCACCCGGCGAGTAGGCGGATGCGCTCAGGGCTGCGATCGCGGCGGGAGCGGCCATGTCGGGGCCCTCTCTCTGCTTCGGTCGCCGGGCCGTCGCCATGCTGCCGGGGTGTAGACGACCCTGTCCCGATGGGCGATGGCCGTACGCGTGGTCAGGCCGGCGGCTGTGCCGTGTCCGCCACGGCGGCGAGGCCGGGCTGGGTGAAGGCGGCGCCGGTGCGGACGGTGCTGTCCCCGCCGGGCCGGAGGACTGGGATGTGGCCCGCCATCCGCAGCCTCTCCACCTGCCCCAACAGTGCTCTACCAGGGGCTTTACCGTCTTGTCCGGTATGCGACAGCGCCCGGGACGCGCCTACCGACGGACCCTGGCCGTGACCAGGGCGGCTGTCCGGCGCTCCGGCGCGGCGTGCCGGGGTTCAGCGGACACATTCGCAAGCTTGGACGGCAACTCGGCTGGATTGTGCGGGTTTCCGCTGCGGATACCATGCGGTCGTCTCCGTCAGGCGCGACCGGAAAAGGTGCCGAGTGCTCAAGACGGCGAGAAGAGTCACCACGACGATGAGCATCTGGCGTCAGGGCCTGTGGCGGTACCGCCTGACCACCGCTGGCGTCGGCCTGGCGGCCCTGAGCGTGGCGACCGCCGTGCACAACCCACCGCTGGCGCTCAGCGTCGCGGCGGCCACCGCCGGCGCGCTCGTCTCGGCGATGGAGATCTGCGGCAACCGCCGACGGGCCCGGCAGTTCCGCTTCCACCCGCGCGACGGCGACGATTACCGGGACATCGCCGAGCAGGCCACCGACCCCAAGCGGGTGCTGGAGAACGCCCACAGCACCGGCGTCGTCCGGATCGCCGAGAGTGCCCGGCTGCGCAACCTACGGATCCGCTGCGAGGTGACGCCGACGAGCTACCTGCTCGGTCGGGACCTCCGACGCTGGTCGTTCGACTTCCTGGCCCGGCACGCCCGCACCGCGGCCATGCACAACGCCGCAGTGCTGGGCCTCGCCGCCGACCTGCCGACCGGCACCGACGACCGGGTGGTCACGCTACGGCCCGCGCGGTACTTCGACTTCTTCTGCAGCAACCTGCTCGCCGCCTACGACGTCTACGAGGCCGGCCGGGACACTTTGGCGCTGCGCGGGCGAGACCTCATCCTCGACCATCGCGGCCGGTTGCGGGGGTTCGCCGACAGCCGGCTGGCCAACGTCGTGGGGGTCTCCACCCTGGCGTTCACCATCGACGGGCAGCTGCTGCTCGTCGCGCAGACCCGGGACAACGTAGGCAGCCCGGGGCTCATCGCCCCCTCCGGCTCCGGTTCCCTGGAACCGCAGGACGCGTCGGCGACGCCCACCGCGCCGAGCCTGCAGGAGGTCGTCATCGGCGGCGCGCTGCGGGAGCTGCGCGAGGAGTGTCACCTCGAACCGAACGAGATCGCCGAGAGTGGCGTCCTCGGTTACGGCCGGTGGATGAGCCGCGGCGGCACTCCCGAGTTCTGCACGGTGACCCTGCTCAAGGTCACCGCCGAGCAGGTGCTGCGCCGGACCGTCCGGTGGGCCGAACGGCCGTACGTCGGTGAGGTGCTGGCCGTCCACGTGCCACCCACCTCCGAGTGGGACCCGGACGCACCACTGACCCTGTTACCGACCGAGAACCGGCACAGCGCCTCCTGGCCGCTGGCCTTCTGCCTCTCCTGCCTCACCGACTGCATGACCGACGAGACGTGGCCACAGCGCGCCGCCATCGCGGCGGTCGTCGACCAGTGACGATCCACCCCGACCGCGCTCCACACCACGGTCACCAGCTCCCCCGCTGAGGTCGTCGGCGCCGAACGGCGTGCTCCGGGTCATCCTGGCCGAACAGGACGTCGAGGGCGGTACCGCTGTACGCGACGACCAGGCCGTTCGGTCACGTTACGTCGCTGCTACCGATGCCGGCCGCCGGTGAGCCGACTAGCGTTCCAGCTGTCAACATCATCTTCAAGGAGCAGCATCTGACGTGCGCAAACTGACGTACTACATCGCCACCAGCCTGGACGGGTTCATCGCCGCGCCGGACGGCGGGTCCGACTTCTTCGCGTTCGAGGGGGATCTGGCCGCGGCCATCCTGGCCGACTATTCCGAGACCCTGCCAACCCACGCGCGGGAGCCGCTTGGGATCGCCGCGGCGGCGAACACCACGTTCGACACGGTCCTCATGGGCCGCGCAACCTACGAACCTGCCCTGGCCATCGGCGTCACGAGCCCGTACGCCCACCTGCGGCAGTACGTGTTCTCCCGGACCCTCGACCAGCGCGATCCGTCGGTGCAGATCGTTGCCGACGAGCCGGCGGAGTTCGTCCGCGCGCTCAAGCGCCAGGACGGGATGGGCATCTGGCTCTGCGGCGGGGCGACGCTCGCCGGCCAACTCGTGGACGAGATCGACGAACTGGTCATCAAGCGGTACCCGGTCGTCCTCGGCTCCGGCATTCCCCTGTTCCGGGCGCCCTTCGCCGTGGCGAGCTTCGCATTGCGTGACTCCCGGGTGTTCAACACCGGCACGACCATCTCCACCTATGTCAAGCACTGAAAGAGGACCGATGCTGTTCCGCGCCACCACCGAGGCCGACCTCGACCGGGTCACCGGCTTTCCCATCGACGACGGGGTCAGCACGATCGACGCTGACCGCTACCTCGACGAACTGGGTCAGGGCATGTACCGGCCGGAGTGGACCTGGATCGCCGAGGACGAGCAGCGGGTGGTCGGCCGCGCGCTGTGGTGGGGGCAGGCGTCCAGCGCCCACCCGGTCGCCCTGGACTGCCTGCACGTCGACGCGTCGGTCGCCGACCCTACGGGGGTCGCGGTCGGTCTGCTCACCGCGGGCCTGCGGGCGTTCGCGCGGGACGGCGCGCCGAAGCCTCCGCTGTACAACCTGACCCTGCCCAACGACTGGCGGGACGATGAGCCCGTCGCGGCGGCGGTGGCGTGGCGGCGGGACGCGGCGCTCGCGGTCGGGCTGACCGACGAGGTGGAGCGGCTGCGGCTGGAGTGGACGCCCGAGGTTGGTGTGCCCACCTCCAGCGGCAGGCTCGTCTTCTCCGAGGGCTCCGACGACGAGTTCCTCGACGTGTTCCGCCGGATCGCGGTGGGCAGCCTGGACAGGGAGACCCGCCGGAACCTGGCGGTCAAGAGCCCGGAGGTCACCGCCCGGGAGGAGATGGACTTCTACCTGGACTGCCCGGGCGAGCGGGCGTGGTGGCGGCTGGTCCACACGACCGATGGGACGCTCGCCGGGCTGGCGATTCCGTCCGCGACGCCGTACAACCGCAACGTCGGCTACCTGGGCGTCGTCCCCGAGCTGCGCGGGCGTCGCTACATCGACGACGTGCTCGCCGAGATCACCCGGTTCCACGCCGAGCAGGGGGCCGAGCTGATCACGGCCACCACCGACACGACGAACGTGCCGATGGCCGCTGCGTTCGCGCGCGCCGGTTACCGGGTCGCGCAGATCCGATTGCTCTACTCCGCGCCCGAGTCATGACGAGAGCATCGAGGCGAGGTCGGTGCGCGAGGTGACACCGAGCTTGGGAAACGCCCGGTAGAGGTGGTGCCCCACGGTGCGTGGGCTCAGGAACAGTTGCGTGGCGATCTCCCGGTTGGTCGCGCCCGTCGCGGCCAACCGGACCACCTCGCGTTCCTGGGGGCTCAGCCGGCTGAGCGGTCCGCCCAGGGAGGGCTCCGCCACCTCGCCGCTGGCCCGCAACTCGGCCCCGGCCCGCCGGGCCCACGGCTCGGCGCCGAGCGCCGCGAAGGTGTCGAGAGCGTCCCGCAGGTGGCCGCGCGCTTCGAGTTTCCGGCGCGCGCGGCGCAGCCACTCCCCGTAGAGCAGCCCGGTGCGGGCCTGATCGAAGGCGCTGCCGTCGCCGTGCAGCCGGACGGCCGAGGCGAAGTGCTGCTCCGCCTCGGCGTCCGGCGTGGTCAGGGCACGGCAGCGGTGGGCCAGCGCGGCGAGCGCCCGACGGCCGGTGGCCTCGGCCCACTCGTCGAGCAGACGCGCCGGTTCGGCGGCCCGCTCGGGTCGACCGGCGCGTACTGCCGCTTCGACGAGATCGGGCAGCAGGAACGCGCCGAACAACCGGTGACCCGAGGCCACTCGCGCCGCCTCGAACCGTTGCAGCGCCACGTCCGCGCGGCCGAGGCCCAGGTCGAGCAGGCCCAGCGCCCACAGGGCGTCCGCCGTTGCCCGGCCGACGCCGCGCGGCTGCGTGTACGCCATCGCGTCGCCCGCCAACCGCCCGGTCTGCTCCTCCTCGCCCCGTACGGCCGCCAGGACCGCCAGGACGGCACGCACGTGGGCGGCTCGGTGGCGCAGGTCGTACCCCTCTGCCAGCCGCATCCCCTCGGCGGCGTGCGCGGACGCGTCGTCGAGCCGCCCGAGGGTCAGCTCCACCCGGGCGAGCAGGTGCAGTGCGGTGGGCAGCCACCCGCCCATGCCGTTGTCCCGGCAGTGCTCGACCGCCTCGGCCGCGATCTCGTACGCGATCTCGTCATCGGCGGCCAGGTGGCAGTAGATCCCGGTCATCAGCCGGTCCATGAACCCGGTGTCGGTTCGGCCGCGCGCCGCCACGAGCGATCGGAGCGCGCGCAGGGCACCGGGCACGTCGTCGGCGAGCAGGCGGGCCGGCACGGCCAGCACCGGCTCGGAGGGGGCTTGTTCCGCGGCCGCCGCGATCAGCTCCGCGTTTCCCGAGGAGAAGGCGGCGTGCAGAGCGTCCACCAGCAGCGCGGGGAGTTTGTCAGGCCGCTGGGCGCCGATCTGGTCGGCGCAGTCGAGCAGCATCCGGCCGGCGACGTCGGGGCTGCCGTACCCCAGCTCCACCACCGCCCGGACCCGCGCCAGGTCCGCCGCCAGGCCCGGGTCCTGCGGCGCCGCCTCGACCATCGCCGCGAGCCGGCCGCCCCGCTCGTCCTGGCCAGCGTCGGCGGCGACCTGTGCGGCGGCGATGAACCGGCGGGCCTGGCCTTCCGGCTCGGCCGTGAGCTGGGCCGCCCGCTCGTACGCCGCGGACGCCGACGCGAGCGCCTGCCGGCCGCCGGCCCAGATCGCGACCCGCTCCAACTCGTCGGCGACCCGCTCGTCCGGCCCGGTGGCTGCGGCGGCCAGCTGCCAGGCGCGCCGATGCGCGTGCTCGGGCGCGACGAGCGCGGCCGCCAGCGCCCGGTGGGCGGCGACCCGGTCGGCGAACGGGCTGCCCTGGTACGCCGCGTACCGGATCAGCGGATGCCGGAAGCGCAGCGTGTCGCCGGTCAGCACGATGAGGCCGGTGCGCTCGGCCGGCGCCAGGTCATCGATCGTTGCAGTCGCGGCCCGCAGGATCAGGTCGAGTGTTCCGGTGTCGTCCGCGGCGGCCGTCAGCAGCAGGGCCCGGGTGGCCTCGGGGAGCCGGCGGATCTGATCCAGGAAGGCGTCCTGCACCCGGTTCGACGGTGCGGAAAGCGTCAACGGGCTGAGCTGACCGGCGCGCTGTGTCGGTGTCAACGCGGCGGAGAGTTCCCGCAGCGCGAGCGGGTTGCCCTGCGCCTCCTCCATGATCCGCTGGCGCACGTACGGCGACAGGTCCACGACCAACGCCGCGGCCGCCTCCGGGTCGAGTCCCGCGAGGTGCAGCGCGGGAATCCCGCCGACCCCGGCCACGCCGGCGGCCTCCCGGGCGGCGAAGATCAGCACGACGCCCTCGGCCTGCAACCGGCGGGCGGCGAACGCCAACGCGTCGACCGACGCCCGGTCGAGCCACTGCACGTCGTCGACCAGGCAGAGCAGCGTTCCCTCGCCGGCGACCTCGGACAGCATGCTGAGCACGGCCAGGCCGATGACGAACCGGTCGCGCACCGTGTCGTCGGTGAGCCCGAAGACGGCACGCAGGGCCCGGGCCTGCGGGCCGGGCAGCTGGTCGACGAGGTCCATGGCCGGCAGGAACAGCTGGTGCAGGCCGGCGAAGGCCAGCTCGGTCTCCGATTCCAGGCCGTCGACTCGCAGCACCCGCATGTCGGACGCGCGAGCGGCGGCGTAGTCCAGCAGGGCTGTCTTGCCGATGCCGGCGTCACCGTGGATCAGCAGAACACTGCTCGCGCCGGCCCGGGCGTCACCCAGCATCCGGTCGATCCGGTCGCGTTCCGCCGCCCGGCCCTGCACCACGTACCCCCGTCGTCACCGATCCCACCGGCCGTCGTGCCGGCAACGCGAAGCGGTGCAGCCGCAGGTCAGGTGCCTCTTCGAGGCACCTGAATCTAGCTCAGCAATGTGCCCGGCGGAGAACGGACCCCCGGCAGGGGCCGTCACTGCGGCGCGGTGCCCCGGACCGCCCAGGCGCGTGCCGTGAGCCGGATCGAGCCGTCGGGCTCCACCGGCAGCCGGGCGGCCAGCAGGTCCCGCAGGGCCGCGCGGGCCGGGTCGGCCAGCGTCGTCACGTACGTCGGAGCGGCGCCCTGCCCGCCGAGGAACGGCGTCCAGTAGTCGGCCAGGTCGGTGAAGGTGGTGGGCACCTCGACCGGCCGGACCGACACCTGCCCCAGACCGGCGTCCACCCACAGCTCCCGGAGGGCGTCGGGCTGGCACACCGTGAAGCGGTGCCCCTCGTCCAGCCCCGCCGCGACCGGGTCGAGCTGCGCGGCGGCCGCCCAGAAGTGGCGCATCATCGCCATGCCGTCGGCGTAGTCCCAGACGTAGGCCGCCACCGCACCCGCCGGTCGGACCACCCGGGCGAACTCGGCCACCGCCCGCGCCGGCTCCGGCACGAAGTTGAGCGCCAGACCGCTGACCACCACGTCCACGGCCGGGTCGGACAGCGGCAACGCGCGGGCGTCCCCGACCTGGAAGGTTGCCCGACCACCGGCGACCCGGGCATGCGCGCTGGCGACGAACCCGGCCGACCGGTCCACTCCGATCACCCGGACGGGGTCGGCGTCGGCGAGGATCGTCGAGGTCAACGCGCCCGTGCCGCAGCCCACGTCCAGCCAGTGCCTCCCGGGCGGTACGTCCAGCCCGCGCAGGAAATCGGCCGCGACCGGGCGGCTCCACCGGCCCACGTACGCCTCGTACGCGTCACCGTCCGCCCACACCGGCTGCGCCATGCCGGAACGATACGACAGCTGCGGTCGCCCAATGACCCGCCGATGCGTCGGCGATCCTGACCAGCGACGCGATCTCGTCGCGGCCGCCCCCTCCGAGCGGTCGCTGTTGTGAGCGATATACCTCTGAGGCATAAATATGCCCCTGAGGTATATCGCTCATCGAAGGACCATGCCGGGCGTCGCGTCAGCCCCTCTCGTGGATCTTGGCGAGTTTCGCGGCGAACTCGGCGTCGGTGAGCGCGCCCCGCTGGTGTTGCCGGGTGAGCGCATGGATGTCGCGCCGCTTGTCGGAGGTTTGCCGACCGGGGGACGCGCCTGTCCAGCGGGCTCCGGCGGATGTGGACGTCGGCCGGGCACCGGAGGCGGAGGAAGGCTGCGCTGGTCGCCCGGTGCCGGGCGCCTGCCCCCGGCGGCGCGCCTCACGAAGATGTGCCTGCAGTGTCGCCAGGATCTCGTCGTAGTGCTCCGGCCAGGTGGCCAACCGGCCCAGTTCGGGCCGGAACGTGAACGGGCGGAAGAGGTCGCCGCGCTGCAGCGGTGTCTGCACCGACCCCCGTCGGTCCGTTCGACGACGATCGCGGCACGGCCCATGTCCAGGCCCGCAATGGCCACGCGAACAAGGCAGCCGCGCGGGGCCACGGGCCGGACAGCCCGTGACCCCGCGCGGGGAACTACCTAGAGACGCGCCGCACCGGCCGCGGCGGCCTCCTGGTAAGCGGAGGTACGGCGGGCCTCCGCCCGCTGCGCTCCGGCGTCCTCCCGGTCCGCGACGGCCGCGGACCGGGCCGACCGGGAGGTGGTGGCAACCGCCTGGTCACCGGTCACGCCGCCGCGGATCCGGTTGTTCGCGGCCACCTGGGCAGCCGGGTTGTTGGACGTCACGGTCAACGTGCCGTCGATGATGTTGTCGTCGACGGTGACGCCGCCGGTGGTGTTGGTGATGCTGACGTCCCGGCCCCAGTAGCCGCCGGAGGCGCAGCTGTCGAGGGTGCCGTTGGGGCCCACCTGCACCCCACCCAGGTTCCCGGAGAAGGTGGCCCGGCCCCGGACCGCACTGCCACACACGACGCTGCCGGTGGCGCTGTTCAGCACCGACAGCGTGCCGTCGACGAACGAGTCGTGCACATCGGTGTAGTACGTGCCGGTGGTGGTGAGGTTGCGTTCCACCTGGGTGCCGCGGTCGAGCCGGACCTCACCGGCGCCGGCGTTGACGGTACCGACGATTGTGGACTGCTCCACGAACAGGAAGCTGTCGATGGTCGCGGCCCCCTTCGGCCGCACCGTCACGTTGCCGGTCCGGGCGTCCCTCAGGAAGGCGCCGTAACCGCCGGCGGCCAGCACCACCTGGCCGACGATCGTCGTGTCGGTGGCGTCCAGGTATCCGTCCGCGGCGACGCGTACCTCGCCGCTGACGTTGCCACCGGTGACGACCAGGTTGCCGCCGGCGGCGACGGTGACGTTTCCGGTGATCGTGGTGCCGGTGAGCGCGCAGGACTCGCCGGCCGGCACGTACAGGTCGTTGGGCACCGTCACCGCACCACCGGTGCCGATGCAGTGGGTGACCAGGTCGGCGTGCGCGCTGGGCGCCACCGCCAGCACCGAGGCGGTGATGACGGCGCTCACGGTGGCCAGCTTGGCGACGGTACGTCTGGGCATCGCTGTACTCCCTGTCGATGAGGTTCGGTGACTCATGCGCCGACGTCCGATCGGGCTGCGGCCCGGACGATGGCGCCCTGCTGCCGCAGGGTGAGGGTGCCGCCGGCCACCAGGGTCGCGGTGACCGCTTCGACGTGCCGGACGAAAGCGGCGTGCCCGTCGTAGGCGGCGCCTTCGTCGATCAGATCGTTGATGGTGCAGCCGTCGCCGGTGTCGACGTTGGCGACGCCGGTGTCGTCGCCGTCGATGATCACTCTGGCCCGGGTGTCCGAGTCGGGGCAGGCGTCGGTGCCGTCCGCGACCACCGTGAACGTCGCCGACCGCTCGGCGGAGGCGTTCCCGGCGACGTCCGTCGCCCGGTAGCGCAGGGTGTGCGCCCCGGTGGTACGGACGGAGACCGGTCCGGCGTACGGGGTCCAGGCGGCGGTGTCGACCGCGTACTCGATCGAGGCGACACCTGAGTCGTCGTCGGTCGCCGTGATGGTCACCGTCGCACGGCCGACGTACGCGCCGTCGTCGTCCTGCTCGCCGGTGACCGTGGCGGACACCGTGGGCGGGGTGCTGTCCTCGGCCTGCGGCTCGACGACGGTGAAGTGGGCCATCTGTTCGGCCGACGTGTTCCCGGCCACGTCGGTCGCGCGGTAGTGCAGCATGTGCATGCCGGCCTCGGCGACCACGATCGGTTGGGAGTACGCGGTGAAGGCGGCCCCGTCCAACGAGTACTCGATCGAGGCGACACCCGAATCCGCGTCGGTGGCGGCCAGCGTGGCGGTGGCCGTACCGATGTAGTTGCCGTCGTCGTCCCGATCGCCGGCCAGGTCGGCCGTCACCACCGGTGGGGTGGTGTCCTCATCGCTCGGCTCGACGATCCGGAACGACACCGAGCCGACCTCGCTCGTGTTGCCCGCCTGGTCGGTGGCGCGGAACTGCACCGAGTGGTCGCCAACGGCGGTGACCGGCACGGGCTGCGTGTACGGCAGGAAGCTCGTGTCATCGACCTGGTACTCGACGGTTTCCACGCCCGATGCGGCGTCGGTGGCCGTGACGGTCACCGTGGCCGTACCGATGTAGTTGCCGTCCTGGTCGCGGTCGCCGGCCACCGTGGCGGAGACTGCCGGCGGCGTGGTGTCGCCGCCTCCGCCGCCGTCGGTGACCACCAGTTCGCCGACCATCTGGCTGTGGCCGGGGATGGAGCAGAAGTAGCGGTACCTGCCCGGGGTCAGGGTCACCGTCGCCTGGTGCCGCCCGTCGTTCACGTCGAACGGGTTGGCCAGGATGTTGAGCGTGACGTCGTGGTTGTAGCCGTCGGTGGTGGTGTCGAAGGTCAGCGTGTGCGGCATCCCGGTGGTGTTGCCGGTGGCCGCGCTGTTCTCCCAGATGATCGTGGTCGCTCCGGCCACCGCCTGGGTGGGCGCGGACTTGTAGCGGGTGATGTCGTCGTCGGCGGTCCAGGTCAGCACCTGTTCCGCGACGCGCGGGGCGGCGGAGGCGGGCGCACCGGCCAACGGGGTCACCGTGAGCAGGAGCGCCGCCAGCGCGGCCGTCAGTCGTCGGATCATGGATCCTCCTAGAGCTCGCGCACGCGGATGTTGCGGAACTCGATCAGATCGTTGTCGCCGTGGTTCTGGAGCCCGATGAAGCCGCTGAGGAACTGCCGCAGATCGGTCGGCGGGTCACCCGCGCGGGAGGACTGCTTGCCCGGCGTGTTGTCGAACTCGTTGATCACCACACCGTTGCGGATCATCGTGTAGTGCTGCCCGACCACGCGGATCTCGTAGTCGTTCCACTGGTCCTTCGGGGTGACGCCGGCCTGGGCGAGCGGCACCGGATCGAAGTTGTAGACCGAGCCGGTCTTCTGCGGCTCGCCGGTCTCACCGTCGTAGATCTGGATCTCGTGGCCGCAGTAGATCGCCACCCACGCCTGCGAGGTTCGGGCCGATCCGACGGTGCCGCAGCTGCCCGGTGGGCGTTGCTCCAGCGGGATCCGCGGGTCCGGGAACCGGGTGAAGACGCCGGTGTTGGCCCGGCCGGTACCGGGCGCGATGTCGCGGAACTGCACCTTCAGCGAGAAGTCGGCGAGTTCCCTGGTGTGCCAGAGCATGCCCAGGCCACCACTGGACCGCAGCGAGCCGTCCGGCTGGATGCCGAACGATCCGGACGGCGCCTGCTGCCAGCCGAGCAGCGACTCGGCGGTGCCGTCGAAGAGCGGCTCGTACCCGGTGCGACCATCCCGGCCGATCTCGGACGCGGCAGCCAGGCGGGTCAGCGTGCCGGCTTCGCGGGCGGTGAGCAGGCCGTCGTCCTGGAGCGTGTCGGTCACCGCGGTCACGTGCCGGACGAAGCTGTTGTGGTCGGCCCAGGTGCTCTCGTCGTCGATCAGGTCGTTGCTGGTGCAGCCCTGCCCGACCGTGCGGCTAGGCACCTTGGTGTCCGTGTCCCCGAGCCACACCGTGGCCCGGTTGTCCGGCACTGCGCAGCCCACCGTGACCGTGGTCTGCACCGTCGCCGTCTCACCGTCGGCGTATTTGACGGTCAGCTTCGCCGTGTAGGTGCCGACCCGGGCGTACGTGTGCCGAGGGTTCGCCTCGGTCGACGTGGCGCCGTCGCCGAACTCCCACCGGTAGCTGACCCCGCCGGAGCGGGACCCGTTGAAGGCCATGGTCAGCGGCTTGTTCTGAACGGCGACCGAGCTGGCGGCCGGTGCCGGGGTGGGTGCGCCGCCGGTGTAGGTGATCCGGATGAGCTTCTGGTTGGGGTGCAGGCTGAAGAAGCCGCCTCCGTAGTCCAGCAGGTAGAGCGCGCCGTCCGGGCCGAACTTGGCGTCCATCCAGCTCTGCAGTCGAGCATCGCCGTTGCCGCCCGGGATGATGGCCCGCAGCGACTCGGCGAACACCGGCGGGGCCGCGGTGGGTACGCCAGCCGGGTCGACGGTGACCGCGACGCGGTTGTTCGGGTTCGACTGGTCACCGATGAGCCACTTGCCGTCCCAGTGCGCCGGCCACGCCACGCCGCTGGTCGTGTCGACCAGATCGCGGTGGTAGGTCGGACCGGACATGATGGCCTGACCGCCGCCGCGGAGGTACGGCTGGGTGTAGGTGGCGTCGGCGGCGACGTAGGTCGGGAGCCCGCTGCCGTCGGTCCGCTCCGGGAACACCGGACCGCCGCCGTCCGGGGAGTACCAGATCATGTTGTCCCGGGCCGGCGGGATGTCCACCAGGCCGGTGTTGCGCGGCGACTCGTTCTTCAGGTTGTCGCAGTCGTACCAGCCGGTCAGCACGGTCGCGTCGGTGCTGCTGCGGTCCCGGTACGGCTGCCGGTTGCCCATGCAGTACGGCCAGCCATGGTTGCCGGCCGAGGTGATGATGGTCGCGGTCTCGTACTTGGCCGGGCCCAACGTCGGGCTGGGCGACGAGGCGTCGGGCCCCACCCAGCCGGCGGTCAGCCACTGGTGCTTCGGGTCGACCTGGAGGCGGGCGATGTTCCGCACGCCCATCACGTAGATCTCCGGTCGGGTCTTCTCGGTGCCCGGTGGGAACAGGTTGCCCTCCGGGATGGTGTACGTGCCGTCCGCCTCCGGGTGGATCCGGATGATCTTGCCGGCGAGGTCGTTGGTGTTGCCCGAGGTGCGGCGGGCGTCCTGGAACGAGATCCCCTGGTACTCCTGGGTCCAGTTGTTGCCGGAGTAGCCCTGCGAGCCCTCGGAGGAGTTGTTGTCGCCGGACCCCACGTACAGGTTGCCCTTGGCGTCGAACGCCATGCCGCCACCGGCGTGGCAGCAGCTGTGGATCTGCACCGGGAACTGCAGCAGGTCCTTGCGGGTGGCCTGGTCGATGGTCTGGGTCTCGCGGTCGTAGGTGAACCGGGAGATGGTCCGCTGCCCGACCCGCTTGACCCGGTCGACCGACTCGTGCGGCATCCAGTAGACGTAGAGCCAACCGTTCTCGGCGAACGTGGGGTCGGGCACGATGCCGAGCAGACCCTCCTCGTTCTTCACCAGCTCGGAGCCGCTGCCCCGGTTACCCATCACCTCGAGGGTCGTGAGCAGTTTGGCCTGCTTGGTGCGCGGGTCCCACGAGTGGATGGTGCCGCAGCCCAGGCCGACGTTCGGGTTGTTCCAGTCCGCGACGGGGCCGCTCGGGCAGGCCGCCTTGCCGACGTAGAACACCGTGCCGTCCGGGGCGATGGTCAGCCCGTGCGGCTCGCCGATCTGGTCCAGTTGCCCGGTCTGGTTGGCCGCGGTGAGCCGCTCGACCTTGTAGTTCGCGGCGATCGTCGCCTGGCAGTCACCGCGCTCCAGGCCGGTGGTCCACTTGAGTGCCCCGGTCAGGTGCGTGCGGAACGCCGCCTCGCCGTAGCTGCCCTCGGTGTGGCCCATGCCGGTGTAGAACGACCGACCGCCGTCGTAGTCCCGGCACCAGGACACCGGGTGGAACGGCCCGTTGGCGCCCGGTCCGGCGTTGTAGTGGCGCTCCTCGACCTGGGCGACGGTGTGCACCGTGCCGATCGGGTTCGGGTCCCAGTTCTCCCACCGGTCCGACCGGGTGAGCGTCATCGGCAGCGACGCCGTCGCCGGGTGGTTGCGGTCCAGGATGTTGACGACCGCCCGGTTCACCGCCGGTGGCTCCGGTGGAGCTGTGCTGCCGGTGAACAGGCGCAGGTCGGCGAGCTGGGTCAGCGGTTCACCGCTGTTCGCGGTGATGTTCAGCCGGAAGTGCTTGAACTCCTGCGGGGTGGCGATGTCGAACCGCCGGGTCTGGAACCGCTCCGGGAAGGTCCGGCCAGTGCGTCGGTCCAGGTCGGACCAGCTCTGGCCGTCCGCCGAGCCCTGCAGGGTCCAGTCCTTCGGGTCGCGGCCGGAAGAGTCGTTCGCCGACGTCAGCGCGTACCCGGTGATCCGCTTGGCGGCGCTCAACTCGTACGCCACCCATGCCGTCGGGGTGCGGACGAGCCACTTCGTGCCGGAGTCGCCGTCGGTCAGCTTCTCCTTCGTCTCGTTCGGCGGGTTCTCGCCGCTGGCGGTCACCCGGGCCACCGGCTCGGCCACCGGGATGGCGCCCGCCGGGCGGGTGCCGATCAGACCGGTGAACCAGGCGGAGTCGACCTGCGCGCGGGCCGCGTCGGCGATGCCGACGAACCCGCCGCCGGCCTTCATGTAGCTCTGCAGCGCCGCTTCCTGGTCACGGTTGAGCGCGGCGCCGGTCGCGGAGAGAAAAACCACGCTGCGGTACGCGGACAGCCCGGCCGTGGTGAAGACGGCGGGGTCCGTGGTGGTCGTGACATCGATGTCATGACCGGCGCCAAGATCTCTGATCGCCTCCGCGGCGCGCGAAACCGGGTCCTGCTGCTCGGCCACCGGCCCGTGGAAGACGAGGACCGCTGTCTTGTTCTCCTGCGCCGCCTTGGACGCGGGTGCTTCCTTCGGTGCGGCTGCCGCTGCCGCCGTGCCCGGCAACAGCGTCGCGATGACCGCCGCCGCGGCCAGGGTTCGTCGTAGTTTTCGTGTCATCCCCATCCCCACTCTCGATTCACTCAGCTGCCGTGCGTGTGGGTGTGGCCCTGAAATCTGTGGATGGCCTCCTCGGCGCCCGGCGGCATGCTGCCGTCCGCGTTGCGCACCAGGAAGATCCCGGCCATGCCGCCGTCGGAGTGGGACTGCACGTGGCAGTGGTACATCCACGCGCCGGGCCCGACGCCCTCCCCGGCCAGCACCTGGAACCCGAACGAGCTGCCCGGGTTGAGGTCCTTGTTGTCGATCACGAGGCTGGGGTCGGCCGGGCCCTCGAGCATCCCGGTGCGGTTGTCCGCCCAGCGGTGCGCGTGCAGGTGGAAGGTATGGAAGGTCCCGCCGTGCCCGATTGCGAGCCACTCCACCCGCTGGCCCAGGTTCGCCTCGAACATCGGGGTGTCCGGCGCCATCCGGTTGTTGATCATCATGTCGTTGAACACGACCGTGAACTGCTTCTCCGGCAGGATGTCGCCGCGGCGCCGCACGACCAGCGCGCCGTACAGCCCCTTGGCCACCCCGGCGGTGCCGTGGTCGGTGCCCATGGCGTGATCGTGGTAGTGCCAGTAGCCGGCGCTGCCCGGCATGAACCGCCGGCCGGACGCGAGGAACATCTCCCGCGAACGCCACACGTACGTCCGGGTCTCGCCGGGATTGTTGAACGAGGCGTTGAGCGGGCTGCCATCCGAGTCGGTGCTGTAGTCCACCCCGTGCGGGTGGATGGACAGCCGCTGGCTGGTGGTGTTGACCAGGGTGATCTCCAGCGTGTCACCCTCGTAGATCTCCAGCACCGGCCCGGGCACGGTGGCCTGGCCGGGTGCCAGGCCGTAGCCGAACAGCCCGCCGGGCAACTGCTCGGCGTAGATGGTGACCTTCTTGGTGACGCCGGCGACGGCCTGGGCCGGACTACCGCTGAAGGGGACGCCGACCGTGGACGCGGTCACGCCGACCGCTCCGGCGGCCAGCACTCCGGTGGTCATCAGGGATCTGCGGGACAGGTGGCGGGGGAAGCCGACGGGATGGTCGTCCATGGGACTCCGTTCTCGACCGGGCACAGCCGCGACAGGGCAGGGTGCGGCGACCGTCGAGACAGGAGGGACGGCCCCGCGAGCTCATGAGTCGTCGCGACTTTGCTCGGAAGACTCAGAACTTTCGACTGATGACATCAATCTATGTACCGATCTGACGAAAGTAAAGATCCTTCGATGGAAAGGCGGCCGCCGACAACGGTTTCCGCTGCCTGAGCAGGGGTTTTGTCCTCGACGGGGCCGGCCCGGGGGATCGGCAGCCCGAGCAGGCCACGACTGTCAGTCGGAGAACAGGGCCGCCGCGAGCAGTTGGGCGCCGCCTGCGCGGTCGAGTCGGGCCAGTGCGCTGTCGGGCTTGCGGGCCGGCTGGCCGGCCACGATCGCGGTGATCGCGGCGGCGAAGCCGAGCCGTGGATGTTCCTCGATGATTCGCCGGGTGATGTCCGGGGGGATCAGGTCCAGGCGAAGTCCGAACACGTCGACTGCCGCGCCGATGCTCAGGAGTGCGACCTCGGGCCGTGGATCCGTCGCGGTCTGCGCGCGCACGTGCAGGCGGATCGCTCGGCCACCAGGTCGGCGCGCGTCGCGTCGACGCCCTGCGACAGCAGGAATTCGGCGGCGGCGTCCGCGCCGATCTCCTCGAACGGCGCCGGCCCGTCGTAGCGTTCGGTGAGCCCGAGGTCGTGCAGAGCGGCACCGATGAACAGCAACTCGAGGTCCGGGTCGAGGCCGTCGCGGTCGGCCATCGCGAGCCCGAAATGGTACGTACGCAAGCAGTGGTTCACCAGCGTGGCCGGAGATGACGCGATGAGCAGATCGGTCGCCGCGGCGCTGAGGCGCGTGTCGGGGACGCGCGAGAAGATCGGTGTGATCGTCATGGCCTGACTCTTCATGATCCAGCGACGCACCACGAGTGGCCGGATCGCCACCTACTACCTGCGTGGCCTGGTGGACACACAACTGTCGGCTGTGTGCGGTGGCACGTTCGTGCTCGCCGAGGCGGGCCTGCTCAATGGTCACGCCGCGACCACGTCCTGGCTGTTCGCGCCGGAACTCGCACGGCGTTACCCGCTCATCGACGTGCAGTCGACGGCGCTGATCGTGCGCGTGGTTACGCGCGCATCTCGCCGACCGGTACGACCTCCCGGCTCTCGCGGCCGCCTTCCACGTGAGCACTCGCACGCTGCTGCGCCGCTTCGCGTCCGCGACCGGCAGCTCGCCGTTGGCCTACCTGCAGGCCGCCCGCGTGAGCGCCGCGAAACGGCTGCTGGAGACGTCGGAGCGCAGCATCCACGAGATCACCGCCCAGGTCGGGTACGCCGACGCCGCGACGTTCCGAACGCTGTTCGTGTCCACCACAGGCGTCACACCGTCGGAGTACCGCCGGCAGTTCCGACGCAGACCGGCCGCGTGAAGGCGGGTCGAACGCCGGCAGGAGCATCTCACATCACTCCCCCGCCGCCCCTCGACCTTTGCGGACTGGATTCCGACTGCACACGGTGAGGAAGCGGACGGACATCTGTCTTGATAGCCCGCGTCCGGCTACCCAACGGATCTCAACGTGCCCACCCGTCGTGACCGAGTGGAAACTCTCCACGAAGCAGGCTGATGAAGGCGTGGCCGCATGCCAGCAGCGGGCCGGTAGGCAGGTCCGAGGTGAACGACTCCTGCTCACCCCCGGCGCCAAAGGAGTTCACGAGATCCTTCGGGATGGCCGGAGACCAGGCGTGCAGTCGCCGGAGGACGCGCTCAGACAGGTCGAGCACAAGCGCGGCGCGATCGGGCTGCGTTCCGAGATGATCGTCCAGGTAGGACGACACGCATCCCATGAAGCCGGCTGTGGCCTGCGTCTCCCAGTCGTCTTGGGCGTCAACGAGCCATACGGGAGCTGCGGGGATTTTCTTGGCCTCCTGCGCCAGGAGGTACAGCCACACTTCCGCCTGAAAGTCGCGGACCCAGAAACCAGATCCGCGGTAGTCCAGGTACGAGCTGCCCACGCCGGCCAGTAGATCACCTTCGCGCAGCAGGCGGGCTCAGGGACCTGTTGTGGCGATTTCTCCGGTGCGTAGGCAAGTGGTCTCACGTGACTGGTGGACATGATCACATCAGGGGTGGCGCCTTGACCCTAGGATCACCGCGCCGCCGACCAGCCAGCCAATTGATCGCCAAGAGGGGTGCGCCGATACAGCACATGCCGTCCGTCGCGTGCGCGAGTGACCAGACCGGTCGCGTGGAGGACTTGCAGGTGTTGCGACACGGCGCTGGGTGTCACGGCGAGCCGTCGAGCGATCTCCACCGTCGGTAGCGGCTCGGCAAGAAGGTGGAGCAGTCGTGCCCTGGATGCGCCGAGGAGCGAGGCGAGGGCAGTCGCGTCGGCGGTCGGTGCCGGCGCCCAGAGCGTTGCTACTCCTCGGCAGGGGTATGCCAGCATTGGCGGCTCGTCCGGACTGACCGGTGGGGAGGGTTTGTACGAGAAGATGCACGGCACCAGCAGCAGTCCACGACCCGATACCGCGACGCGGTGCCTGCCGATCATCTTGTCGATGTGCAGGACCCCGTCGTGCCAGCGCAGGTTCGGGTGCATGTCTGCGAAGAGCAGGCGCGCGCCTCCTACGGCCAGTTGTCTGGCGCGATAGGTCATGTCTGCTTCCAGGACGAGTCGCATCTGCGGCCAGGTCGGCTTGATCGCTGCCTCCCAGTAGCGGTGCAGGTGGTCGCAGATGGTGTCGCGAAGCGCGAGCACCGGCTCATCGTCGTTTGCGGTGATCTCCCGCAGAACGGACGGCAGCCGACCACGGAGGTACACGGCGAGCACATCGCGGCGTACGACGTCCGGAGGTGTCCGGCGCACTGCGGCCAACTCTTCTTCGAAGGTCGCGGCGAACTCGGTCGGCCGGGGCGTCAGGAAGTCGGGAAGGCCACGGTCTGGCCCAACCAAGGACGTCAGCAGGTTGGCGTCGGGCGCATCGAGCCTACCGAGTACCGATCTGCGCCAGGGTAGGTGCAGCGCGTACAGGCCGGGCTCGCGTAGCACCCGCAGGCTGAGCACGGCCTGATGGATCGGTGAGATTGTGAAGCGGGTGTCGACGAGGTCTTCGACGCCGAGCAGAAAGCTGATCATTAAGCTATACGCTACATCGGTTGGCAGCCGACGCCGGGTGCCGTGGACTTTCAGCCATGACACACCAGATCAACATCCCCGGCCAGCAGGCCGATCGGCAGCGTACGGCGATCGTCACGGGTGCGGCACGCGGCATCGGCGCCGGGGTGGCCAAGCGTCTGGCGCGCGACGGCCTCGCGGTCGCCGTGGTCGACCTGAGCCAGGAAGACTGCGCCGACACCGTGGACGCCATCACCCGCGAAGGCGGAACAGCCGCGGCGTTCGCCGCCGACGTCAACGACGAGGCGGCCGTGGCCGCCACTGTCGCCCGGATCGCCGCTGAGTTGGGATCACCGACGGTGCTGATCAACAACGCCGGCATCGGCGGCCCCAACGCCGGCGTCGAGGAGACGAGCACCCAGCAGTGGGACGCGGTCGTCGGGGTCAGCCTGCGCGGGGCGTTCTTCCTCACTCGGGCCGTGACCCCCTACATGATCGCCGCCGGCTGGGGACGGATCGTCAACATGTCGAGCATCTCCGCGCTCGGCGATTCCGGCCGGGTCGACTACGCCGCCGCGAAGGCCGGTCTGATCGGCTTCACCAAGTCGCTCGCGCTGCGGCTCGGGCAGCATGGCGTGACGGCGAACGCCATCGGGCCGGGCTTCGTCGTCAGTGACATGACCAGGGTCGCGGCCCAGCGGCGTGGCCGCAGCTTCGAGGAGCACCAGCGGATCGTGGCGCAGACCATCCCGGTGCGCCGGGTCGGCCAGCCCGAGGACATCGCGCACACCGCGTCGTACCTGGTCAGCCCCGAAGCCGGGTTCGTCTCCGGCCAGGTCATCTACGTCGCCGGCGGGCCGGTGGACTGACGTGATCGACGCTTTCGGACAGGCGGTTCGCAAATGAGTCGCAGGCTGCTGGTGCTCCTCGCCCTCACCTGCGGGGTCGCCGTCGGAAACATCTACTTCCCCCAGACGATCAGCCCGCTGGTCGCCGCCAGCCTGCACGTCAGCGCTGACTCGGCCGCGCTGGTGGTGACCGCGGTGCAGCTCGGCTATGCCGCCGGGATCTTCCTGCTGGTGCCGCTCGGCGACCGGCTCCCGCACCGCCCGCTGATCGTCACCCTGCTCGGCCTCAGCGGGCTGGGGCTGCTCGCCGCGTGCGCCGCGCCGGCGCTGCCGCCGCTCGTCGGCGCGAGCGCCCTCGTCGGGGTCACGACCGTGGTCGCGCCGATCATCGGCCCCATGGCAGCCGGCCTCGTTGCCGAAGAGCAGCGCGGCATGGTCAGTGGCACGCTGCTGAGCGGCTCGATCGGTGGCATGCTGCTGTCCCGCACCGTCGCGGGCACCATCGGCGACTGGTGGGGATGGCGGGCCCCCTACCTGACGGCGGCGGCATCCGTGCTGCTCATCGCGGTGGTCATGGCCCGCGTGCTGCCGACAACACAACCGCCGTCCGGGCACCGATATCCGGCGCTGCTGGCCGAGCCGCTGCGCCTGCTGCGCACCGAGGCCGACCTGCGCCGCTCCTGCTTCTACCAGGCGACGATCTTCGCCGGTTTCTCGGCGGTCTGGACCGCCGTCGCGCTGCTGCTGACCGGTCCGACGTACGGCCTGGGCGCACCGGCGGTCGGGATGCTCGCACTGGTCAATGCGGCGACAATGCTGTGCACCCCGGTCGCCGGACGGCAGGTGGACCGGCGGGGCAGCGACGCGGTGAACCTGGCCTGCCTGCTCGGGATCATCGCCTCGGCCGCCGTCCTCGCGTTCGCCAGTCTCGGCGGGGCGGGGGGCCTCGCGGCACTGGCGCTCGGCACGTTGCTGCTCGACGTCGGAATGCAGTCCGGCATGGTCGCCAACCAGGTACGCATCTACGCCCTGGGGCCCGAAGCCCGGAGCAGACTCAACACCGCCTACATGACCTGCGCCTACCTCGGCGGCAGCCTCGGCTCCTGGCTGGGGGCCCGCGCCTACGCCCACTTCGGGTGGCTGGGTGTATGCACGGTGTTGACGCTCCTCGCCGTGACAGCTCTTGCCCGCTACCTGACGTCGACCCCCGCCACCGGCCACACTCGAACCACGGTCGCTGCCCAGAACGCCTGACCAAGGATGGTTGACTTGCCAGCCTGTACCCACCGCCCACCCCTGTCGCCGGATGCACCTATGCACGATGACCAGCTCGCCGTTTCGCTCGAGATGGTGCGTGAGCTGGTGGACGCGCAGTTCCCCGAGTGGCGGAGCCTGCCTGTCGGGCGCGTCGCTTCGCAGGGAACGGTCAATGCCATCTTCCGTATCGGGGAACGGTTCACGGCCCGGTTCCCCCTTCAGCCTCGTGAGGTCGAGGCGGCGCGGCGCTGGCTGGAATGCGAAGCGGAAGCGGCCCGAGAACTGGTGGGTCGTACGCGATTTCCCACCCCCGAGCCGGTCGCCATCGGTGAACCCGGCGTCGGCTACCCGCTTCCATGGTCGGTACAGACGTGGGTACCCGGTGTCGTAGCCACCGACCAGGACCCAGGTGACTCGTTCGCGTTCGCGCTCGATCTGGCCGAGTTCGTCAGTGGCGTGCGAGCCATCGACGCACGGGGACGCACGTTCACAGGCCAGGGTCGCGGTGGCGAGCTAGCAGCGCACGACGGGTGGATGGAAACCTGCTTCGGGCACAGCGAGACGCTGCTGGACGTCCCGCTGCTCCGCCGGATCTGGGAGGTCATGCGGGAACTGCCGCGGGGCGAGGCCCCGGACAGGATGAACCATGGTGATCTCATTCCGGGAAACGTCCTCGTCTCCGACGGGCGGCTGGCCGGGGTTCTCGACGTGGGCGGACTGGGGCCGGCCGACCCTGCCCTTGACCTCGTAAGTGCCTGGCACCTGCTGGAAAGCGGGCCACGTCAGGCGCTTCGGCAGCAACTCGGCTGCGACGATCTCGAATGGGAGCGCGGCAAAGCGTGGGCCTTCCAGCAGGCGATGGGGGTGGTTTGGTACTACCACCAGACCAACGCCACCATGAGTCGGATGGGCCGACGCACTCTCGCGCGCATCATTGCCGACCCGCCATCAGCCTGAGCCGGCACGCCCGAACGCGTCGTCGCAGCCAGCAAATACCGCCGCGTCGGCCCGCGCCGGATAGCCGCAAGTAACACGCAGACAGAGCGCGGAACCTCGCCGGGCCCGTATCCACCGAGCGGCGGCCTACCGCAGCATGCGGCCGTCCCTGTGGTTCGCGCACCGCCGCCTACTGGACGCGCCCTCCGGTCACGCGAACCGCAGAAGCGCAAGTAGGCAGCGAGATCACGTCATGGAGTGGGGCGGGCGGGACTCGAACCCGCGACCGAGGGATTATGAGTCCCCTGCTCTAACCGGCTGAGCTACCGCCCCGACACCGTGCCGGATCTTATCCCGCCCAGTCGTCGACGGCCAGCATCGAGCCGGCCGGCGCCCACGCCCGCAGTAGCACGATGGGCTACAGGAATATAACAGCGCGCTGCCGACCGCCCGGGGAGGCCGGGCGGCGGCCGGTCAGGCTGCACGCAGCTCCGCCAGCACCGCCCCGGCGGTACGCCAGCCGCTGGTCAGCGCGCCCTGGATCGATGGGCTGTCGCGGTGGTCACCGGCCACGAACAGCCCTTCCCCCAGCGCGACCGGCTTGCGCAGCCGCCCCTGCGGTGGCGGCGCGGCGGGTAGCGCGTCGGGGACGGCGACGGTGGTGAGGTGGGTCCAGTCGGCGGTGGACCGGCCGTACAGCCGGGTCAACTCGGCCCGTACGGTCGGCTCGGGCGGGGCCGTGGGGCCGACGACCGAGGTGGCCACGAGGTGTCGTCCGGCTGGCGCGTACGTCGGGGCGGCGTTGCTGAGCACCACGGTGTTGGCGACGGTTTCCCGCCGGTCACCGTCGATGAGCAGGATCGGTTCGGTCAGCGGTGGCTCGGGCGCGCTGTGGTAGTAGGTGGTGTAGCTGTGCATCCGTACCGTCGCCAGGGCCGGCAGCAGCGCGGCCGCGGCGGGCGGGTCGACGGCGACCACGACGGCCCGGCAGCGGATGTCGCCGGCCTGGGTGCGGACCCGGCAGGGGGCGACCTCGGCGACCGGGGTGTCCAGCGTGATCAGGTCGGCCGGCAGTGGGTCGGCGATCGCCCGGGGCAGCGCGGCCATCCCCTCGGCGGGCAGCCCGATCCGGCCGCGGGCGAAGGAGCGCAGCACCATCGCCAGCACGTGGCTGGAGGTCGCCAGTTCCCGGTCGATGAGCACGCCGGACAGGAACGGCCGCAGCAGTTCCTCGATGATCGCGTCGGACAGGCCGGCCCGCCGCAGCGCCACCTCGGCGCTGGTCTCCGGTGCGGTGAGCAGCAGGGACGCGGGCAGGGTGGCGCAGCCGGTGGCGAGCGCGGCGAAACGCAGCCGGTCGAGCAGGGAGCCGACCCCGGCCAGCGCGGTGCGCGGCCCGCCGGTCGGCTCGCGCAGCGGGTTGACCAGCCGCAGCAGGTCGTCGCCCTTGCGGACGAGCACCCCGGAGGTGAAGTACCCGAGGTCGAGCCGGTCGGTGTCCAGCAGCGTGCCGAGCCGGGGGTAGGCGGTGTTGAGCACCTGGAAGCCACGGTCGATCAGGTAGCCGTCCACGACGTCGGTGGCGATCCGTCCACCGAGCCGACTCCCGGCCTCCAGCAGCCGCCAGGGCACGCCGGCGCGGTGCAGCCGGCGGGCGGCGGCCAGGCCGGCCAGGCCGCCGCCGACGATGACGACGTCGGTCTCAGCGAGCATGGCGTGCCTCCCGCTCACCGTTCGCCCGGGACAACCGGCCCGGCCACCAGACCTTCGGCCCGATGTCGTACGCGAGCGCGGGCACCAGCAGCGACCGGACGATGATGGTGTCGATGAGCACCCCGACCGCGACCGCGGTGCCCAGCTCGACCAGCACCACCAGCGGCAGGACGGCCAGCGCGGAGAAGGTCGCGGCGAGCACGATGCCGGCGGAGGTGATCACCCCGCCGGTGACGGCGAGGCCGGCGAGCACCCCGACTCGGCTGCCGCGCTTGACGGACTCCTCCCGGACCCGGCTCATCAGGAAGATGTTGTAGTCGATGCCGAGCGCGACCAGGAAGACGAACGCGAACAGCGGGAACGACGCGTCCACCCCGGGGAAGTCGAAGGCGTGGCGGAACAAAAGCGCGCAGAGGCCGAGCGTGGCCGCGAAGCTGAGCAGCACGGTGGCGATCAGTAGCACCGGTGCGAGGAGTGCGCGCAGCAGCAGGGCCAGGATGACCGCGATGACGACAAGCACCACCGGGATGATGACGTTCTGGTCGCGCCGGGCGGCGTCGGAGGTGTCCACGTTGATCGCGGTGAAGCCTCCGACCACCGCGTCGGCGCCGGGCACCTGGTGTACGGCGACCCGCAGGTCGCGGATGGTCCGCTCGGCGCCGTCGCTGTCGGGCGGGTCGGCGAGGGTCGCCTCCAGTTGCACCCGCCCTTCGACGACCTTCGGTGCGGCGTTCTCCTGGGGCGGGCCGGTCTGCGGTCCGGCGGTGAGCGGACGGACGTCGGCGACGCCGGGCACGCGCTGCGCCACCTGGGCCACCTGCCGGGCGGTCTGCTCGGTGGCGAAGATGGTGGCCGGGCTGCCGGTGCCGGCCGGGTAGTGCCGGGCGATGATTTCCTGACCGTCGACCGAGTCGGTGCGCTGGGTGAACAGGTCGGACTGGCCGAGGGTGGTGGCGCCGAGCTGGGTGAGGCCGAGCGTGAGGATGGCCAGCACGACCGCGGTGCTCAGCCAGACCGGTCGGGCGTGCCGGGCCACGAAGCCGGCGATCCGGCTCCAGATGCCGTGCTCGGTCCGCGGGTCGGCCTGGTCGGCCCGGGGCCGTCGCGGCCAGAACGCCCACCGACCGCCGAGCAGCAGCAGCGCGGGCAGGAAGGTGAGCATCACCAGCAGGGTGGCGGCGATGCCGATGGCGGCGACCGGGCCGAGCGCCCGGTTGGAGTTGAGACTGGACAGCAGCAGGCAGAGCAGGCTGACGATGACCGTCCCGCCGGAGGCGATGATGGCGGGGGCGGCGCCCTTCCACGCCGTACGAATGGCGTCCCAGGGGCGGTCGTGCCGGTGCAGCTCCTCCCGGTAGCGGGCGATGAGCAGCAGCGCGTAGTCGGTGCCGGCGCCGAAGACCAGCACGGTGAGGATGCCCTGGGCCTGCCCGTTGAGTTTGAGCACGTCGGCGTCGGCGAGCAGGTAGACGAAGACCGAAGCCAGCGCGTACGACATCCCGGCGGCCAGTAGCGGGAAGACCCAGAGCACGGGGCTGCGGTAGACGATGAGCAGGATCACCAGCACCACGACCAGGGTGACCAGCAGCAGTGGCCCGTCGATGGCGGAGAAGACCTCGATCAGGTCGGCGAGCAGACCGGCCGGTCCGGCGACGTCGACGGTGAGCCCGTCCCGGTCGCCGCCGGCGATGTCGCGCAGGTGCTCGACGACCGAGCCGATCTCCTCCCCCTCCGCGTCGTCCACCGGCACGACGACCTGGAGCGCCTGGCCGTCCTCGCTGGGGATCGGCGGGGGCAGCGGGTTGACCACGCCGGGCACCTGCGCGAAGCGGGCCACGTCGGCGCTCGCCCGCTGCCGGTCCGCGTCGGTGATGCCCGAGGTCCGCTCGTAGACGACCAGCGCCGGGATGGTCTGCCGGTCGACGAACTCGCCGGCGAGGTCCTGGGCGCGGGTCGCCTCGGCGTCGGTGGGCAGGAAGGCGGCGTTGTCGTTGGTGGCGACCTCGCCAAGGCGCCCGGAGTACGGCCCAGCCACACCCCCGATCACCAGCCAGGCAAGCACGACCGCCACCGCGATCAGGGTGGCCCGGCCGTGGCCTCCTCGTCCGGACATCCGCACTCACCCCAAGAATCGACGCACCAATCGACGCAGCGGGAGTCCAAGTCGACAGCGACCATCCTGCCGGGCGAGCGGACCGAGGGAGGGCGAAACCGGACCGAGAGGGGTGTGTGAACACGAAGACGCCCGTCGGGCTTGCTGCCGACGGGCGTTGGGTGGAGAAGCTCCCCCGATTGGACTCGAACCAATAACCTGCCGGTTAACAGCCGGCTGCTCTGCCAATTGAGCTACAGGGGACCGTGCACCGCTCGACCCGGATCTCTCCGTCGCCGTGCGACGGGACAAGCGTACAGGACATCCGGGGGCGTCGGTCCAGCGGGTTGGGCCTCCCGCCTTCCATGATCCAGACGCCCAGGTCAGCAGCGCGGTCCATCGATAATCGGGGCAAATCGTCATCCGGGCACAAGCAGGTATGAGCGGGGAGCAGGATGGGTAGTTAGCTGCGGACAGAGGACGCAGGCGCGATTTGGTCGCTCCCGACGGGGCAGCTCGCCGGGGCGACGGCGCGTCAGGTACGGAAGGAGCCGCCATGCGCGGAAAGATCATGTTTCTTGGCGGGCTGGCTGCGGGATTCGTCCTGGGCGCCCGTGCCGGCCGGGAGAAGTACGAAGAGCTGGTCGTCCGGGGCCGCAAGGTGCTCGACCACCCGACCGTCCAGGAGGCGGCCGGGGTCGCGCAGGCCCAGGCCAACCGGCTCTACAGCGAGGGCAAGGACAAGCTCGGCCAGACCAAGCTGGGCGAGAAGCTGGGCACGGGCAACGGCAGCACCGGCAAGCAGGAGCTGACCGCCGCGGACGACGCGTTCGCCGGCACGCCCGCCACCGTTGGCGCCAAGGCGGGCTCCGGCTCGTCGGGCACCAGCAGCACGGTCGGCACGACCTCCGGGTCGCCGTCGGCCACCCCCCGCACCAAGCCGTCCGGCTCGGGCACCAACGCCAGCACCCTGTAGACGCACATCGAACGGGCCCGGCCGCCACAGTGGAGGCCGGGTCCGTTCGTGTCTCCGCACGTCAGGGCGGCGCATCATCACCACTGGGGCACTTTCTCCGATTTGAAGCAAAAGTTCGTCCGGTTCATCGAAAACTTCTGCTCCCAACCTCTTCTCTTTGTTCCCGAGCGCAAATATCGTCCTGCATAGAACCTGGCCAGGCTCTTGGTACTCCCCGGCGACCTCCTCAGCGACGTACCGGCGCTGAGGCGGACCCGCCCGACCAGAGCGAGGTTCGATGCGTAGACCAATCGGCCGAAGAGCCGCTAGCTATGTCAGCCTTCTCACCCTCGTCGGCGCGACGCTCGTCGCGACCGAGCCGCAACGGGCCACACCGGCATTCGCCGCGCCCGTGGCCGAGAGCAACGGTATCCAGTACAAGGTTCTCGTCTTCACCCGCTCGACCGGCGGCAGCCACGCGGCCACCGACGCCGGCGTCCAGGCGATCCGCGAACTCGCCAACGACCGGCGCTTCACGGTCCAGGTGACCGACGACGCCCGGAAGTTCGACGAGTCGCACCTGAAGCAGTTCCGTGCGGTGGTCTTCCTGAACACCTCCGGCGACGTACTGACCGACGGCCAGCAGGCCGCTTTCGAGCAGTACTACCGCGACGGCGGCGGCTTCGTCGGCGTGCACTCCGCGATCGAGGCCGAGCCGGGCTGGGCCTTCCTCGACAATGTGCTCGGAACCCGGGCTGTCGGCGCCGCCGCGCCGGTCAGCCCCGCCACGGTGACCGTCGCCGACCGGGTGCACCCGGCGTCCGCGCCGCTGCCCGAGCGGTGGACCACGACCGACCGGTGGTACAACTTCGCGGCCAACGTCCGGGGCGTCTCACACGTCCTGGCCACGGTGGACGAGAAGACGTACTCCGGCGGCGCCATGGGCTTCGACCACCCGATCACCTGGTGCAAGGACTACCAGGGCGGCCGGTCCTTCTACACCGGACTCGGCGCCACCCCGGAGAGCTACTCCGGTGCCGATCTGCGCGCCCACCTCGCCGGGGCGATCCAGTGGGCCGCCGGCACCACCGACGGCGACTGCGGCGCGACCGTGCTGGCCAACTACCAGATGGAGGTCATCGGCGCGCAGCCCAACGTCAACGAGCCGATCGGCTTCGACGTGCTGCCCGACGGCCGGGTGATCCAGACCGACCGCCGCGGCGGCGTACGGCTGCACGACCCGGAGAGCAACGAGACCACCGTGCTGGCCCAGATCCCGGTCTACACGCACAGCGAGGACGGGATGTACGGGCCGGCGGTCGACCGGGAGTTCGCCACCAACCGGTGGGTCTACCTCTACTACGCCCCGCCGCTGAATACTCCGACCGGCGGCGCGCCCACCACCAGCACCGACCCGGCCGCCTGGAACCAGTGGAAGGGCTACTTCCAACTGTCCCGCTTCAAGTTCGTCGACGGCGAGACCCCGTCGCTGGACGTGGCCTCGGAGCAGAAGATCCTCCAGGTGCCGGTGGACCGGGGCGCCTGCTGTCACGTGGCGGGTGACATCGCGTTCGACTCCAAGAACAACCTCTGGCTGGTCACCGGGGACGACACCCCGGCCGGCGGCGGCGGGTCCGGCGGCTTCTCCCCGCACAACGACTCGGTCAGCGCCACCGGCGTCTACCAGGCGCCGTTCGTGGACGCCCGGCGCAGCGCCGCCAACACCAACGACCTGCGCGGCAAGATTCTGCGCATCGCGGTGGGAGCGGACGGCAGTTACACCGCCCCCGAGGGGAACATGTTCCCCGAGGCGCAGGACCCGGGCGACAAGACCCGCCCGGAGATCTACGCGATGGGCTTCCGGAACCCCTTCCGGATCACCCTCGACAAGAACGACGTCGCCTACATCACCGACTACTCCCCCGACTCGTCGACAGCGGCGGTTGGCCGGGGACCGGCGGGGACCGGCCGGATGATGGTGGTGGACAAGCCGGCGAACTACGGCTGGCCGATGTGCGTGCAGCCGAACCTGCCATACATCGAGATGAACTGGACCACCAACCCGATCACGCCGGTCGCGCCGTTCGATTGCGCGGCGCCGCGCAACACCTCCCGGCACAACACCGGCCTGACCGACCTGCCGGCGGTGCAGAAGTCGGAGCTCTGGTACTCGTTCCAGGCCCCGACCCCGTGCCCGGAGTCCTACCTGTCCACCCCGACGCAGACCTGTCCGGTGCTCTTCCCGGAGTTGGGCACCGGCGGCGTCGGACCGCACGGCGCGGCGCGCTACGACTACGACCCGGAGCTGAGGTCGCAGACGAAGTTCCCCGCGTACTTCGACGGATCGATCTTCTTCGGCGAGTTCACCCGGGACACGCTCAAGGAGGTCAAGCTCGACGGCCAGGGCGACATCCTGAAGATCAACAATGTGCTGAACTGCGGGCAGGCACCCACCACGCCGACCAAGCCGTTCCTCTGCGACAACCCGATGGACATGAAGTGGGGTCCGGACGGCAACTTCTACCTGCTGACGTACGGCGACGGGTTCTTCAACGTCAACCCGGACGCGGCGATGCTGAAGTTCAGCTACGTGAAGGGCCTGCGGGCGCCGACCGCCGTGGTTTCGGCGACCCCGACCAACGGGAGGGCGCCGCTGACCGTCGCCTTCTCCAGCGAGGGGTCGAAGGACCCCGACCCGGCGGACTCCATCTCGTTCGCCTGGGACTTCGACGGCAACGGCACGACCGACTCCGTCGACCCGAACCCGACGCACACCTACACCGCCAACGGCGTCTACACCGCGCGGCTGACGGTGACCGACTCCAGCGGCAAGAGTGCGTCCGCCAACACCACCATCACGGTCGGCAACACCGCCCCGACGGTGACCGTCACCACCCCGGTGGAGGGCGGCTTCTTCAGCTGGGGTGACGACATCCCGTGGTCGGTGACGGTCACCGACCCCGAGGACGGACCGGTCGACTGCGCCAAGGTCGAGGTGACCTTCGTCCTCGGCCACGACACCCACGGCCACGGTGAGGCCAACCAGTTCGGCTGCTCGGGCGTCCTGCCCACGGACGCCGACGACGCGTCGCACGGTGGCTACATCTACGGCGTGGTCAGCGCCGCCTACACGGACAAGGGGGCAAACGGGCAGCCGGCCCTGACCACCGTGGACCAGCAGATCATCCAGGCCAAGCGGCAGGAGGTGGAATTCGCCACCGACGAATCCGGCACCACCGTCGGCACGAGCGCCGACACCGGTGGCGGGCAGCAGCGCGGCAGCCTCGACCCGGGCGACTGGATCGCGGTGAACAACGGCGTGAACCTGCGGAACATGCAGTCGGTCACGCTGCGCACCTCCGGCGGCAGCGCAGCCACCGCCGGGCAGCCCCGGTTCGGCGTTCAGCTGCGGCTCGACTCGCCCACCGGCCCGGTGCTGACCACCGCCGTGGTCAACGCGACCAGCGGCAACAACGCCTTCACCAGCACCACCGTGCCGGTCGCCGACCCGGGCGGCACGCACCGGCTCTACCTCGTGTTCACCACCGTCCCGGGCGGCCCGACCAGCGGACTCGGCAACCTGAACTGGGTCGAGTTCACCGGTCAGGGCATCGGCGTCGCGCCGTAGCGACCGCCGTGGGCCGGGGTCGCCGCCAGCGGCCCGGCCCAGCGCTCCACCCGTCACCCACATCGACAACCCGTACCAAAGGAAGGCAGCAGTAGATGAACGACAGTCAGCACGGAATGAGCCGTCGCCGGATGCTCGGCGCCTTGGCCGGCGCCGCCGGCGCGGCCGCCGTCGGTGCCACCGGCCTGGCCTCCCCGGCCCTCGCCGGCAACGGCCTGCTGGTTCCCACCGGCAAGCGCGGCATCATCCTCTACAGCGTCCGGGACCGGATCAGCGCCGCCCCGGACGCCACCAGCGTGCCGTACGGCTTCGAGCGGGTGCTCGGCCGGCTCGCCGAGATCGGCTACAAGGAGGTGGAGTTCGCCGGCTACACCCAGAACACCTCCATCCTGGGCCGGCAGATCACCCCCGAGGAGATCCGCAAGGTTCTCGACGACAACGGGCTGCGCGCCAACGGCTCGCACGCCTCGGTGCCGGGCACCGTCAACCCGACCACCATCGCGCAGTTCGAGCAGCAGCTCGACATCGCCGAAACGCTGGGCATGACCCACATCGGCACCGGCAACGACCCGACCGGCAGCAACTACAAGGCCGACTGGGACGCCGCCGTCGACCGGTGGAACACGTTCGGCGAGATGGCCGCCGCCCGTGGGCTGAAGCTCTACACACACAACCACGACGCGGCGTACAACTTCCTGCTCGACAGCGGGCCGTTGGACGCCCAGGGCCGGCCGACCCGGTCCTCCGGCGTGCGGAAGCTGGAGTACTTCATCGGGCTGACCAACCCGGAGTGGGTCTGGTTCGAGATGGACATCTACTGGGCGCACGTGGCCCAGCACCGGTTCCGCAGCTACACCGACCCGGACGGGGTGACCCAGACCAGCATCTTCGACCCGCTGGCCGTGGTCGCGGCCCAGACGATCCGGTTCCCGCTGTTCCACGCCAAGGACGGCACGTACAACCCGGCCAGCGCGGCCGGGTACGAGATGGTGCCGCTCGGCGAGGGTGACATCGACTACGGGAACTTCTTCGCCAACATGGGCGCGAAGGGTTACCACAACCCGATGTGGGAGCAGGACAACGCACCGGGCGGCGCCTCCGACCCGGGCCGCTCGCTTCGGTTCGCGGAGATCAGCTACCAGCACATGTCGAGTCTGCGGGGCTGACCGACCCGACACGCACGCCCGGGGCCGCATCCGTCATCGGATGCGGCCCCTCGCGCCATGCGGCCGAAACACCGCCATGCGAGACTCCGGCCGGAGGTGGTGGCGATGGTGCTCGTCAGGCCCGAGAACAGGCACCAGTCCCGGCTGGTCCGGCTGCTGCGCGACGACGGTCCCCGGTCCCGGGTGGAGCTGGGCGACCTGCTGGGCCTGTCCCGGACGACGCTGACCGCGGAGCTGGACCGGCTCGTCGAGCGGGGCCTGGTGGAGACCGCCGGGCCGGCGGCGTCGCGCGGCGGACGCCGCTCCGCACTCCTGCGCCTCGCCGGCGGGGTGCGCTTCGCCGGCGTGGTCGTCGCCCCCGACCGGATCACCGTGGCGGTGACCGACGGCGAGCTGAACGTGCTCGCCGAGGTCGACGAGCCGGCGGACGTCCGCACCGGGCCGGAACCGGTGGTCGGGCGGGCCGTCGAACTGGTCGGGAAGCTCCGCGCCGAGCTGGGCGTGTCCCAGCTCACCGGGGTCGGTGTCGGCCTGCCCGGGCCGGTCGGCGTCGACGCGGGGACGGCCGTGCCGCCGGTCCTGCCGGGCTGGCAGCGCTTCGGAGTACGCGACGCGTTCGCCGCCGAGCTGGGCTGCCCCGTGCTGGTCGACAACGACGCCAACGTGATGGCCCTCGGCGAGCAGCACGCGGGGGTCGGCCGGACCTTCGACGACTTCCTCTACCTCAAGTTGGGCACCGCCATCGGCTGCGGCCTGATCCTCGGCGGGAGCCTCTACCGGGGTTCGACCAGCAGCGCGGGCGACATCGGGCACCTGGCGCTCGGCGAGGGTGGGCCGGCCTGCGCTTGTGGCGACAGCGGATGCCTGGAGGCGTACTGCGGCGACGCGGGGCTGGTCCAGGCGGCGCTCGCCACCGCTCGGACCGGCCGGTCCGACGCGCTGGCCGCCCGGCTCGCCGAGGCGGGCACCCTCACCGTGCGCGACGTCGCCGGGGCGGCGACAGCCGGCGACCCGGTCGCGCAGACGGTGGTGCGGGACGCCGCCCGCCGCCTCGGTCGGTTGCTGGTCGGCCTGGTGAGCTTCTTCAACCCCGGCATCGTCGTCATCGGGGGTGCGGCGGACGGGCTCGGGCACATCCTGCTCGCCGAGATCCGCGCCGTGGTCTACCGCCGGTCGGCGCCGCTCGCCACCGGCACCATGCCGATCGTCCTGTCCGACCTGGCCGGCCGGGCCGGGGTGGTGGGTGCGGCGCGGCTGGCCAGCGAGCACGTCTTCGCCACCGGCTGACCGGGGGCCGACCGGCGGTCGGCCCCCGGTACCGGCGGGTCAGTCCTTGCTGCTGAAGGCCGCGTCGAAGGCGGCCGACGGGGCGTCGAAGGCGAGCCGGCGGACGAACTGCAACGCCTCCGGGGCACCGACCAGCCGGTCCATCCCGGCGTCCTCCCACTCGATCGAGATCGGGCCGGTGTAGCCGATCGCGTTCAACGCCCGGAAGCAGTCCTCCCAGGGCACGTCCCCGTGCCCCGTGGAGACGAAGTCCCAGCCCCGGCGCAGGTCCGCCCAGGGCAGGTGCGAGGCGAGCCGGCCGCGCCGGCCGTCCCCGGTACGCACCTTGGCGTCCTTGCAGTCCACGTGGTAGATCCGGTCGGCGAAGTCGAAGATGAAGTTCACCGGGTCCAGCTCCTGCCAGACGAAGTGCGACGGGTCCCAGTTCAACCCGAACGCGGGCCGGTTGCCGATCGCCTCCAGCGTGCGCTTCGTCGTCCAGTAGTCGTACGCGATCTCGCTGGGGTGCACCTCGTGCGCGAACCGCACCCCCACCTCGTCGAACACGTCGAGGATCGGGTTCCACCGGTCGGCGAAGTCCTGGTAGCCGCGCTCGATCATCGCTGGCGGCACCGGTGGGAACATCGCCAGGGTGTGCCAGATCGACGAGCCGGTGAAGCCGACGACCGTCTTCACCCCGAGCTTCGCCGCCGCCCGCGCCGTGTCCTTGATCTCCTCGGCGGCCCGCTGGCGGACGCCCTCGGGCTCCCCGTCACCCCAGATCCGGCCGGGCAGGATGTCCTGGTGCCGCTCGTCGATCGGGTGGTCGCAGACCGCCTGACCGACGAGGTGGTTGGAGATCGCGAAGACCTCGAGGTTGTGCTTCGCGAGCGTCTCCCGCTTGCGATCGACGTACGAGTCGTCGGCGAGCGCCTTGTCGACCTCGAAGTGGTCGCCCCAGCAGGCGATCTCCAGACCGTTATAGCCCCACTCGGAGGCGAGCCGGCAGACCTCCTCGAACGGCAGGTCGGCCCACTGGCCGGTGAAGAGCGTGATGGGTCGCGCCATTGTCCTTCTCCCCTGTTGTGATGGGGATTCCGTGTGCGGACCGGGGCGAGGGTGACCGGTCAGACCGGTACGCGGCAGCGGGACGGGACACCGGTGGGTGCGGAGCGCACCTGAGCCCGGCGGGTTGCGCCTCCCACCGGGTCACCGGCCACCGTCACGGTCGCCGCTCCCACCCTATTTCCGCCGGGCCCCTTCGCGAAAGCCCCGCCGCCGGATCGTCACTCGGCCACCTCCTCGGGAGCTGGCAGGACAGCCCGGACGACGAAGCCGCCTCCGGCGCGCGGGCCGGCGGAGAAGGTGCCGCCGATCCGCTCGGCGCGCCGACGCAGTGTGATCAGACCGCGCCCGGCGCCCCCGCCCGTCGGCGCGGCACCAGCGCCTTCGTCGCGTACCTCGATGGTGATGCCCGTGGCGTCGTAGCGCAGCCGGACCGCGACCGGTGCGCCCGGTGCGTGCCGGCGCGCGTTGGTCAGCGACTCCTCGATGATCCGGTACGCCGCCGCGTCGACCGCGCCGGGCAGCGGCCGGGGCGGCCCGGCCAGGGTCCAGCGCACCGGCTGACCCGCGGCGAAGCCCTCCACCAGCGCGTCGAGGCGGTTCAGGCTGGGCGCCGGCCCGGTCGACGAATCGGGCTCCTCGGCCCGGTGCAGCAGCCGGTGCCCGTGCGCCCGCACCATCCGGCGCCACCGCGTGAAACGCCCCATGCTCGTCAAGGTACGGCAGTCAACTGCGAGTCGGTCCGTGGCCTCGCAGGCGGCGGGGCGCGAATGATTGGTGTGCATGCCTCCCAGGAGTCTCGCTGCCACTCCGGCCGGTAGCGCCGGCAAGCAGACAGACCATGCCCGGCCGGGCGGGGCACACTCGGCCGGGCATGGTCTGCGCTGGGGCGGGTGGCCCGGAGGGACCGTCAGCCGTGACCGGCGGCCCTCCAGGCTCAGCGGATCAGGGCAGCGTCCACTTCTGGTTAGCCGCGCCGTTGCAGGTCCAGAGGTGCACGACGGTGCTGTCCGCGGAGTTGTTCCCGGAGACGTCGAGGCACTTGCTCGACGACGTGTTGCGCAGGCTGCCGTCGGCCTGGGCCGCCCAGTTCTGCGCCCCGGTGCCGTTGCAGGTCCAGAGCTGGATCTTGGTGCCATCGGCGGTGCCGTTGCCGGACACGTCCAGGCACTTGCCGAGCGCCTTGACCGTCGAGTTCGGCGTCACGGTCCAGGTCTGCGCCGTACTGCCGTTGCAGGTGTAGATCTGGATCTGGGTGCCGTCGGCGGTGCCGCTGTTGCGCACGTCCAGGCACTTGCCGACCAGGCCCTTGATCGGGCCGACTCCCGGCGTGCCGCCACCGCCGCCCCTGACCAGGGTGAAGTCATCCACGTCGAAGAGCCCGGTGCCGCTACCGGTGAAGGTGAGGTAGAGGTTCTGGGCGCCGGACGGGACACCGGACAGCGCGGTGGTGACGTTGGCGAAGGTGGTCCAGCTGCCGGTGTTCGGCACCGCGACCGAGCCGAGCACCGGGCCGGTGGCCGAACCGGTACGCACCTGGATGGTGCCGCCCGCGCCGCCCGAGACGACCCGGGACGTGAACGAGGTGACCCCGGTCAGGTTCACACCGTTGTACGCGGCCCAGTCACCCGGGTCGATGTAGCCGATGGTCTGGCCACCGTTGGCGCCCGCCTTGGTGAACGGGGTGACCCCGTTGGCCGAGCTGAACGCCTCCGCCTGGACGGTGGTGTTCCCCGTCGGCGGCGGCGTGGTGCCCAGCTCCTTGATCCGGATGTTGCGGAACGAGGCGTCGTCGCCGGTGCCATGGTTCTGGATGCCGATGTGCCCGGCCAGCGAACGAACCGGGTTCGTGTTGGTGAAGTCGTTGATCTTCACGCCGTTGAGGAAGATCTGCAACCGCTCACCCTCGACCAGCAGCTCGTAGGTGTTCCACTCCCCCGGCGCGTTCAGCGCCGCGTCACGGGCGGCGATGTCGGCGGACTTGAAGGTGTAGACCGACCCGGTGGTGCGGTCCGCCGCATCGGTGGCGTCGATCTGGATCTCGTAGCCGTTGTCCACCGCCGACCAGGGGTCACTGGAGGGCGGGAAGCCGATGAACACGCCGGAGTTGTCGTCGCCGGCCAGCTTCCAGTCCAGCTTCAGCGAGTAGTTGGTGAACTGCTTGGCGTTGTACCAGAACAACCCCATCCCGCCCACCGAGGTGAGGGTGGCGTCGGAGTTGGTGAAGTTGCCCGGACCGGCCTGCGACCAGCCGCGGGTCGAGCCGTTGTAGAGCGGGGTGTAGCCGGTCTCGGGCCGGCAGTCCGCCTTGCTGCGACCGGCCGCGTACCGGATGCCGCCGAGCAGGTGCGCCCGGAACGCCGGCTCGGCGTACGACGCCTGGGTGTGCCCACCGCCGGTGTAGAACGACCGGCCGCCGCTGTAGCTCTTGCACCAGGAGTGCGGGTGGTCGGCGCCCATCCCGCCACCGGAGTACGACGACTCGTCCAGGGTGGCCAGCACGTGGGCCGTGGACCGGGCGTTGGTCCGGTAGTTGTACCACTCGTCGGTGCGGGTCCACGTCTGCGGCAGGTGCGCGGTCGCCGCGTGCCCCCGGTCCTCGACCTTGACGTTGGCCTGCTGGATGGCCGGGTGCGAGGCGAACCACGCCCCGACCAGGTTGCCGTAGAACGGCCAGTCGTACTCGGTGTCGGCGGCGGCGTGCACGCCCACGTACCCCCGGCCGGAGCCGATGTACGACTCGAAGGCCGTCTGCTGGCTGGCGTTGAGCACGTCGCCGGTGGTGTTGAGGAAGACGACCGCCTCGTACTGGTTGAGGTTGGCGGTGGTGAAGGCGGCGGCGTCCTCGGTGGCGGTGACGGTGAAGCTGTTCCCCGCGCCCAGGTCGCGGATGGTCTGGATGCCGACCGGGATCGCGTCGTGCCGGAAGCCGGCCGTCTTGGAGAAGACCAGCACGTCGTAGGGGGCGTCGGCGGCGCTGGCCGGGGTGGCCGGGGTCGTACAGGCGAGGACGGCGAGGACGGCGGTGGCCGCGCCGAGGATGGGTCGCAGGAGTCTGCGCATATCGCTCTCCTAAGAACGGTTAGGAGGGGCCCCTTGTACAACACTAGGCGTTAACAAGGGGCCCTTCCTTTCAACTCAGGGCAGGGTCCACTTCTGGTTCGCGGCGGCGGTGCAGGTCCAGAGGTGCACGGCGGTGCTGTCCGCCGAGTTGTTTCCCGAGACGTCGAGGCACTTGCCGGACTGGACGTTGCGGACCGTGCCGTCGGCCTGCGCGGCCCAGTTCTGCGCGCCGGTCCCGTTGCAGGTCCAGAGCTGGATCTTGGTGCCGTCGGCCGAACCCCCACCCGAGACGTCGAGGCACTTGCCCAACGCCCTGATCGTCGAGTTCGGCGTGACCGTCCAGGTCTGCGCCGCGCTGCCGTTGCAGGTGTAGATCTGGATCTGCGTGCCGTCGGCGGTGGCGGCGTTGCGCACGTCCAGGCACTTACCGGCCAGGCCCTTGATCGCGCCGCCTCCGCCGGAGGGGGTACCGGTGGTGAGGGTGAACGCGTCCACGTCGTAGAGCGCGCCGGTGCCCGACCCGGCGAAGGTCAGGTAGAGCGTCGTGGTGCCGGTCGGCGGGTTGGTGATCGCCCCCGTCACCGTCGTGAAGGTCTCCCAGCCTCCGGTGACCGGCACCGTGGCCCAACCGAGCACCGTGCCGGTGGCCGAGCCGGCCCGCACCTGGATTGTGCCGCCGGCACCGGCCGAGGAGACCCGGGCGCTGAACGACGTCACGTTGCCCAACCGGTACGGCTGGAACGCGATCCAGTCGCCGTTGTTGATGTCGCCGACGGTCTTGCCACCCTCGGCCGGGGTCTTGCTGAACACGTTGATCCCGGACGAGGTGCCGAAGAACTCGGCCTGCCGGTGCCGCGGGGGCAGCGTGTGCTGGGTGTGCGTGGTCAGCCCACCGGCGTCGGTGTACTCGGCGTCGAAGATGGCGAAGATGTTCGCCGCGTCGTCGTGCTCACCGTCGACCGGGATGGTGATCGATCCGGAGCAGCCGGTCTTCGAGGTGATCTGGTGACCGTGCTGGTCGTGCCCGAGGACGTAGGTCATCTTGACCTTCGTGCAGTCGATCGTGCCGTCCTCCGGGTCGGTCACGGTGATGCTGAACGGCACCGTGTCGCCGAAGCTGAACAGCTGCCCGTTGCCGGGGTTGTTGATGGTCACCGTGGGCGCGGTGTTGCCCACGTTGATCACCACGCTGGCGGTGCCGGTGGCGCCCTGCGGGTCCCGCACGGTCAGCGTCGCGGTGTAGGTGCCGTTGGCGGTATAGGTCTTGGACGGGTTGGCCGCCGTGGAGCTGGTGCCGTCACCGAAGTTCCACGAGTACGTCAGCGCGCCGCCCTCCGGGTCCGAGGAGCCGGCCGAGGAGAACGTCACCGCCAGCGGCGCCGCCCCGGAGGTCCGGTTGGCGCTGGCCGTGGCGTTGGGCGCCCGGTTGCCGCCGGCCACGTAGTCGAAGCGGTAGAGCGCGGAGTTGGCGTCACCGTTGAAGTAGCCGGTGCCGTAGTCGAGCACGTAGTACGCGCCGTCCGGGCCGAACGCCGAGTCCATCACCTGCTTGCCCACCCAGGGGAAACTGTCGATGGTGCCCCGGGAGCCGTCCGCGTTGACGTGGATCGGCTTGATCCAACCGCGGCCGAACTCGGTGGCGAAGAACTGCCCGTCGAACGACTGCGGGAACTTCGTCGTCGAGGTGGACGAGGCGTTGTAGCGGTAGACCGGGCCGCCCATCGGCGACTCGGAGCCGCCGCCGAACTCGGGCGGGGTGCCGGCGTCGCCCGCGTACCGGATCCAGGCCGGCTGGGCCGGCGGCAGGGTGGGCAGGCCGGTGTTGCGGAACGAGTTGTTGGTCGGCCCGCCGGTGCAGTTGTACTTCGCCCCGCCGGTGTTGGTGGCGAAGTCCCACTCGTTGTACGTCTCGGTGGAGGTGTTGGTGCCGGTGCAGTACGGCCAGCCGTAGTTGCCCGGCGCGGCGACCCGGTTGAACTCCACCTGGCCGGACGGGCCGCGGGTGGAGCTGGTGGAGCCGGCGTCCGGCCCGTAGTCACCGACGTAGACGACACCGGTGGCCTTGTCCACGCTGATCCGGAACGGGTTGCGGAACCCCATCGCGTAGATCTCCGGCCGGGTCCTGGCCGTGCCGGGCGCGAACAGGTTGCCCGACGGGATGGAGTACGTGCCGTTGGCGTTCACCTTGATCCGCAGGATCTTGCCGCGCAGGTCGTTGGTGTTGCCCGCGCTGCGCTGGGCGTCGTACGCCGGGTTGCGGTTGGTCCGCTCGTCCAGCGGCGCGTAGCCGGCGGACTCGAACGGGTTGGTGTCGTCGCCGGTGGACAGGTAGAGGTTGCCGGCGGCGTCGAAGTCGATGTCCCCACCGACGTGGCAGCACAGGCCGCGGTTGGCCGGGACGTCGAGCACGTCGACCTTGCTCGCCTGGTTGAGTGTGAAGTCGGAGTTGAGGGTGAACCGGGAGAGCCGGTTGACGCCGTTCCAGGCCGAGAAGTCGGTGCCGGTGGCCGGCGCGTCGCCGCCGGGGGTGGAGAGCGGCGGGGCGTAGTAGAGGAAGATCTGCCGGTTGCTGGCGAAGTTGGGGTCGACTCCGACGCCCTGCAGGCCCTCCTCGTCGTGGGTGTAGACCGGCAGGGTGCCGATCACCGAGGTGGTGCCGTTGGCGTCGGTGCGACGCAGCGTGCCGTTGCGGGCGGTGTGCAGGACCGAGCGGTCCGGCAGCACGGCCAGCGACATCGGTTCACCCATGTCGGCCACGCCGCGGGCCAGCTCGACCTGCTGAAAGTCCGTGGCGTTGATGGGGTGGGCCTGGGCGGGGGTCGGGCCACCGAGCGCGGCCGGGCCGACGCCGAGCGCCACCGTGCCGGCGGCGACCACCAGGAGCAGGGCCGATCCGGTGGAGAACCATCGTCGGGACCGGTGGATGGGTACGTCCTTGATGGACATGATGTGCTGTCCCTTCCTGACGAATGACTGCCAGGCCGGGCGCGCGCCGTCGCGCCGGATGCCGTAGCGGTGGTGGGGATGCCGATGGGTTACCGCGCCGCCGGTTCACCTCGACGAAACATTGTCGTGTTGGCCACGACACTAAATCGCGATGTGTCGATGTGTCTATACCTTCCGGTGGATCGGCGTGAACTTTCGTCGATACGATCGAAAGTCGGCAGGAAGCGCCATTCCCCAGACGCCGCGGGCGATGTCCGGGGAACGGTGTCCGGCGCGCGCCGGCGGGTCAGGCGCGGCGGTCGATCGCCTGCGCGGCCAGCGCGACCAGCGCGGAACGGGCCTCCTCGGCCACCGCCGCGCTCTCCAACGCGGCCAGCGCGGCCTCGGTCCGGACCCGGATCATCTGCTCGATGCGCTCTCGGGCGCCGGTCGCCTCGATGATCCCGCGCAGCTCCGCCGCGCCGTCGGCGTCCAACGCCGGATTGCCGAACAACTCCCGCAGCCGGGCGGTCTGCGGCCGATCAGCGGCGCTACGGGCCAGCGCCATCATCACCGTCGGCTTGCCCTCCCGCAGGTCGTCGAGGACCGACTTGCCGGTGACCGCCGGATCGCCGAAGACGCCCAGCACGTCGTCGCGGAGCTGGAACGCGTCGCCCAGCGGGTCACCGAACTCGCCGAGCGCGGCGAGCAGCTCCGGCCCCGCGCCGGCGAGCGCCGCGCCGATCTGCAGCGGCCGGGTCACCGTGTACCGGGCGGCCTTCATCCGGATCACGGTGAGCGCGCTGGCCACCGAGCCGTCGCCCACCCCGGACACCAGGTCCAGGTATTCCCCCGCGATCACCTCGGTCCGCATCAACGCGAACACCCCGTACCCCCGGTGCACCTGCTCGGTGCTCAGGCCGCACTCGTGGAACATTTGGTCCGACCAGGCCGCGCAGAGGTCCCCACAGAGCAGCGCCGTGTTGCGCCCGTACGCCTCGGGGTCACCGCGCCAGGACGAGCGGGCGTGCAGGTCGGCGAAGAGCCGGTGCACCGACGGCTCGCCCCGGCGACGGTCGCTGCCGTCCAGGATGTCGTCGTGGATCAACGCGAACGCGTGGAACAGCTCGAGTGCCGCGGCGGCCACCACGATCGGGGTGCCATCGGGCGCCCCGGCGCCGCGCCAACCCCAATAGCAGAAGAGCGGGCGTAGCCGCTTTCCGCCAGCCAGCACGAACCGGTGCAACGCGGTGAACACGCCGCGTGGCGCGCCGTCCGGCCAGTCCGGGCCCTGCCGGTCGAGGAACCCGGCCAGCTCCGCGTCGAAGCGCGCCCGCAGCCCGCTCGCGTCGGTGGGGGCGACCGTGACGGTCATGGCCCCTCCCCCGGCCCGTCCGCGTCGGCGCCACCGCCGCGGGTCAGCCCGGCCAGCTCCAGCAGCAGCTCCTTGACCTCGGTGGCGGCGATCCGCTCCCGGGCCGCGGCCGGGTCGGAGCAGAGCAGCACCGGCGCGTCCGCCGGGTCGGTCGGCAACCGGCCGTGCGAGCCGCGTACCGCCCGGGCTCCGGCGTCCAGGCCGACCGCGCTCATCAGGTAGCGCATGCCCAGCTTCTTGCGGGCCAGCGCGACGCCCGCCCGACGCTTCGCCGCCCCCGGCGCGGCCGGGTCGAAGAACAGCTCGGCCGGGTCGTACCCCGGCTTCCGATGAATCTCCACCAGCCGGGCGAAGTCCGGCGCGCGGGCGTCGTCCAGCCAGTAGTAATAGGTGAACCAGGCGTCTGGCTCGGCCACCAGCACCAGCTCACCGGCGCGTGGATGATCCAGCCCGTGCGCGGCCTTGCCCTCGGCGTCGAGCACCTCGGCGACCCCGGGCAGCCCGGCGCAGAGCTTCGCCACCGTAGGGACGTCGGCCGGGTCCCGTACGTAGACGTGCGCGACCTGGTGGTCGGCGACCGCGAACGCCCGGGACGTCCACGGGTCGAGGTACTCCATGCCCGCCTGGGTGTGCACCCGCAGCAGCCCCTCGGCGCGCAGCAGCCGGTTGACGTCCACCGGTCGGGACACGTCGGTGATGCCGTACTCGGAGAGCACCACGACGGTCGCGTCGCTGGCCCGGGCGGCGTCCAGGAGCGGCCCGAGCACCGTGTCCAGCTCCGCCGCCGCGGCCGCCGCCTGCGGGGAGGACGGGCCGTGCCGTTGCAGGTCGTAGTCCAGGTGCGGGACGTAGACCAGGGTCAGGTCGGGCGACACGTCGGCCAGGATCTGCTCGGCCGCCCGGCAGATCCACCGCGACGAGGGCAGCCCGGCTGTCGGCCCCCAGTAGGTGAACAGCGGGAAGGTGCCCAGCCGACCGGTGAGCGCGTCGTGCAGTTCCGGCGGGTCGGTGTAGCAGTCCGGTTCCTTGCGCCCGTCGGCGTAATACACGGGCCGCGGGGTGACCGTCCAGTCGACGTCGGCGCCCATCGCGTACCACCAGCAGACGTTGGCGACGGTGTAGCCGGGCTCGGCCCGCCGGGCCGCCTGCCAGAGCTTCTCCCCGCCGACCAGCGCGTTGTGCTGCCGCCACAGCAGCACCTCACCCAGCTCCCGGAAATACCACCCGTTGCCGACGATCCCGTGCCCGCTCGGCGGCTCGCCGGTGAGGAAGGTGGACTGCACCGAGCAGGTCACCGCGGGCAGCACGGTGCCCAGCTCGGCCCGGAAGCCGCCGTCGGCGATCCCCCGCAGCCGGGGCATGTGCGCGAGCAGTCGCGGGGTCAACCCGACCACGTCGAGCACCACCAGTCGCCGGCTCATCGCGGCACCCCCGCCCTGGCCCTGGTCAGCTCCGGGGTCAGGCCCAGGCCGACCAGCTCGTCGCGGGCGAAGGCCAGCTCGGCGGCGATGCCGGCGGCCAGCTCCGCGTCGGTGCCGGGCCGCCGCGCGGCCGGCAGCACCCCCCAGGTGTACGTCTCCACGTCGAGATGGTCACAGCCGGCCGCCGGGCCGGCGTAGAGCGCGGCGAGCGCGGCGCGCAACACCGGCAGGGTGGAGCCGAGCGGTTCCTCGGGTGGCGCGTGCAGGGGCACGTGGTAGTGCACCCGCCACGGGCCGGGCAGCGCCGCGTCGAGCGCCGCGTCCAGGTCGTCGGCCGCGTACGCCGGGTCGGCCGGGTCGGCTCCGCCCGCGCAGCCCGCCCCCCGGGTCTGGTGCAGGAAGCGCGGCTCCACCCAGCGGCGCAGCGCGTCGGCGCCGCCGGCCGGGTCGGCCGCCTCGACTGCGGCGGAGACCTGCACCTTGACCACCGGCAGGCCGGCCGTCCGCAGCCGGTCCAGTGCCGCGGCCGGCTCCTCCCAGGCGCAGGCGAGGTGGGCCAGGTCGAGGCAGACGCCCAACCGTTCGGTGTCCATCCCGGACAGCAGCGCGGCGGCCTGACCGGTGCTCTCCACCACGCAGCCCGGCTCGGGTTCGAAGCCGACCCGCACCTGGCGGCCGGTCTCGCTCTGCACTGCGGCCAGGCCGGCGGCGAGCTGGTCGAGGCGGCGCCGCGCGGCGTCGGCCCGCTCGTCGTCCCAGGGTTGCCGCCAGGCAAGCGGCAGGGTGGAGATCGAGCCCCGGGCGGCGTCGTCGGGCAGCAGGTCGGCGAGCACCCGGGCCAGGTCCAGGGTGTACGTCAGGCGCTGCTCGGTGGTCCAGTCCGGCCGGTAGACGTCGTGCTTGACCACCGGCGCCTGGAAGGCCGCGTACGGGAAGCCGTTGAGGGTGACCACCTCCAGCCCACGCGCGTCCAGCTCGGCGCGCAGCCGGCGGCGCAGCGCCGGATCGGCGGCCAGCTCGGCGGCGACCGGGGCGGCCAGCCACAGGCCGAGGCCGAGCAGGTCGCCGCCGAGCGCCGCGCGGACCGGCACGGCGTAGGTGTCCAGTTGGGCGAGGATGCCGGCGAGGTCCTCGGCGGGGTGCACGTTGGTGCAGTAGCCGAGGTGCACGGTGTCGCCGCCGGCGTGCCGCAGCCGCATCAGCTGCCGCCGCGCAGGATCGAGTTGCCGGTCCCCGGGTCCACGGCCGCGAGTTCCAGGTCGGTCAGGTCGAGCCGGCCGGACTGCCCGTAGAACTGCACCGGGTTGCGCCACAGCACCTGGTCGACGTCGTCGTCGGTGAACCCGGCCAGCAGCATCGCCTCGCCGGTGGCCCGGGTCAGCAGCGGGTCCGAGCGCCCCCAGTCGGCGGCCGAGTTGACCAGCATTCGTTCCGTGCCGTACTCCCGCAGCAGCTCCACCATCCGCGGCGGAGACATCTTGGTGTCCGGATAGATGGAGAAGCCCAGCCAGCAGCCGGTGTCCCGGACCAGTTTGACGGTCACCTCGTTCAGGTGGTCGATCACCACCCGGCCCGGCTCGATGCCGGACTCGGTGACCACGGCGAGGGTCCGCTCGACGCCGCGGGCCTTGTCCCGGTGCGGGGTGTGCACCAGCGCCGGCAGGTCGTACGCCACGGCCAGCGCGAGCTGCGCGGCGAACGCGTCGTCCTCCTCCGGGGTCATCGAGTCGTACCCGATCTCGCCGACCGCGACCACCGCGTCCTTGTCCAGGTAGCGCGGCAGCAGGTCGAGCACCGGCCGGCAGCGCGGGTCGTTCGCCTCCTTGGGGTTCAGCGCCACGGTGGCGTGGTGCCGCACCCCGAACTGCCCGGCGCGGAACGGCTCCCAGCCGATCAGGGAGTCGAAGTAGTCGGCGAACGAGGCGGCGCTGGTGCGGGGTTGGCCCAGCCAGAACGCCGGCTCCACCACGGCCCGGACGCCGGCGGCGGCCATCCGTTCGTAGTCGTCCGTGGTGCGTGAGGTCATGTGGATGTGCGGGTCGAAGATGCGCATCACGCCTCCGTGGGGGTGGGACTGTCGACGGTGCCGGTCCCTCCGCTGTGCGCGGTGAGCCGGTCGAGCAGGTCGGTGGCGTCGGCGGGCATCTCCCGGCCGGCGGCGTGCCGCTCGGCGGCCAGCGCGGCCAGCATCGCGGCCAGCTCACCGTCGGCGCGGGCGTCCAGGTCGGCCACGACGGCCAGCGGCACGCCGGTGAACACGCACTTGAGGACCGCCTGCCGCCAGGCCGCCGGGTCGAGGTGCCGCGCGTACGGGCCGAGCGCGGCGGCGACGAGCCGGGTGTCGTTGGTCCGGATGGCGTCGTGCAGCAGCGGCACCCCGGCGGCCCCGATCGGCAGCAGCGGCAGGGCGCGCAGCACCGCCCGCCGCTCGGCCGCGTCGCCGTTCCGGTAGAGCGTGTCGGCGAGCTGGGCGTGGTCAGCGGGCGCGGCGGTGAGCAACAGCACCCGGGCCGCGTCGTCGGCCGTCCAGCCGGGTGCGTCGGGCAGTGCGGCTCGGCCGCAGCGCCGGCCGGTGGCCGGGAAGAGCCGGCTGATCGCGCCGGGCTCGGCCGCGACCCGGCGCAGCGCCGTCTCCAGCCAGTCGGGATCGGGTACGCCCCGCAGTGCGGCCTGTAGTGAATCCGGTGTCATCCCGTCTCCTCCCTCGTGCTGCTCCGCAGGCACCCCAGGCGCGCCCCTTGCTCTGCTTCACTCCACGCGACGGCCACTGTCCGGATATCGGACGGCCGCTGGTGCGTCCGTTGAAGCAGAGCGAAGGGCGCCCGTGGGCACCTCGTCCTCGCTGCGCCGGCCGGTCGCCGTCACGATCGCGGTGGTGCTCCGGGCCGCCGCCGTCGTGGCGGCGGCGCGCAGGAACTCGATCGACCGGGCGGCCACGGCGGGCGCGGCGTGCGAGTCCCGGGGCAGCTCGACGGCGACCAACCCGCGGTAGCCGGCCTGCGCCAGGGCCGTCAGCACCGGCGGGAAGTCGATCTCGCCGCCGCCGAACTCCAGGTGCTCGTGCACGCCTCGGCGCATGTCGTCGATCTGCACGTTGACCAGGTGCGCGGCCACCTCGGCAACGCACTGCGGCACCGGCCACGGCTCCAGGCAGCGGCAGTGCCCGATGTCGAGGGTGATGCCGAAGCGGCCCGGCTCACCGAGTGCCGCGCGCAACCGACGCCAGCCGGCGATGTCCTCGACCAGCATCCCCGGCTCCGGTTCGAAGCCGAGGGTGACACCGGCGGCGTCGGCGGCGTCGACCACGGTGGCGCAGCCGGCCACCAGCCGGTCCCAGGCGGTCTGCGCCGGCACCGCGTCGGGCCGGACGCCGGCCCAGAAGGAGACCGCCTCCGCGCCCAGGTCGGCGCCGATCCGGACGGCCCGGCGCAGGAACTCGACCCGCCGGGTCGGGTCGTCGTGCAGCAGCGTCGGTGCGTGCTTGTGCCACGGGTCGAGCAGGTAGCGGGCTCCGGTCTCGATCACCACCGCGAGGCCCAGCGCGTTCAGCCGCCGGCCCACCGCCGCGACCCGGCGGGTGAGACCGGGCGCGAACGGGTCAAGGTGGTCGTGGTCGAGCGTCAGCGCCACCCCGACGTAGCCGAGGTCGGCGAGGACGGCCAGCGCGTCGTCGAGCCGGTGGTTGGCGAAGCCGTTGGTGCCGTACCCGAGGCGCAGCGTCCGAGCGTCGGCGGCCGGCGGCGCGGTGCGCGGCTGGGGGGCGGTCATGTCGGGGAGACCTTCCGGGCCAGCCGCCGGCCCAGCGGTGCCGCCGCGGCGACGGCCAGCCCGAGCAGGCTGGCACCGCCGCGCGCGGTGAGCGCTCCCTGCAGGGCGGGCAGTCCGGTGATCCCGGCGCCGACCGCGGCGCGTACCCGCCCGGCCGACGGGTCCCGGACCACCTGGGCCTGGGCCGCGCCGTAGCGGGCGGCGTACCAGCCGGACAGTATCGCGGGCAGCGCGGCGACGAGCCCGACCGACCGGGCCCGGCCGGCGGGTGCGGCGGCGCTGGCGGCGACCAGGGCGGTGCCGGCCAGCGTACGCAGTGGCAGCGCGGCGTCGGCCCCGGTGACCTCGCGGCGGGACAGCGCGGTGACCGTCCAGGTGTGCGCGGCGACGGTCGCCGCCGCCGGCAGCGCCCGGGTCAGCCGACCGCCGGACGCGCCGAGCAGCACGTCCAGCCCTCGACAGGCGGCCATCACGGCGGGCCCGGCGGCGGTGTTCTTGGCCAGCAGGTCGTACCCCCAGATGCTGGCCGCCAGCGGCACGGCGAGCGCGGCGGCGCGGCGACCGCCCACGGCGGCGGCCAGGCCCAGGCCGGCGGCGGTGAGGCCGGCCGCGAGACCGACCGCGGCGGCCGGGGCGACGCGACCGCTGGGGATGGGTCGCTCGGGCCGCTCGACGGCGTCCAACCGCCGATCGGCCCAGTCGTTGGCGGCCATGCCGGCCCAGTAGAGCAGCACCGAGGCGCCGGCCAGGGCGGGGGTACGTCGGTCCAGCGTGCCAGCCGCCGCCGCGCCGGCGACCACGTCGCCGGGGACCGAGAGCGCCGCCGGCGCCCGGACCAGCTCGGCGAGGTCAGCCAGCGTGGTCATGGGCACCGTCCCGGCCGGCGTGCAACTGGCGGGTGAAGTCGACCAGCCGGGTCCACTGCTCGGCCAGCGAGTGGGTCGGTGTGCCGAGCGGATCCTTGAAGAAGAAGCCCAGCTCGGCCAGCGGCCCGACGCGCCCGGCGGCGTGCGCGGCGGCGGTGAGCCGGGCCAGGTCGAGCACCAGCGGCGCGGCCAGCGCCGAGTCGCAGCCGTGCCAGGTGAACTCCATGCGCATCCCGGTGCCGAGGAAGCCGGCGAAGGTGATCAGATCCCAGGCGGTCTTGAAGTCGCCCAGGTCCTCGACGTACTCGATCCGCGTGCCGCCCTGGGGCAGGTAACCCAGCGTCTCGCCGAGCACCCGCTGCTTGCTCTGCACCTTGGCCGCGTTGGCGGCCGGGTCGGCGAGGGTGGCGCCGTCGCCGCCGCCGAGCAGGTTGACCCCGGACCAGGAGCGCACGGCCAGGTTCCGCATCGCGAACATCGGCGCGAGCACCGACTTGACCAGGGTCTCCCCGGTCTTGCCGTCGTGCCCCGCGTACGGCAGCCGGACCTGCTCGGCCAGCGCGGTCAGCGCCGGCAGCCGCAGCCCGGTGGACGGGGTGAAGTCGACGTACGGGCAGCCGGCCAGCAGCGCCGCGTACGCGTACAGGGAGCTGGACGGCAGCACCTCGTCGGGGCCGGTGAGGGCGACGCGCAGCGCCTCCGGATCGGCGTGCCCGGGATGCGGTGCGGGAGCCGGTTCGGTGGCCGAGACGTTGACGACCACCACCCGGTCCAGTGCGTGCCGCTCACGGAAGGCGGTGAGGTCGCGCACCACGGCGGCGGCCCGGTCGGCCTGGGTGGCGCCGACCGGCGCGGGGCGCAGCTCCCGCTCGACGGTGGCCAGCTCGTCCGGGAGCGCGGCGACCAGCCGTCCGGGGACGACACCGCTGTCGGCCAGCGCCTCGGCCCGCTTGCACAGTGGGGTGGTGGCGAGGTCGTGCCCGCCGAAGACCAGATCGGCGAAGGACGGCAGGGCGGGGCCGCGCAGCTCCGGCAGCTCGGTGACGCAGCCGGTCGGCCCGGCCAGGCCGGCTCGCAGCGCGAGCCCTCCGACGATGCTGGTGGTCGCGACGGAACCGCGCGCACCCACCAACCAGACACCCGTACGCATGGTGCTCCTTCCCGTTCAGGAGGAACCCTCGGTGTAGCTAAATATAGGAATATCAGAATATTTCTCGAAAAGATACGCCCTGGGTGAATGGGCCCCGCCCGCCCGCCCCGCACCGGGATGGCACCGGATCCCGACATCGGCGTCGGCGGCGACGACGCCGGGCCGGCTTCCGGCACGGGTGCGGGCAGACGGGGCTGGTAGGCAGGGTCGGTCGGCGTCTCGACCCTGCCTCCCCCGCATCCGGCCGACCGGGGCGTCGGCGTGCCCCGACCGGACGTCTCAGGCCGCCGTGCCCACCGGATCGTCGACCGGTGTACGGCCCGCCGGACGTCGGCGAGCGGAAGCGGTACGGGTGGGGGCAGCGGCGGGCGGTGCCATCAGGTCCTCCGGATCGCCGGGGGTGGTGGCGGTCCTCCGGTGCGGCCGGGGAATCCCGGTCCGGACGCACCGGACGACCGTCCTGCTCGTGCGCCACCGGGCCGTACGGCCCGGCTGCACGCCCTCCGGTGCCGACCTCGTCCCGGCCGCGGGGCGCAAACCGCGGCCGGTCCCTCGCCGGTCGACTCCGGAAAGCCGGTCGGGCGATGGCGGCGCGAACACCACCATCGCGGATGGTCAGAGGTCAGACGGCCACCGCGGCCAGCGCCGGTTGCACCTCGGTCCACGAGGAGCCGATCTCCGCCGAACGGGTCACCGCGTCCAGCACGAGCTGGACCTGCAACGCGTCGGCGAAGGAGGGAGCCGGGTCGACGCCGGTGGCGACCGCCTCGATGAAGTCGCGCATCTGGTGGGTGAAGGAGTGCTCGTAGCCGATGATGTGGCCGGGCGGCCACCACGCCGACATGTACGGGTGCTCCCCCTCGGTCACCAGGATGCGGCTGAAACCCTGTTCCACGCTGGGCCGGGTGGCGTCGTAGAACTCCAGCTCGTTGAGGCGTTCCAGGTCGAAGACCACGGTGCCCAGCGAGCCGTTGATCTCGACACGCAGGGCGTTCTTGCGGCCGGTGGCGAACCGGCTCGCCTCGTACGTGGCCAACGCGCCACCGTCGAGCCGGGCCACGAAGACCGCGGCGTCGTCGACGGTGACCGCACCGGTGGCCGAGGCGTTGCCGTCGGCCGACCCGCCGCCGTCCACCGAGGCCGCCAACCCGCTGGACCCGGCCGGCAACGGCCGCTCCTTGACGAAGGTCTCGGTGACCGCGCTGACACCGGTGATCCGTTGGCCGGTGACGAACTGGGTCAGATCAATGATGTGCGCGCCGATGTCGCCGAGCGCCCCGGAGCCCGCCCTGTCCTTCTGCAACCGCCACACCAGCGGGAACTGCGGGTCCACGATCCAGTCCTGCAGGTACGTCGCTCGGACGTGTCGAATCACCCCGAGTCGTCCGTCGGCGACGAGCTGGCGCATCATCGTGACCGCGGGAACCCGGCGGTAGTTGAACCCGCACATCGACCGCACCCCGGCTGCCCGGGCGGTGTCCGCCGCGGCGGCCATCGCCCGCGCCTCGGCCACCGTGTTGGCCAACGGCTTCTCGCACAGCACGTGCTTGCCGGCGGCCAACGCGGCGAGGGCGATCTCAGCGTGGCTGTCACCCGGGGTGCAGACGTCGACCACGTCGATGTCGTCCCGGCTGATCAGGTCACGCCAGTCCGTGGTGTACGCGTCCCAACCGAGCCGGTCGGCGGCGTCCGCCACCTTCCCGGTGTCCCGGCCGCAGATCAGCGCCATCCGGGCCCGCGCCGGCAGGTCGTACACGCGGTTCACGGTGCGCCACGCCTGCGAGTGCGCGGCGCCCATGAACGCGTAGCCGACCATGCCGACCCGCAGTTCTCTGTCTGTCGTGGACAAGGTGGGTCTCCCCCCGTGTGTCAGAACCCGAGCTTCTCGTAGCTGCTCGCGTTCTCCTTGGTGATCGTCTCCGAGGCGAGGGTCACTTCCTTGGGCACCTGCAGCTCGGTGAAGTCGCCCAGGCCCCGGCCCTGCGCGATGAGCCGGGCGAGCGAGATCGCCGACGAGGCCATCGACGGGTTGTAGGTGACCGTCGCCTTGAGCACGCTGTTGTCGGCCTTGATCGCGTCGATCGCAAGCTTCGAGCCCGCGCCGCCGACCATGAAGAACTCGGAGCGGTTGGCCTGCTTGATGGCGGCAAGGACACCGATGCCCTGGTCGTCGTCGTGGTTCCAGATCGCGTCGATCTTGGGCAGCGCCTGGAGCAGCTGAGCCGCCTCGCGCTGGCCGCTGTCCGAGGTGAACTCGGCCGAACGGCGGTTGTTCACCTTGAAGCCGTAGGTGGCCAGGGCCGCCGTGAAGCCCGCGCTGCGCTCGACGGTCAGCGGGATCTCCAGACCGGCGATCTCACCGATGACCGGGTTGGTGACGCCCTTGTCCTTGAGCTGCTTGCCGATGAAGTGCCCGGCGGACACGCCCATGCCGTAGTTGTCGCCCTTGATGACCAGCCGCGACGCCAGCGCGTCGGGGAAGACCCGGTCGAGGTTGACGATCGGGATGCCCGCCTGCATCGCCTGGAGAGCGACCGCGTTGACCTCCTTGCCGTCGTGCGGCAGCACGACGATGATGTCCGGCTTCTGTGCGATCAGCGTGCCGAGCGTGGAGCGCTGCGCCTCCGACGTCGTCCCGCCGTCGACCTCCTTGAGCTCGACGTCGGAGTACGCGGCGGCCTGCGCCTTGGCGTTGGCGTGGATCGCGCCCATCCAGCCGTGGTCGGCGGCCGGGGCGGAGAAGCCGATGACGACCTTCTTGCCCGGGGCGTTGTTGCCGGCGCCGTCACCGGCGGCCTTGGTCTGCGTGCTCGCCGCCGGGGTCTCGTTACTGGTGCAGGCGGTGAGCAGGGTGGCGGCGCCGACGGCGGCCCCACCGAAAAGCAACCGACGGCGCGACAGGTCGCGACTGTGCTGGGTCATGCCGACCTCCTGGGAACGGGAATGGAGTTGTTGAGGGTGTGCGAGGTCCGGCCACTGTCGAATATCTCGACGTCGCCAGGAACAACGTGCGGTGCGTCAGGTTGTGGTGGTGAGCCTGTTCCGCGCGAGGAGCCGAGTGAAGGACTTGAACTGGAACTGCTGGACCAGGACGGCGGCGACGATGATGCCGCCCTTGACCATGTTCTGCGCCTCGATGGAGAGGCCGTTGATGGCGAAGAGGTTGGTGATCGTGGCGAAGATGATCACGCCGAGCAGTGAGCCGACGATAGTGCCCCGGCCACCGCTGAGCAGCGTCCCGCCGATGATCGCGGCGGCGATCGCGTCCAGCTCGTAGAGGTTGGCCATCGCCGCCTGGGCCGAGGTGGCCTGGGAGGTGAGCATGATGGCCGCGATGCCGCAGCAGAGGCCGGAGAGCGCGTAGAGCAGCATGGTGTGCCGGCGGACGTTGATACCGGCCAACCGCGCGGCCTCCGGGTTACCGCCGACCGCGATGGTCCGCCGACCGAAGGTCGTCCGGTTGAGCAGGATCCACCCGGCCACCACCACCGCGCCGAGGATGTAGACCAGGATCGGAATCCCGATCACCTTGCGCGCCGCGATGTCGTTGATGAAGGTGCTGCTGGACACCTGGGTCTGCTTGTTGGAGATCGATGCCGCGAGCCCGCGAGCGGCCACCAGCATCGCGAGCGTCGCGATGAACGGCACCAGCCGCCCGTACGAGATGAGCACGCCGTTGACCAGACCCACGCAGATGCCGACCACGATGGCGGTGAAGATCATGCCGCCGGCGCCGTAGCTCTGGGTGGCCACCGTCGTGCACCAGACGCCGGCCAGCGCGACGATCGCTCCGACCGACAGGTCGATCCCGCCGCCGATGATCACGAAGGTCATGCCGACCGTGACCACGCCGACGACGGAGGCCAGCTGAAGGATGGCCAGGATGTTGTTCCAGACCCAGGTCGGGTCGTCGTAGAGGTCGGGCTTGGTGATCGCGCCGACCAGGATGAGCGCGGCCAGCACCCCGATCAGACCGAGGTTGCGCTTGACGCCGTCGCCGTTTTCACCCCGCCACCAGGAGAGCCGGCCCCTGGATGCCGTCGTGTCGCCGGCCGCCGCCGTCTCCGCCGGGTCCACCGGCGGAGACTGCGCAGGAAGCTGCGGGCGCTCCGGTGTCGCGGTGGGAGTGGGAGTCGCGTCGCTCATGCCGGTGCGCCTTCCATCAGGGACCCCGCCATCACGAGGTCGAGCACGGTGTTCTCGTCGAGTTCGCCGGCCGGGGCCTCGCGGACGACCCGACCCTCCCGCATCACCAGCACCCGGTCGGCGAGGCCGAGCACCTCGGGCACCTCGCTGGAGACCAGCAGCACCCCGACGCCCTGCGCGGCCAACGCCCGGATGACCTGGTAGAGCTCAGCCCGGGCGCCCACGTCCACGCCCCGGGTGGGCTCGTCGAGCAGCAGCAGCCTGGTGCCGCCGAGCAGCCAGCGCCCGACCACCACCTTCTGCTGGTTGCCGCCGGAGAGGGTGCGCACCGGCCGGCCGACGTCCCGGGGCCGCAGCTCCAGGCTCTCGGCGATCCGGTCGGCCTCGGCCCGCTCCTTGGCGGCGTCGGTGAAGCCGAGCCGCGCGTACCGGCCGAAGGTGGCCAGCGTGACGTTGCGGTAGATCGGTTCACCGAGCAGCAGCGCCTGGCTCTTTCGCTCCTCGGGGGCCATCCCCATGCCGGCCCGCACCGCCGCGCCGACACTGCCCGGACGCAGCACCCGCCCGGCCATCCGGACCGTGCCGGCCTCCGCGGCGCGGGCGCCGTAGATGGTCTCCAGCAGCTCGGAGCGGCCGGAGCCGACCAGGCCGGCGATGCCGACGATCTCCCCGGCGCGGACGTCGAGTGAGACGTCGGCGAACTCGCCGGGACGGGTCAGCCCCTCCACCTGGAGCAGCTCGGCGCCGACCGTGTCGTCGGTCGGCCGGTCCGGGAAGACGTACTCGATGGTCCGGCCGGTCATCCGGCTGACCAGGTCACGGGTCGGGGTGTCGCGTGCCGGCAGGTTCGCCGCCGTGGTCCGGCCGTCCTTGAGTACGGTGACCCGGTCGCCGATCTCGCGGATCTCCTCCAGGCGGTGGGAGATGTAGATGACCGCGATGCCCTGTGCGGTCAGCTCGCGGATGATCCGGAACAGGTTGCCGACCTCGTCGTGGGCCAGCACCGCGCTCGGCTCGTCCATGATGATCAGTCGGGCCTCGTGCGACAGCGCCCGCGCCATGCTGACGATCTGCTTGCCGGCGGCCGGCAGCGCCCGGACCATCCGCCCGGGCGGAATCTCGCCGTGGCCGAGCCGGCCGAGGATCTGCCGGGTGTGCCGGGCCATCCGGCCGCGCCGGACGAACCCGAAGCTGCGGTGCTCGTGGCCGAGGAAGGCGTTCTCCGCCACCGAGAGATCCTCGACCAGGTCGAGTTCCTGGTAGATGGTCGCGATGCCAGCGCGCATGGCGGCCTGCGGATTGGCGAAGGTGACCTGCTCGCCGCGCCACTCGACCTCGCCGGAGTCCGGCTGGTGCACGCCGGACAGCACCTTGATCAGGGTGGACTTGCCGGCGCCGTTCTGCCCGAGCAGGCAGTGCACCTCGCCCGCGCGTACCTCCAGCTGCACGCCGTCCAAGGCGCGTACGCCGGGGAAGGTCTTGACCACGTCGGTCAGGCGCAGGACGACCTCACCGGCGACGGTGTCGGCGGGGGCTTCGATCAACGGCGCGTCGGTGCCGGTGTCCGTCGGCTCGGTGGCGACGTTCTCCTCGGACTGGGCCACGGTCTCCTCCTCGCTCACGACGGTTCTCCGGCTTGCGACTGCGGGCTCATGTGGCCTCCGCGAACGCGACGTCGCTGGCGAGCACCGCCGCGCCGGCGACGCCGGCCCGACCGCCGAGCTCGGACAGCACGACCGGCAGGTTTCCGGTGGCCAGCGGCAGCGATCGGCGGTAGACGACGCTGCGGATCTCGGCGAGCAGGATGTGCCCGAGCTGGGCCAGCCCGCCGCCGATCACGATCATCGACGGGTTGGTGAAGCTGACCAGGCCGGCGAGCACCCCACCGACCCGCCGTCCGCCGTCACGAATCAGCTGGATGCAGGTCACGTCCCCCTCGACGGCGCCCTCGGCGACGTCGAGAGCGGTCACCACGCCGCGCATGGCCATCCGCTCGGCCAGCGCCGGCGACACCCCGCTGCGGGCGGCGGCGGTGGCGTCCTTGGCCAGCGCGGCGCCGCTGAACAACGCCTCCAGGCAGCCGACGTTGCCGCAGGAGCACATCGGGCCGTGCGCGTCGACCTGGATGTGGCCGATGTCCCCGGCGCAGCCGTCGGTGCCCCGGTAGACCTCGCCGGTGAGGTAGATCCCGCACCCTATTCCGGTGCCGATCTTCACGAAGAGGAAGTCGTCCACCGAGTGGGCCACCCCGCCGTGTCGCTCACCGATCGCCATGATGTTGACGTCGTTGTCGACCACCGCAGGGCAGCCGTGCTCCCGGCTGAGCAGCTCGCGCACCGGGAACCGGTCCCAGCCGGGCATGATCGGCGGCGAGACCGGGACGCCGTCGCGGAAGCTGACCGGGCCGGGCACACCGATGCCCACCGCGTCCAGCCGCTCGTACGCGCCGTCGACCTTGGCCTTCTGCAGCAGCTCGTTGACCCGTTGCAGGGTCACCTTCGGTCCGTTGCGGATGTCGGCGGCTTCGGCGTAGTGCGCCACCGGTTCGAGGCGGCCGTTGACCACCTCGACGTCCATCGAGCTGGCGCCCAGGTCGACGGCCGCGAACCGCAGCTTCGGGTTCAGCTCGACCAGCGTGGAGCGACGTCCGCCCCGGGAGGCGGCCAGCCCGGCCTCAGCGACGTAGCCCAACGCGACCAGTCGATCCAGCTCGGCCAACAGCCGCGGGCGGGGCATCTGGAGCCGGTCGGCCAGCTCGGCCCGGGACACGGCCCCCTCGTCGCGGAGCAACCGCAACAGGCGGACGTGCAGGGGGTCGACGGTCCGCACCCGGACTCACCTCTTCATTGGACTCGTTCACATCGGCGCAATGCCGATGTGTCGTGTCCGACACAGTAGGAGCGTTCCGTGCCGCCTGTCCAGAGCTTCAGCCGTTCTGATCCCAACTTTTGTCCATGCGAACAAAAGCTACTAGTCGATCAAGAAAAGGGTCGCTCCGCGCCCGGGTCCGCTCGCCCAATGTGCCGTCGCCGGACACGCCACCGCCCCGCCACCTGACACCCAGGTGGCGGGGCGGTCGGCGGGAGTGGTCAGCGACGGCCCGCGGCGTTCCGCTTCTTCCTCAGCTTGCGGTCGTCGCGCAGCTCGACGTACGGCTCCTCGTCGGCCGAGTGGCCCGCCGAGATGGCCCGGCTGCGCTCCAGCTCCGCGTCGAACTCGGCGCCCAGCAGGATCGCGATGTTGCTCAGCCAGAGCCACACCAGGAAGATGATCACCCCGGCCAGCGTCCCGTACGTCTTGTCGTACGAGCCGAAGTTGCTCACGTAGAAGGCGAACAGGCCGGAGATCACCAGCCAGATCACCACGGCAAGCACGCCACCCGGGCTGACCCAGCGGAAGCCGCCGTGCCGCGCGTTCGGCGAGGCCCAGTACAGGATCGCGAACATCAGGCTGACCAGGATCAGCAGCACCGGCCACTTGGCGACGTTCCACACCGTGACCGCCGTCGAACCCACCCCGATCGCGTTTCCGACCAGTTCGGCCAGGCGCCCGGTGAAGACCACGATCACCGCGCAGGCCAGCAGCAGCACGCCGATCACCGCGGTCACGCCGACCCGGATCGGCAGCGTCTTCCAGATCGGCCGTCCCTCCGGCACGTCGTAGATGGTGTTCGAGGCGCGCATGAACGCGGCAACGTACCCGGACGCGGACCAGAACGCGGCCAGCAGACCGATGATCGCGGCGATGCTCGCCAGCCCGCCGTTGTCACCCGCCTGGGTGATCGCGTCCGTGATGATCTGCTGAATGTTTCCCTCGGGCACCGCCTGCTTGACGGTGTCCTCGACACCCTGGGTGGCGGCCGGGCCGAGCAGGCCGAGGATGGAGATCAGCACCAGCAGCCCGGGGAAGATGGACAGCACCCCGTAGTAGGTCAGCGCGGCCGCCCAGTCCGTCAGACTGTCGTCCTGGAACTCAGTGACCGTGCGGCGCAGCGCCGCCTTCCAGCCGCTGCCGGGCAGGTCGGTGGGGCTGTCCGGCCCCTCGTCCGGGCCGACCGGCCCACGGGCCGGGTCACGGTCAGGCCCACTGCCAACGGAAGACTGGTCGGAGGCCATCGCCCCTCCTCATCGTCGTGGTGTCGCCTCCGACATGCCCCGAGGAGGGCGGCGCGTAACCCCTACCGGTAGAGCAACCTGCCCATCCGGCGGGAAGCGACCAACAGGCCGAGCGCCATCATCGCCAGCAGGTAGAGCACGTCGAGCAGCCAGAGCCAGCCGCCGGTGCCCAGCGCGACGCCGCGGATCAGGTGCACCGACCGGTAGAGCGGCGTGACCTCGATCAACCAGTGCAGCAGGGCCGGGTAGGCCTGGGCCGGCACGAACGTGCCGGAGAAGAGGAAGAGGGTGAACTGGGCGGAGCCCATCAGGTCGAAATCCTGCCAGCTGCGCATGAAGGTGGACAGCGCCATGCCGAGCGCACCGAAGGCGAACCCGACCAGCACGGCCGCCGGAAGCGCGGTCAGCGCCCGGGCGACGCTGGTCAGGCCCAGCGCGACCATCACACCGAGGAACGCCGCCGAGTAGGCGCTGCCCCGCAGCATCGCCCAGCCCAACTCGCCGAGGGCGATCTCGAACGGCCGTACCGGGGTGGCGATCACCCCGTCGTACAGCTTCATGTATTTCATCTTGCCGAAGAAGTTGAAAGTGGTCTCCGCGAGCGCCCCGGTCATCGCCGAGGAGGCGAGCATCGCCGGGGCCACGAACTCGGCGTACGAGACCAGCCGCCCGTCGGGCAGCGGCAGGTCGCCGACCAGCGTGCCGACGCCCACCCCGATCGAGAGCAGGTAGAGCAGCGGCTCCACGAAGCCGGAGAGCAGCAGCAGCCAGTAGACCGACTTCAGCGCCGCGACGTTGCGCTCGACCACCGACGCCGACCGCCGGGACGCGGCGGAGACGTCGACCAGCCGAGGCAGGGTCAGCGTGACCACGACAACTCCCTAGACGATGAGCTTGCGACGGAACGCGCGCAGCGCCAACAGCCAGCCGGCGAGTGACCAGGCCGCCAGGTAGAGCAGGTGCCCGGCGATCGACCACTGTGGGGCGACGCCGAGCGTGGCCGCACGGCAGAGGTCGACGGCGTGCCACAGCGGTGTCCCGTACGCCAGCCAGCGCAGCGCCTCGGGCAGCGACTCGACCGGGAAGAACACCCCGGCGAACAGCGTCATCGGGATGACCGCGAACCGGAACAGCATCGCCAGCCAACTGTCGCTGGTCACCGAGGCGGCGTACGCGAAGGTCGGTGCGGCCACGGCAAGCCCGAGCAGCGCCACCACCGGCAGGGTGGCCACCGCCCACGGTGAGCGCAACGCCCCGAACAGCCCGGTGACCAACAGGAACGCCGCGATCGTGGTGAGCACCCGGAACATCACGAAGGCCAGGTGCCCGGCCAGGACGTCGGCCACCCGCAGCGGCGCCGCGCTCTGGGCGAAGTACGTCTTGATCCACCGGAAGTTGCTGAACACCGGCCACGTCGAGTCGCCGACGGTCACCTGGAGGGCGGTCGAGGCGATCAGCCCGGGGACCAGCCAGTCGAGGTAGCGCACCCCGCCGACGCCCTGGTCGATGTAGGCGCCGACGCCCAGCCCGAAGCCGAGCACGGTCAGCACCGGCAGCAGGAACGAGGAGAACACCCCGGCCCGCCAGGTGCGCCGGTAACCCACCAGGAAGTAGTCGAACACGGCGAGCGCCGGCACCCGTGGCAGCGCGGGCCGAGCCCGCTCCCGCGCCGAACCCGCCACGCTCACCACGACCACCCCCGCCACACCGACCTTCCTACCCCGGGGGTACGACAGGCCGCCGGTCACCCTACGGCGACATCCGCCGACCTGTCCCCCGGGTTTCGGCCCGATGATCGACACGGCTTTCAGGATGTCGGGGCGTCAAAGCCGCCGCGACACCCCGACTTCCCGGAAGCCGAGTGGATCTAGGAGCGGATCGGAACGGCGTGGCCGCTATCTACCGGCGAACGACGTCGGACCCGACGAACGCGCGCCAGGCATCGGGCGTGAAGGCCAGCACCGGGCCGGTCGGATCCTTGGAGTCGCGCACGGCCACCAGCGCGGGAAGGTTGTCGGCGCCGCGTGGCCCTGCTTCCCAGCCCGTCTGTCGCTGCTCGGCGAATACCGCGAGGATCGGATCGGCCTGCTCATCTACCTCGCCACGCTGCTTTACGAGGCGGCCGGGGACCTCGCCGGCCAGGCCGGTCACGACCGACTCAGCGACCGATTCCTCACCTGGGCCAGAGCCCGTTGAGCCGTGATCGTTGGCGGCTCAACAGCTCGACACGCGGGAAAGGCTGCTGCTGAACCGTCAACGATCGGACCGTGTCGACCTCGGCGGCGAAGCGCGGGCCGGTCACACCGGGCGGTACGCGCGGGTCAGCGCCTGGACGGCGTAGCCGAGCAGCAGCAGCCCCGCGCCGGTGCCGACCACCAGACCGGCGGACACCGCCGAGGCGAGCGCGGTGACGAGGCCCGCCACCGCCACCACGCACAGCGCGACACCGAGCGGCCGGAGCAGCGGGTCCCGCAGCAGCGGGGCGAGCGGGAAGAAGTGCAGCCCGACCACGGCGCAGACCAGCACCGGGATGTACTCGGACCAGCCGGCGGCGGCGAGCACGGCGGCGCCCAGCCCGGCGGCGGCGAACTCCGCGACCACGATCAGCAGGTACCGACGGTCGGTCGCCCGGTCCCGAGGGCCGCCCGCGCCCCGGGTGCGGGCCGACAGCACGACGCCCACCACGGCGGTGAGCAGTGCCGCGATGCTGCCCACCACCAGCAGGGCACGCAACGGCTGCTCCGCGGCGGGCACGCTGAACCAGACCATCGCGAAGATGCCCAGGTAGAGGGCGGTCAGCCCGGCCTGATGCCGGCTGTTGGTCTGTACGTCGGACATGAAACCCCCGTGGTCAACTCCGGGTCGGGCGGACATGCCGACCCGGGCGCCGATGCTACGCAAGATCACTCCGGCAGCGCACCTCCGGTCATCCGCCATCTGACCCGTTCGTCGGGCGCCCAATCGGGTCAGTCGACCAGGGTGCGGCCGGTCAGGTGCAGGAAGACGTCCTCCAGGCCACTGCGCCGCACCAGCACATTGGCCGGGCTGAGCCCCAGCGCGGCGACCTCGGCGACCGCCGCGTCGCCGTCGGGCACATACAGCAGGACCCGGTCGGGCAGCACCTCGACCCGCTCCCCCAGCCCGTCGAGCTTGCCGGCGAACGGCTCCTGCGACTCGGCGGCGAAGCGAAGCTCCACCACCTCGCGGGTGGAGTGCTGCTCGATCAGCGCCCGGGGTGAGCCCTCGGCGACGATCCGCCCGCCGTCCATCACCACCAGCCGGTCGCAGAGCTGCTCGGCCTCGTCCATGTAGTGCGTGGTGAGCACTAGCGTGACGCCCTGCTGCTTGAGCCGGAACAACCGCTCCCAGACCAGGTGCCGGGCCTGCGGGTCGAGCCCCGTGGTCGGCTCGTCGAGCAGCACGATCTCCGGGTCGTTGACCAGCGCGCGGGCGATGGTCAGCCGGCGTTTCATCCCGCCGGACAGCGGCTCGACCTTGCTGTCGGCCCGCTCGCTGAGCTGGACGAAGTCCAGCAGCTCGGCGGCCCGCTCCCGGGCCACCCGCCGCGAGATGCCGAAGTAGCGCGCGTAGACGGTGAGGTTCTCCCGGACGGTCAGCTCGGGGTCGAGGTTGTCCAGTTGCGGGCAGACGCCGAGCCGGGCCCGGATCGCCGGCCCGTCGCGGACCGGGTCCATGTCGAGGATGCGCAGCTCGCCACCGCTCGGTGGGGAGATGCAGCCGACCATCCGCATGGTGGAGGACTTGCCGGCGCCGTTGGGCCCGAGGAAGCCGAACGCCTCGCCCGAGCGCACCTCGACGTCGATGCCGGCCACTGCGGTGAAGTCGCCGAACCGCTTCACCAGCCCGCGAGCCTGAATCAGTGGTCGCCCCGAAGTCACCGCCCGACCCTAGCCGCCGGGTCCGACAGCCCTCCAGGCAAATTCCGGCAGGGACGACAGGACGCTGCCACAACCCTCGACCGCACCCGGCGAAACGGATGTCGATGCCCCACCTGTCGCTTGATCGACGTGTATCGTCCCCTCGTGTCGCCCACCCGTTCGCCCGACGGTTCGCCGCCACCCGCACAGCCGGCCAACTCCTCCGCCGATGAGCCCACACCGGGCGACGGCGGCGCACCGCCCCGACCACGAGCGGCCGAGACCGACGCGCCCGCTGCGACCGACGGCGGCGACCAGGCCGGGCGGGTCGACGACGACGCCCGCGCCGACGCCGAACGGGCGACGCGGGACCTGGCCGCCCAGTTCGAGGACGAGAAGCCGGGGCGGGTGTTGTCCGGGCCGGCCGGTCTGCTCCTCACCGCGGCGGCGCTGGCGGTCGGCGCGCTCGCCCTCTGGCAGGTGTTCCGCCCCCTCGCGCAGGGCAGCAAATACTATTTGATCTTCTTTCTGGCGGGCGTACTGCCGCTGGTCTTTCTGGTCTACCCGGCCGACCTGCGGCTCGCGGCCCGGCTCCGGGCCCGGCTGCGCCGCACCGGCGGCGACGGACCGGTCGGGCCGGGCCTGCCACATTCGGCGCCGGCGCGACCCACCGCGGTGGACTGGGCCCTGGTCGCTCTGGCGGTGGCCGGCTGCCTCTACCCCGTGCTGCCCATCAGCATCGGTACGGGCGGCGGCGGCTACAACGCCTTCCTCGACCGGCAGGGCCTGCTCGTGCCGATGGACCTGGTGATGGGCACCGTCCTGCTGCTCCTGCTGCTGGAGGCGTGCCGGCGGGCCACCGGGTGGATCCTGCCCGCCGTCTGCCTGCTGTTCCTCGGCTACGGCTACTACGGCGGGCTGCTGCCGCAGGCCTGGCCGGTCGCGCACTCGGGGCTCGACTTCAGCCAGTTGATCGACGCGTTCTACAACTCGGACAGCGGCTTCTACGGCACACCACTGGACGTGGCCGCCTCGTACATCGTGCTGTTCACCATCTACGGCGCGGTGCTGGAGCTCTCCGGAGCGGGGCGGTTCTTCGTCGATCTGTCGGCGGCGGCGTTCCGCCGCTCACGCACCGCCGCCGGACGGACGGCGGTGGCCTCCGGCTTCCTGCTCGGCACCGTCTCCGGGTCCGGCGCCGCGACGACGGTGAGCATCGGCGCGGTCACCTGGCCGCTGCTGCGCCGCGCCGGCTACCCCCCGGAGCGGGCCGGCGGCATGCTCGCCGCCGCCGGGGTGGGCGCGATCCTCTCCCCGCCCACCCTGGGGGCGGCGGCGTTCATCATCGCCGAGTACCTCGGCGTCTCGTACCTCCAGGTGCTGGGCTGGGCCACCGTGCCGACGGTGCTGTACTACCTCGGCATCCTGCTCGCCGTGGAGATCGACGCCCGGCGCTCCGGCGTACGCCCGGTGGTGATCGACGTCAGCTCGCCGTGGCGCCTGCTGGCCCGGTTCGGCTACCACTTCGCCTCGCTGATCGCCATCGTCGTGCTTCTCGCCGTCGGCTTCTCCGCGACGAGGGCGGTCGTCCTCGCCACCCTCCTGGCGGTGGCGCTCTCCTTCCTGGACCGGGCGCACCAGCTCACCCCGGCCCGGCTGGTGACCGCCTTCGTCACCGGCGTACGCGGGGTGCTGGCGGTGACCGCCGTCTGCGCCGCCGCCGGCATCATCACCGCCACCACCACGAAGACCGGCCTCGGGCCGCAGGCGGCGGCGCTGCTGATCGGCGGGGCCAAGGCGGTCACCTCGGACCCGACCCTCGTGCTGGTGCTCACCGCGCTGCTCGCGGCCGTCGCACTGAGCCTGCTGGGCCTGGCCGTGCCGGTCACCGCCTCGTTCGTGATCGGTTGGGTGATCGTCGGCCCGGCGCTGCTCGACCTGGGCGTGACGGCGCCGGCCGCGGCGATGTTCGTCTTCTACTTCGCGGTCCTGTCCGAGGTGTCCCCGCCGACCGCGCTCGCCGCGGTGGCCGCCGCGGCGGTCACCGGCGGCCGGCTGGTGCCGACCATGTGGCAGACCCTGCGGTACGCGCTGCCGGCCTACCTGACCCCGATCGCCTTCGTGATCACGCCGGCCGGGCTGGGGCTGCTCGGCATCGGCGGCGCGGGGCGGATCGCCTTCGCCGGTGTGGTCGTCGCGCTCAGCGTGGCCGTGCTCGCCGTCGCCGCCGGCGGTTGGCTGCCCGGCGTCGGCCCCGCCGGCGCCCCGGAGCGCGTGCTCGGCGCACTCGCAGGGGTCACCCTGCTCTGGCTCGAACCCGTGCCGGTCACGGTCGGCGCCGCACTGGCCGCCGTCGCGGTGGCGGGGGTGCTCGTACGACGCGGAGCCGCCGGCCGGACCGGCGGGCCGCGAGCCGGATCACCAGCCAACCTCCGGGAGGAGAAACTGTGAGACGAATCGACGTACGGCTCGTGGCGGGCCTGAGTGTGGTGGCCCTCGTGGCGGTCGGCGCGGCGGGGTGCGGAGGCCAGCAGGGCGGCGCGGCCAAGGACGACGCGGCCAGCGAGGTCACCTGTGAGGTGGACCGGGAGACCCGGGTGGGCATCGCCACCGGAAACGCGACCGGCGTCTACTACGTGGTCGGCAACGCCCTGGCCGGGCAGCTGTCCGGGGCGACCGGCGGCAAGCTCACCGGCACCGCCGCGGAGACCGGCGCCTCGGTGCAGAACGTCGAGCAGTTGGTCGGCGGCCAGTACGACGTGGCGTTCTCCCTCTTCGACACGGCGGTCAACGCGGTTCAGGGCAAGGGGAGCTTCACCGCGCCGCAGCCGGTCGAGGCGCTCGCGCGCATCTACGACAACTACACCCAGGTCGTGGTCCGCAACGGCGCCCAGATCGGCTCGGTGGCCGACATGCGGGGCAAGAGGATCTCCACCGGGTCCCCGAAGTCTGGCACGGAGGTGATCGCCAACCGGCTGCTGGAGGCCGCGGGCCTCGATCCGGCCAAGGACATCCGTGCGCAGCGCCTGGACCTGGCCAAGACGGTCGAGGGCATGAAGGACGGCAGCGTCGACGGCTTCTTCTGGTCCGGTGGCCTGCCCACCGGCGGCCTGACCGACCTGTTCACCACCGCCGGCGACACGGTGAAGTTCATCGACATCGCGCCCCTGCTGCCGAAGATGAACGAGTTGAGCCCCGCCTACCAGGCCGGAACGATCGGCCGGGACGCGTACAAGACGGCGGCGGACACCCCGACGATCGTCGTGCCGAACGTGCTGCTGGTCCGCAAGGACCTGGACGCCAACGTCGCCTGCGCGATCACCCGGACGGTGTTCGACAAGCGGGACGCCCTCGCCCAGGCCAACCCGGCGGCCAAGGGCATCTCCCTGGAGAACGCCCGCAAGACCGAGCCGGTTCCGCTGCACCGCGGTGCCGCCAAGGCGCTGGAGGGTCTCGGCGCCAACTGACCGGGGGGCGGGGTCGGGCGGTCAGTGGCCGCCCGACCGCTAGCCGTCGACAGGTGCGGTGGCGGCGCGGGCGACGGTGATCAGGCGGTCGGTCGCGGCGAGCAGGTCGTCGTCGTCCGGCGCGGTGCCGGGGTCGACGCGGACGGTCCAGGTCAGACCGTCCACCCCGGCCACGCGCCGGGCCGCGACCCGGGCCGCGCCGCCGGGCACCGGGTGGTGTTCGGTGTACGCGACCGAGCGGGTCACCCGGGCCCGCACCTGGTGCGGCAGCTCGCCCGGGTCGAGCAGCAGGTAGGTCTCGGCCGGCCCGTCGGTGACCACCGTGTAGCCGTCGCGTTCGACGAGGGTCTCGGCGGGCGTGACGGTCAGCTCCCGGCCGGACCAGACCGCCTTGAGAATGGTGTGCCAGCCGAGCCGGTGCCCGCGGCCGGGCAGCCACAACCCGAGGTTGCTGGCCACCACCACCCCGTCGCCCTCGCCGTTGCCCGCCGCCGCCCAGGCCAGCACCCGCTCGTCGGCGGTCAGCGGCGGCCGGTCGGCCGGGGGAAGCTTCGGCTTGCGGCTGAACAGTCCCATCAGAGCCCTCCTGCTGCCTGCTCGCGCAGCGCCCGCGCGTGCTGCTCCAGAGACAGCAGTTCGCCGAAGGCGGCGAAGTACTCGTCCTTGTTGTTGACCGGGTTGATGCGCTGGATCCGGGACTTGAGCTCCCGGATCCGGGCCGTCACCGACCCGAACTGCACCCGGGCCATCGTGATCGACACGTAGCGCGGGTCCGGTTCACCGTCGATCCGCAGCGGCTCCACGGCCAGTTCGCCGACGAGCGCCGCGGACGCCAGGTCGTCGCAGGCGTCGCGGACCGACTCGATCCAGACCGCGCCGCCGGTCGCCGACGCGGCCCCGCCGGCCGCCGCGATGGCCGCGCGCACCGAGACGTGCACCGGGTGGCGGTATTCGGTGGCCTCGACCGCGTCGAACATGGGCCCGGCCAGCACCGGCTGCTGGAGAGCGAGCTTCAACGCCTCCCGCTCGACCATCGACTGCGGGCTGTCCAGCGCCGGCTCGGGGCGGGCCGGGGCGGGCCGGGCCGCGGGTGCGGCGTCCCGGGCGTTGGGCGGCGGGGTGTTGGCGGCGGCGAGCACCGCCCGCTGCACCGGCTCGATCTCCATGCCGAGGTCCATGGCGAGCTTGCGGACGTACTCCGGGCGCTTCTCCCGGTCCTTCAGTCGCGCGACCAGCGGCGCGGCGTGGCGCATCGCCTCGACCCGGCCGTCGACGGTGTCCAGGTCGAAGCGGCTGATCACGTGTCGCAGCGCGAAGTCGACCAGCGGCTCGCGGCGGGCGACCAGGTCACGCACCGCCAGGTCACCCTTGGCCAGCCGCAGATCGCACGGGTCCATGTTGTCCGGGCTGACCGCGATGAAGGTGCGCCCGACGAAGCGCTGATCGTCTTCGAAGGCGCGCAGTGCGGCCTTCTGGCCGGCAGCATCGCCGTCGAAGGTAAAGATAATCTCGCCGGCCACCTCGTCGCTGTCGAACAGGAGCCGACGCAGGACAGATATGTGGTCCGCTGCGAAAGCGGTGCCGCAGGTCGCCACTGCTGTGGTCACCCCGGCCAGGTGGCACGCCATCACGTCGGTGTAACCCTCGACGATCACCGCACGGCCCTGCTTGGCGATCTCCCGCTTGGCCTGGTCGATGCCGTAGAGCACGTGCGACTTCTTGTAGATCGGCGTCTCGGGGGTGTTCAGGTACTTCGGCCCGTCGTCGTCGTCGAAGAGCTTGCGGGCACCGAAGCCGATCACGTCACCGGCGAGGTCGCGGATCGGCCAGAGCAGCCGCCGGCGGAACCGGTCGATCAGCGTGCCGGAGCGGGACTCTCGGGACAGCCCGGCGGTGACCAGCTCCTGGTGGGTGAAGCCCTGCTGGCGAAGGTGCTTGGTGAGCAGGTCCCAACCTTCCGGCGCGAAGCCGCAGCCGTAGCGCTCGGCGGCGGCCCGGTCGAAGCCGCGCTGGGCCAGGAACTCCCGCGCCGGCCGGGCGCCGGCGGTGCTGAGTTGCGCCCGGTAGAACTCGACCGCGGCGGCGTGCGCGGCCACCAAGCGCTGGCGCTGGCCCTGCTGGGGACGGGGGCGCGGGGTGCCCTTGTCGTCCTCCACGTAGCGCAGTTGGATGCCGGCGCGGCCGGCCAACCGCTCGACGGACTCGACGAAGCTGAGGTGCTCGGCGTCCATCAGGAACTTGATCGCGTCGCCGCCGGCTCCGCAGCCGAAGCAGTACCAGACGTTGCGGGCCGGGGAGACGTTGAACGACGGGCTCTTCTCGTCGTGGAACGGGCACAGGCCCTTGAGGTTGCCGCCCCCAGCGGACTTCAGCGTGACGGTCTCGGAGATCACATCCCCGATCGAGGAGCGTTCCCGGACCAGTGCGATGTCCTCGTCCCGGATCCGCCCAGCCATGCGCCACCCCCTCGGCGTACATCCTGCCCTGCCGGACCGACGACGCGCCGGCCGGGGGACGCCGGTGTGGCGGCGGCCGCCACCGGCTCTTCGGTTCCGGCCCGGGAGCCGGGTCCGCGCGGGGACCATGACCAGATGCGCAGGGTACGGACCGTCAGCGCGCACCTGCCCGGATGGTTGACCGGTTGGCTGGGCGTACGCGGGCCTGAGCCGCTGACGGACGAGGCCGGGCACCGGCACGCCACCTGGCTGGAACTCTTCCTGGACGTCATCTTCGTGTACGCGCTGGCGGCGGTGGTGGCCCGGCTGGGCACCGACCCGACCCCGACGCCGAACGCCATGCTGGCCGTGATCGGGCTCTTCGTGGTGGTCTAGTGGGCCTGGATGGGGCAGGTCTACTACGACACCCGATTCGACCCGGACGACCTGCCGCACCGGATGTTGGTGCTGGTGGCCCTGGTTGGCGCCGGCGCGATGACGCTCGGCGTGGACGAGGTGCCGGAGAGCCCGCTGCTGCCGATCGGCTACCTGATCGTCCGGGGCGTACTGCTCCTGCTGTATCTGCGGGCCCGGCCGACCAACCCGGAGGCCCGCACGGTGACCACGGTCTACCTGTTCGGCTTCGGGCTGGGCTGGCTGATCTGGCTGGTCTCGCTGGTCGTGCCGATCGCGTCGCGCCCGGTGCTGTGGATCGTCGCGATGGCCATCGAGCTGGCCACGCCCTGGGTCGGCCGACGCCGGCTCGAGCAATGGCCGGTGGACAACCGGCACCTGCCGGAACGGATCGGGCAATTCACCATCATCGTGCTGGGCAGCGCGCTGGCCAACCTGCTCTTCGCGGTGCCGGACCACCCCCGGCCGCAGATGATCCTCACCGCCGGGTTGGCCTTCGTCGTGCCGGCCGCCGTCTGGTGGGTCTACACCACCTTCGTCACCACCCGCCAGGCGGCGACCCGCCTGCGTGGCGGGCAGGCGTACACCTATCTGCACATCCCGCTCAGCGGTGCGCTGCTGCTGCTCGGCTGGTCGCTCGGGCAGGCGGTCCGGCTGGTCGACCGTGGCGCGAGCCGATTGCCGCTGGAGCTGCGGCTGTTGCTGGCTGCCTCGGTGGTGGTCTGGGTGGTGTGTGGGCTGTGCCTGTACGCGCTCTCGGCCCGACCGAGCAGGGCCCGGGTGGCGATCGCCGGCTACGGGGTGGTCTCGGTCAGCCTGATCGGCGCGACGGTACGCGAGCCGCGGCTGCTGCTGTTCCTGATCGCCGCGGCGATCGTCGGGTACGCCGTGCTGCTCAACCGGCGACTCACCGCGGTCCGCGAGGAGTGGGATCGCCGGTCCGGCGGCTGACCGTGCTCAGGCGGCCGTGGTCTCCTCGGCAGCCACCTGCCGGTTCCAGTCGGCCTTGGTCGAGCGCCAGCCCTCGTCGTCCATGCCGCGCCGCCAGTAGCCGGAGATGGAGAGCTGATCGGCGGGCAGGCCGCGCTCGGTGCGCAGCAACCGGCGCAGCTCCCGGACGAAGGTCGCCTCGCCGTGCACGAAGGCGTGCACCTGACCGGGCGGAAACTCCAGCTCTCGGACCGCCGCCACCAGCGCGGCACCCACCGGGCGCTCACCGCGGTGCAGCCAGGTGAGCTGGACCGCACCCGGGCTGAGTAGTTTCTGCTCCTCCGCCGGGTCGGCGATCTCCACGAAGACATGGGCCGGGGCGCCCAGCGGCAGCCGTTCCAGGGCGGCGCCGATCGCCGGCAGCGCGCTCTCGTCGCCGACCAGCAGGTGCCAGTCCGCGTCCGGGCTCGGGGCGTACGCCCCGCCGGGGCCGACGAAGTGCACCGGATCGCCCGGGCGCAGCGCGGCCGCCCACGGCCCGGCCAGCCCCTCGTCGCCGTGGTGCACCACGTCGACGGTCAGCTCCTCGGCGAGCGGGTCCCAGCGCCGCACGGTGTACGCCCGCAGCCGGGGCCACTGCTCCCGGGGCAGGGTCCGGCGGATCGCGGCGAGGTCCAGCGGCTGCGGGTACGCGACGCCCGGCTGCGGGAAGACCACCTTGATGTAGTGGTCGGTGCACTCGCCCACCGGCAGGTCGGCCAGCTCGTCCCCGCCGAGGACGAGCCGGATGAGGTGCGGGGTGGGCCGCTCGGTGCGCAGCACCCGGACCGAGGTGACGTTCCTGGGGCGTTCCGTCATGTCACTTAGGCTAGCCTAATCTTCGCCGTCGCCCGCCGGCGGTGCGCCGCCGCCGACCAGACGGGTGTGCCAGGTCACGGCCGCCGGGTCGGTGAGCGAGGCGACCTGGTCGATCACCACCCGCAGCCGGGCGGCGTCGTCCGGCGCGGCCCGCCACAGCGGGGCGAAGACCGGATCGAGCCCGTCCGGCGCCCGCCGCACCAGCGCGGCCACCAGCTCGGCCAGCATCGTCCGCTGCCGTTCGTAGCGGCCCCGGAAGCCGGCGCGACGCATCACGTAGCGCAGCGCGATGCCCTTGAGCAGGGCGCAGTGGGCCCGGACCAGCCGCGGCACCACCAGATCGGCGGCGTAGCGGCGGTGCGGGCCGGGTCCGGACCGCTCCTCGGTGGCGGCCACCGCCGCGGAGACGAACCGACCGGTCAGTCCACTGGTGGTGGCCTTCAGCGCGGCCTGCGCGCGGTGGCTGCCGTCGTACCCCGCGAGCGGGGCGAGCAGCGGGTCGGCCAGCAGCTCGACCAGCACCTCACCCAGGTCCGCCGGGGACTCCCCCGAGTAGGTGGCGGCCACATCGGCGCAGAGAGCTGCCCGCTCGTCGGCGTCGGCGAGCAGCGGGCGCAGCGAGACGTACCCGCCGTGGATCCCGTCCTCCACGTCGTGCACCGAGTACGCGACGTCGTCGGCCCAGTCCATCACCTGCGCCTCCAGGCAGCGCCGGTCGCCGGGCGCGCCAACCCGGAGCCAGTCGAAGACCGGAACGTCGTCGGCGTACACCCCGAACTTCCGCTGGCCCGGCCGCCGCGCCCAGGGGTACTTGCCGATGGCGTCGAGCGAGGCTCGGGTCAGGTTCAGCCCGGCGGACGAGCCGTCCGGGGCGAGCACCTTCGCCTCCAGCCGGGTCAGCACCCGCAGCGTCTGCGCGTTGCCCTCGAAGCCGCCGCAGGGCGTGGCGAGCAGGTCCAGCGCCGCCTCGCCGTTGTGCCCGAACGGCGGGTGCCCGAGATCGTGGGCGAGCCCGGCGACGTCCACCACGTCAGGGTCGCAGCCCAGCCGGGCGCCCATCTCCCGGGCGATCTGGGCGACCTCCAACGAGTGGGTCAGCCGGGTACGCAGGAAGTCGTCCGTGCCGGCGGTGTGCACCTGCGTCTTCGTGGCCAGTCGACGGAACGCCGCGGAGTGCAGCACCCGGGCGCGGTCACGCTCGTACGGTGACCGACGGTGGCCGGTGTCCTTGGGGGCCTCCTCGACCAGCCGGGCGTCCGCCGCGCCGGACGGCGGTGCGGTCAACCGCGACTGCGGGGCTCGCAAACCCGGCTCACTCCTCGCGCTCACGAAGAACGCAGAACTCGTTGCCCTCCGGGTCGGCCAGCACCGTCCAGTCCACGTCGCCCTGGCCGATGTCGACGTGCCGGGCGCCCATGTCGACCAACCGCTCGACCTCGGCCTCCTGGTCAGCGGGGCGCAGGTCGAGGTGCAGCCGGTTCTTCCGCTCCTTGCCGTCGGCCACCCGCGCGAAGAACAGGGCGGGACGCCGGTCCGCGGACTGGCGGATCTCCACGCCGTCCGGCTCCTCGGCGACGACCTGGTAGCCGAGCGCCTCGGCCCACCAGCGGGCCAGTCGGGCCGGATCGCGGGCGTCGACGGTCAGGCTCTCCCAGACGCTGCTCATGCAGTCCCCTTCCCCCCTCGACGGCGTGCGCAATCGGCGGTGTACGAGCGAGCCAAGATTACGCCCGCCAGGGCCGACCGACCTGCCCGCGACGCCTCGCCGAAAGGTCCACAACCGCCGATTGGCCGGGAGTTGTCAGCCGATCGCCGACCGTTACGGGCTCGCGGACGGAAGTGGCCGCCGGTAGCGTTCCCGGCGCGGAACGTGACCAACTGATCGCACGCAGGGGCCCGACCGGTAGGGAGAAGACGCTCGTGGACGCAGACATGGTGGTCGGCACGGAGCTACGCGGGCTGCGTCGGCGCCGCCCCGAGGTCGCGGGGACCGTGCTGGCCGGCACCGACGGGCTGCTCATCTCCAGTGACCTGCCCAGCACCGACGCCACCCACCTCGCCGCGCTCGCCGCCGCGAGCTTCGGTCTGGGTCACCGGGTGGCCGACACGGTGCGGCGGGGCGACTTCCGGGAGTCGGTGGTGCGCACCACCGCCGGCTGCGTGGTCACCTACCCGGCTGGGCGCACCGCCCTGCTGACCCTGGTCACCGTCACGGCGGCGGACGACCTGGAGGGGCTGCACGAGGAAGCCCGGGCGGTGGCGCGCCGGGCCGGCTCGGTGCTGGACAACCGGGACGCGAGACCCCCCGTCTCGGCCGTACCGGACGCGCACGCGCCGCTGGTCATGCGTACCCCGATGGCCACCCTGCCGGCGCAGTTGCGCCGCTCGGCGCGGCCCACCTGGCGTCGCCCGCCGATCTGATGATCGGTGCCGGCGGCGGTCCGGAGGCCCGGGCCGCCGCCGGCACCGCGTCAGCGGCTGTCCGAGCCGTCGGTCTCCACCACCGCGCGGCCGGCCTCCAGCCGGGCCACCGGCACCCGGAACGGCGAGCAGGAGACGTAGTCCAGGCCGACCTCGTGGAAGAAGTGCACCGAGTCCGGGTCGCCGCCGTGCTCACCGCAGACGCCGAGCTTCAGTCCGGGCCGCGCGGCCCGACCCTCCTCGGCGGCGATCCGCACCAGCCGGCCGACGCCGTCGCGGTCGATCGACTCGAACGGCGAGATACCGAAGATGCCCAGCTCCAGGTAGCGCCAGAAGAACGCGCCCTCGACGTCGTCCCGGGAGAAGCCCCAGGCCATCTGGGTGAGGTCGTTGGTGCCGAAGGAGAAGAACTCGGCCGCCTCGGCGATCTGCCCGGCGGTCAGCGCCGCCCGCGGCACCTCGATCATGGTGCCGATCAGCACCTCGACGCCGCTGTCCCCGACCACCTCGGCGATGATCTTCTCGGCTTCGGCGCGCACCGTCTCCAGCTCCTGCACGGCGCCGACCAGCGGCACCATGATCTCCGGCTTGGCCACCCCGCCGCCGCGGGCGCAGGCGACGGCCGCCTCGGCGATGGCCCGGACCTGCATCGCGAACAATCCGGGGATGACCAGGCCGAGGCGGACGCCCCGGAGCCCGAGCATCGGGTTCTCCTCGTGCATCCGCCGGACGGCGGCGAGCAGCGCCTCCTCCTTGGCCACGTCCTCGCCGCGCTCCTGGGCGACCGCGACGTTGACCGCGAGCTGCTCCAGCGGCGGCAGGAACTCGTGCAGCGGCGGGTCGATCAGCCGGACGGTGACCGGCAGGCCGTCCATCTCGCGGAAGATCTCCTCGAAGTCGGCCCGCTGCAACGGCAGCAGCGCGGTCAGCGCCGCCTCCCGCTCATCGTCCGCGCGGGCCAGGATCAGCCGCTCGACCAGCTCGCGCCGGTCGCCGAGGAACATGTGCTCGGTGCGGCACAGGCCGATGCCCTCGGCGCCGAAGCGCCGGGCCCGGGCGGCGTCCGCGCCGGTGTCGGCGTTCGTGCGGACCGCGAGCCGCCGCCTGTCGTCGGCGTGCGTCATGATCCGGTGTACGGCACGGACCAGCGCGTTGTCGATGTGCTCCGGGTCGAGACTGCCCTCGAAGTACTGCACCACCTCCGACGGCATGACTGGCACCTCGCCCAGGTAGACCTTGCCGGTGGTGCCGTCGACGGAGACGACGTCGCCCTCGCTCACGGTCTGGCCGGCCACGGTGAACCGCTTCGCCGGCACGTTCACGTCGATCTCGTCGGCGCCGGAGACGCAGGTCTTGCCCATCCCCCGGGCCACCACGGCGGCGTGGCTGGTCTTGCCACCGCGCGAGGTGAGGATGCCCTTGGCGGCGATCATGCCGTTCAGGTCGTCCGGGTTGGTCTCCCGGCGGACCAGGATCACCGACTCGCCCTCGGCGGCCAGCTCGACGGCCCGGGCGGAGGTGAAGACCACCTTGCCGGACGCCGCGCCGGGCGAGGCGCCGATGCCCTTCGCGACCGGCTGGAACTCGTGGTCGAGCTGGAAGCGGGGAAACATCAGCTGGGCCAACTGCGCGCCGTTGACCCGGTGCAGCGCCTCGTCCAGGTCGATCAGGCCCTCGTCGACGAGCTGGCCGGCGATGACGAACGCGGCGGCGGCGGTGCGCTTGCCCACGCGGGTCTGCAACATCCACAGCTTGCCGCGCTCGATGGTGAACTCGATGTCGCAGAGGTCCCGGTAGTGCTCCTCCAGCCGGGCCATGAAGGAGAGCAGCTGGTCGTAGGACGTCTTGTCCAGCTGCTCCAGCTCCTGCAACGGCACCGTGTTGCGGATGCCGGCGACCACGTCCTCGCCCTGGGCGTTGGCCAGGTAGTCGCCGTAGATGCCCTGGGCGCCGCTGGCCGGATCGCGGGTGAACGCGACGCCGGTGCCGGAATCCGGGCCGAGGTTGCCGAAGACCATGGTCACCACGTTGACCGCGGTGCCGAGGTCGGCCGGGATCCGCTCCTGGCGGCGGTAGAGCACCGCGCGCTCGGCGTTCCACGACTCGAAGACCGCCCGGATGGCCAGGTCGAGCTGCTCGCGCGGCTGCTGCGGGAACTCCCGACCCGTGTGCTTCAGGAAGATCTTCTTGTACGCGTCGACCAGCCCGCGAAGGTCGTCCGCGTCCAGGTCCAGGTCGTTGTGGGTGTTCTTGGCGCGCTTGATGTCGTCGAGGGCGTGCTCGAACTCCTCGCCCGGCACCTCGCAGACGGTCTTGCCGAACATCTGAATGAGTCGCCGGTACGAGTCCCAGGCGAACCGGTCGTTCCTCCCGGCCTGCGCGGAGAGCCCGACCACGCTCTGGTCGTTGAGGCCGACGTTGAGGACGGTCTCCATCATGCCGGGCATGGAGAACTTGGCGCCCGAGCGGACGGAGACCAGCAACGGGTCCTGCGGGTCACCGAGGCGCTTGCCCATCGCGCGCTCCAGCGATTCCAGGTGCGCCTCGATCTGGTCGGCGAGCCCGTCCGGCTCCTGGCCGGTCGTGAGGTACGCCTGGCAGGCCTCGGTGGTGATGGTGAAGCCAGGCGGAACGGGCAGACCGAGGTTGGTCATCTCGGCGAGGTTGGCGCCCTTGCCGCCGAGCAGGTCCTTGAGGTCCTTGTTGCCCTCGGTGAAGTCGTAGACGTACTTGTGATCGACGGTCTCTTGCGCTGCCACCAGAGCCTCCCACGCGCGCCGGATTGACACTTAACGAAGGTTCAGTTTCCTCATACCCCGGGACGGACCACCGGTAATCCCGGGGTCGACGCCGATCGGTGGGCGAAGGTTAAGCGAACATCGAGTGGCCCGGGACCGTTCGGTGACAATCGGCACAGCTATCACGACTATCCGCGTTCGTACCGGTTTTTGGGAACGCTTCCATGCGCACGATCACGCATCCCGGCCTGTCGCCGTACCCTTGACGGCAACGCCAGCCGGTGAACCTCACTTTTGCCATAACCGACGCGAATACACCCCCCGGAGCCGCCGCCGTGTCGACCATCCCCTCGCCCGGACCCACCGCCACCCCCGGCGGACCCGGTCCCACCGGCTCCATGCCGCTGTCGGCGCACGAACCGGACGCCGCCACGCTCGCCCGGTCTGCCGAGCAGGCCGCCGGCGAACTGCTCGCCCCGCCGGCCCCGGTCCGGCTGGCCGACGTCGTGCCCGCGCCGCAGCAGGTCGAGCCGGACCCGGCCGGGGACTGGCTGCTACCACCCGACGCCGTCATCGTGGCCAGCGCCGACCCCGCCGCGCTGACGGTCGCCGCGCACCTCGCCGAGCTGCTGCGACCCGCCACCGGTTACCCGCTGCCGGTCACCGACACCACCCGACCGGCGGCGGGCGGCATCGCGCTCGTGCTCAACGACGACGACAGCCTGGGCGCGGAGGGATACCGGCTCGCCGTGACCCGCGCCGGCGTCACCATCACCGCGGCCACCGCCACCGGCCTCTTCCACGGCGTGCAGACCCTGCGCCAGTTGCTGCCACCGGCGATCGAGAGCCCGGCCCCGGTCACCGAACGGTGGATGCTGCCGGGCGGGACCATCACCGACGCACCCCGCTTTTCGTACCGGGGCGCGATGCTCGACGTGGCACGGCACTTCTTCGACGTCGAGGACGTCCTGCGCGTCGTCGACCACCTGGCCCGGTACAAGCTCAACCACCTGCACCTGCACCTCACCGACGACCAGGGCTGGCGGATCGCCGTCGACTCCTGGCCGAGGTTGACCACCGTCGGTGGGGCGACCGAGGTCGGCGGCGGCCCCGGCGGGCACTACACCAAGGCCGACTACCGGCGGATCGTCAGCTACGCCGCCGCCCGCCACGTCACCGTCATCCCGGAGATCGACCTCCCCGGGCACACCAACGCGGCGCTGGTCGCATACCCCGAGCTGGCGCCGGACAAGGTCGCGCCACCGCCGTACACCGGCACCGAGGTCGGCTTCAGCTACGTCGACCCGGCCGACGAACGGACGTACGACTTCATCGCCGACGTACTGGGTGAGATCGCCGCGCTCACCCCCGGACCGTGGCTGCACATCGGCGGTGACGAGGCGTTCAAGGTCAAGGGTGCGGTCTACACCGGTTTCGTCGAGCGGACGCAGCGGATCGTCGCCGACACCGGCAAGACCGTCGTCGGCTGGCACCAGCTCGCGCCGGCCGCGCACGTCGACGGGCGGGTACTCCAGTGGTGGGGCACGAACGGCGAAGACCCGGCCACCCTCGAGGCGGTACGCCGGGGCGCCCGGCTGATCCTCTCCCCCGGCAACCACGCCTACCTGGACATGAAGTACGACCCGGACACCCCGCTCGGGCAGGACTGGGCCGGCCTGATCGACGTGCGCCGGGCGTACGACTGGGATCCCGGGTCACACGTGACGGGAGTGCCTGACGCGGCGGTACTCGGTGTCGAGGCACCGCTCTGGACCGAATCGGTCACCTCGCTGGCCGAGATCGAGTTCATGCTGCTGCCCCGGCTGCCCGCCATCGCCGAGCTGGGCTGGTCGCCCCGGGCGACGCACGACTGGGCCGCGTTCCGCGACCGCCTGGCCGGGCACGGCCCGCGCTGGGCCGCCGCCGGCATCGCCTTCCACCCCGCCCCGGACGTCCCCTGGCCCGCCGCGCCGCCGCTTCCTGCGCCCCGCGCCGCCACCGAGTCGACACCGCGGCGGCGCTAGGCAGACAGCCGGTTCGACAGCTCGCGTCCCAGTCGGGCCGGGTCCACCGCGCCGGCCAGCAGGGCATGAGCGGCGCATCCCGGCTCGGCGAGCATCGCCAGCACCAGATGGCTCGTGCCCAGGTCACGTCGGTCCGGCAGGCCACGAGCGTGCTCCACCACGTCCGCCGCGTCCCGCCCGAACGGTGGGTCTCCGGTCATGTCCCGCCGGTGGTACGTCCGGCCCGGCGCGGTCACCGCTGACGGCAGGGGCACGGCCCGCGACGCCAGCGTGGGCAGATCGAGCCCGTGCCCCACGAGATTCTCCCGGGCGGCATTCAAGGCGGCCCAGGGCACCGCGATGGTGCGACGCGTGAACCGCAACTGCTCGTCGAGGGAGAGGATCGCGGCCAGCAGCGCGACACTGTCGACGTCGGCCCTGCCCAGCCGCACAGTCTGACGAATCGCCTCCTGCTCGAGCCACACGAGGACGACACCGGCGTGCGGTCGCAGCACCAGGCGACTCAGCCGGTGGCGCACTCGCCGGGACAGCGCACCGCCCGACTCCCGTACCAGTCCCGCCGCAGCTAGGAAGCCGGCGGTGAAGGCGATCGGCGAGCCCTCCTCGGCCACTACCTTGCCCACCGGCACGGCCCGCAGGATGTCGTCCTGCGTGAAACCCAGGCGCGTCAACGCGCCGGTGGCACGGCACGCGGGGTCGTCGAGCAGCGCCGAGAGGAGATGCATCCCGTGTGCGTGCTGGACACCCCTGGCTGCGGCGGTGTCGAGGGCCCCGGTGACGGCGGCGCGACTGGCCGCGCTCCAGGCGGGCGCCGCCTCGCCGCGGTCGTGCCGCAGCTCCCGGCGGGCCTCCCAGGTCGCCTCTCGCAGGACAGCCTCGGCCTCCCGGACGGCTGGTGCGCGCGTCGCCGGCGCGTCGGGCGACGCAAGCTCCGCCGGAAGGCCACGAACCGCCTCGGGGAGATCGTGCGCACGCGGGCCGAGCAGACGGTCGAGTGACGCGATCGAGGTCGCCAGTTCGACGAGGATGTCCGTCGTCTCGACGACGTCGCGCCCATGTCGCCAGCAGGCCGCCGCCGCGGCGGCCAGATTCGAGACGACCTCCCGCCCCCCGCGCGGCCCTTCCGTCACCACTTACCGCCCCATCCCCGCCACAGGGGAGCAACCAGCCGAAGATTTGCCCGATCATCTTCCCGATCTGCGCACCAGTTCTGCGGCACACAGTACATAGAGGTACTGACCCGATTACCACGAGGAGATGAGCGAAGATTGCCCTTGTCCGGTTCCGGCGGCATTTGGGGGGGACATGCCAAAGCCCGGTAATATGACAGGAACGACTGATGTCCGGTTTATGGGGCCCGCACTCCCGCATTGTCGATAACCGACGGGACATCCTGTTTCGGGTTGACCGCCGCCTCTGCATCGGCGGAATGGCTCGCCGGCCCAGACGGTTACATCCCCAGGACACCGGAGCAGGCCACACGGCCGCCCGGCAGATCACTCCGGACCTTCCCGATCCCGTGTGACGCAGGACTGTGTCGCGCGTACCCCGAGCAGAGGAGCACGCCATCATGCGTACCGATCTGATTCGTAAGGCCGCTCTGACCGCTGCCGGCCTCGCCTGCACCGGTGGCGCCATCGTCGGACCCGTCACCGCTGCATACGCCGCGTCGGACGCCAAGCCCGCCACCACCCAGACGCAGGGCGACCGCAAGAGCCCCAGCGAACGCGAGCTGAACGTCCGCTACGCGGCGCAGCCCAACTTCTTCGACTGCGGGCCCGCCGCAACCCGTAACGCCCTGTCCGTACTGGGCAAGGAGATCAGCGTCGACGACATGGCCAAGAAGATGGGCACCACCGAGGCCGGCACCGGCTCCATCTTCGACATCACCCCGGTGCTCAACCAGGAGACCGGCAAGAACGCGTACCACAGCGTCGAGATGCGCGACGACCAGGCGAGCGACGCCCAGGTCAAGACGCTGCGCGCCGACGTCGTCCGCACCGTGGACGCGGGCCGGGCCGTGGTCGCCAACATCTACGGCACCACCACGGACACCGACGGCAACACCCATTCGTACGACAACGGCCACTACATCAGCGTCGTGGGCTACCGCGACAACGGCGACACGGCCACCATCGCCGACTCGGCCAACCCCAACGACCCCGCCTACGACGTGAGCATCGCCAACCTGGCGAACTGGATCGCCAGCCGCGGCTACGCCACCTCCTGATCCCCTGCGCGTGAGCGAGAGGCCGGCCCCCATCGGGGGCCGGCCTCTCGTCGTCGTCGGAGGCGGTCAGCCGCCGGAGTCGTCCAGCTCCGCGTCCTCGGGGACGACGTCGTCGTCCCGGCTCGCGAGCCAACCGTCGGGCAGGAAGACCTTGCCCGGGGAGTTCGTCCGGCCGCGCGGCTGGCCGAGGGCGGCCACCGGGAACGGCTCCGCCGGGTCGAGCTTGCCGAGCAGGTCGTCGAGCTGGGCCAGGCTCTCGATCATCGCCAGCGAGCGGCGCAGCTCGCCGCCGACCGGAAAGCCCTTGAGGTACCAGGCGACGTGCTTGCGGAAGTCGGTGCACCCGTCCCGCTCACCGCGGGCCGGGTTGCGCGCCCCCGCGACGAACTGGTCGACCAGCAGCTCGGCGTGCCGGCGCATGGTCACCGCCACCTCGCCGAGGGTGGGCAGCCGCCGCTCCGGCCGACCGTGGAAGGCGGCCTCCAGGTCGGCGAAGAGCCACGGTCGGCCCAGGCAGCCGCGCCCGATCACCACGCCGTCGACGCCGGTGTGCGCGACCATCCGCAGCGCGTCGTCGGCCTCCCAGATGTCGCCGTTGCCGAGCACCGGCACGTCCAGGGCCTGCTTGAGCGTGGCGATCGCGTCCCAGTCGGCCGTGCCCGAGTAACGCTGCCCGGCCGTGCGTCCGTGCAGGGCCACCGCGGCGACACCGGCCTCCTGGGCCGCGAGCCCGGCTTCGACGTACGTCAGATGGTCGTCGTCGATGCCCTTGCGCATCTTGACCGTGACCGGCACCCCGGCCGGCGACGCGGCGTCCACCGCGGCCTTCACCAGCCGGGCGAAGAGCCGGCGTCGCCACGGCAACGCCGCGCCGCCACCCCGGCGGGTCACCTTGGGCACCGGGCAGCCGAAGTTCAGGTCGATGTGATCGGCCAGGTTGCGCTCCACGACGATCCGCACCGCGGCGGCGGTGATCTCCGGATCGGTGCCGTAGAGCTGGAGGCTGCGCGGCTGCTCGTCGTCACCGAACGCGATCATGCGCAGCGTCTTCGGATTCCGCTCGACCAGTGCCCGCGTGGTGATCATCTCGCAGACGTAGATGCCGCCGCCCTGCTCCCGGCACAGCCGCCGGAACCCGACGTTGGTGATCCCGGCCATCGGCGCGAGCACAACCGGCGGCCACACCTGATACCGCCCGAGCGTCAACGGGCGCAGCACAGGCACGGTCGAAACATTCACCGGACAAGTGTAAGGAAGGGCCCCTGCTTAACGCCTGGTGCATAGGAAGGGCCCCCTATTAACACGACGCATATCACACCAAGCAATGATCAACGGGGTTGTCCACAGCAGGCGGGTTGTCCACAGCTCGTACGGCTGGGACGGGAACAGCCCGGCTCCGGCAGCCAGGCTGCGGTCATGCGTGAACATCCACCCGAGCTGGCGGCGGTGGTCGAGCGGCAGCAGCAGATCGCCACCCGAGCTCAGTTGCTCGCCGCCGGCTACGACGACATGTACCTGTACCGTCAGGCCCGGCGCGGGCAGTGGCAACGCGTCCTGCCGGCGACGTACGCCCTGGTGACGGGCGTACTGACCGATGAACAACGGCGGATCTCCGCAGCGCTCTACGCCGGGCCGCGGGCGCAGCTCACCAGCTTCGCGGCGCTCGCCTGGTACGGGTTCCGCCAGATTCCGCGCAACACCGACGTACACCTGGTGGTGCCGCACCACACGCGGCGCCGGTCGGCGGGTTACGCCCTTGTTCGGCGAGCCCTGGCACTCGATGATCGGCCCCGGTCGACCGCGCTCTACCCGGTTTGCTCGCCGGCGCGGGCGGTGGTGGACGCGGCCCGTGACCTACGGCAGCTTCGCCCAGTGCGGGCCATCGTCGCCGAGTCCGTCCAGCGCGGCTTCACCGATCTCGGCAGGCTGGACGAGGAGATCCGCCGGGCGCGGCGCAGTCGCACAGCGCTGATCAGGATGGCGTACGCGGAGGTCGTGGCCGGCACCCGGTCGGCTCCAGAGGCGGAGATGCGTGAGTGCCTGGCAGGCAGCGCAGTTCTGCCAGAAATACGATGGAATCCACGCCTTCGTACGCTCGACGGGGCGGCGCTGCCGACGCCGGACGGGTACCTGACCGACTCGGCGGTGGCGCTGGAGGTCGATTCGCAGGAGTACCACTTCAGTCCAAGCGACTGGGCGCGGACGTTGGAACGGCACAACGAGCTGAGTCGGCACGGTGTCCTGGTACTGCACGTTACGCCAGCACAACTCCGGCGCCATCCGGACCACATCCGACGAACTGTCGAGGACGCGTACGAGTCCCGGCAGGGCGTCGGCGCCACGCTCCGGGTCCGGGTCGACTCAGCCGGCCCGGAGCACGCAGGCACCTGATCGGGTACGCGCACACTCCACTCCCGGAGTGTGCGCGGTTAAGAAGGGGCCCCTCCTATACCTGAGGCGTTAAGAAGGGGCCCTTCCTTGCACCTCAGCAGCCGGGGAGACGCTCGATCAGGTAGCGCTCGACCTGGTCCAGGGAGACCCGCTCCTGGGCCATCGTGTCCCGGTTACGAACCGTCACGGCGTTGTCGTCCAGGGTGTCGAAGTCCACCGTCACGCAGAACGGGGTGCCGATCTCGTCCTGCCGGCGGTAACGGCGGCCGATCGCCTGCGAGTCGTCGAACTCCACCACCCAGCGCTTGCGCAGCAGCGCCGCGAGGTCCTTCGCCTTCGGCGACAGCGCCTCGTTGCGGGACAGCGGCAGCACCGCCACCTTGACCGGGGCCAGCCGCGGGTCGAACCGCATCACGGTGCGCTTGTCCACGCCGCCCTTGGTGTTCGGCGCCTCGTCCTCGTCGTACGCCTCCAGCAGGAAGGCGAGCACGGCGCGGGTCAGACCGGCGGCGGGCTCGATGACGTACGGCATCCAGCGCTCGCCCTTGGTCTGGTCGAAGTAGGACAGGTCGACGCCGGAGTGCTTGCTGTGCGTGGAGAGGTCGAAGTCGGTGCGGTTGGCGATGCCCTCCAGCTCGGCGAACTCGGTGCCGCCGAACTGGAAGCGGTATTCGATGTCCACGGTCCGCTTCGAGTAGTGCGAGAGCTTCTCCTTGGGGTGCTCGAAGAGCCGCAGGTTGTCCGCCGACAGGCCGAGGTCGAGATACCAGTTCCAGCGCTCCTGGAGCCAGTACTCGTGCCACTGCTCGTCGGTGCCCGGCTCGACGAAGAACTCCATCTCCATCTGCTCGAACTCGCGGGTCCGGAAGATGAAGTTGCCCGGGGTGATCTCGTTGCGGAACGACTTGCCGGTCTGCGCGATGCCGAACGGCGGCTTCTTGCGGGCGACCGTCTCGACGTTCTTGTAGTTGACGAAGATGCCCTGCGCGGTCTCCGGGCGCAGGTAGTGCAGCCCTTCGTCGCTCTCCACCGGGCCCAAGTAGGTCTTCATCAGGCCGTTGAACATCTTCGGCTCGGTGAAGGTGCCCTTGTTGCCGCAGTTGGGGCAGTTGAGCTCGGCGAGCGAGGTCAGCGGCTTGCCGTGCTTCTCGGCGTACGCCTCCTCGAGGTGGTCGGCCCGGAACCGCTTGTGGCAGAACTGGCACTCGGTGAGCGGGTCGACGAACTCGGCGATGTGACCGGACGCCTCCCACACCCTGCGGGCCAGGATCACCGCGGAGTCGAGGCCGACCACGTCGTCGCGCTGCTGGACCATGGTCTTCCACCACTGCCGGCGGACATTCTCCTTGAGCTCCACGCCGAGCGGGCCGTAGTCCCACGCCGATCGGGTGCCTCCATAGATCTCGCTGGAGGGGAAGACGAAGCCTCGGCGCTTGGCGAGACTGACGACGGCGTCGATACGGTCGGCTGGCATGTTTCCTCCTACGCCGGCTGGCGGTCGGCGGGGGCGAGATGTGGATGGAGCGGGTCAGTTCGGGACAACGGTACGACCACTGTCGCCCCGAGCCCAGCAGAATACCGGGGGCGGCTCAGCTCACCCCGCAGACCTCCATGCCACCGGTCTGGCCGTCCTGACCCAGGCTGACCTGTTGCTGCTCCCGGTCGCCGCCGTCGAGCGTCACGTCGACGGGCACGGTCAGGCTGGTGGTGTCCACCTCACCCACCCGGAACGCGGCGACCTGTGGCTCGGCGGCCGCGCGCCGCTCGAACTCGGGGCGGGACTCGCGCCGCTGCGCGTCGTCGCAGAGCTGGTCGTAGGCCCGTCCGTAGTTCCGCTCGACCAGTGCCTGGTAGTAGTCGCCGGTCACCGTGCGGCCCTGTTCCCGGATCGCCTGCACGCCGGTGACGGCCAGGCCGACCACGGCTGCTCCGCCTCCGCCACAGCAGAGCAGCACGGCGAGCGCGCCGACGCCGAGGCCGATCCAGAGCCGGGTCCGGCGGCCCTCGGTGGGGGGCGCGGCGAACGGCGGCGCCACCCCGGGACCGGGCGGCGGGGCGGGTGCGGTCATAGGAGCAGGGTAGTGCCCGACGGCTCAGCGGTAAGGACCAGCAGCCCGATCACTCTCGGCGACCACCACGGCCCCGCCGGGCGCCGCGGTGGCCAGCGCCTCGTACGCGGACGGCTCGTCGACCGACTCGGCGAGCAGCGGCACCGCGCTCACCTTGACCTCGAAGGCGCCCAGCGCCCGCCGGTACGTGCCGACCGACTCCCACTCGGTGACCAAGGACCAGTGGCGGGGGTCGTCCAGCGCCCGGACCAGTTGACCGCGCAGGTAGCCGGGGCGGGCGGCCAGCGCGGTGAGGGCGGCGTGCGCCCGTTCGGTGAAGTCGTCGGCGACATCGACGTCGACCACGAACCGGTTGGTCACCAGCACCGGGTTCCTCCTCGTAGAGTCTGTGGGATGCAGCGTACGCAGCGCCCCCTGCTGGCTCGGTTGGCCGGGGCGAACCCGACGTCGGTGTTCCTGCTCACCCTGGTGGTGGTGCTGGTCGCGTTCTTCACGCCCGGGGTGATCGGCGGGCTGCTGACGCTGGCGCTGGCCGCGGGCCTGATCGCCCTGTTGGCCACCACCTGGCCGGTTCAGGCCCCGCAGACCCGGCTGATCCGGCTGCTGATGCTGACCCTGCTGGTGACGGTGGGCCTGGTGAAGCTGCTCTGACATGCACTCATGCGTTTTTGACAATCATTATCGTTACGACGGACAGTTGGTGACATGACCAACCGCACCTCGTCTCGTGTCCTGGCCGCCGCGACCGCCCTGCTCGCCCTGGGCGCCGGCGCCGGCTGCTCCGTCGGCGGCGCCGCCGGCGCCGACCCCCAGCGGGTCGACGTGGTCGCCGCGTTCTACCCACTCCAGTTCCTCGCGGAGCGGATCGGCGGCGACGCGGTCCGGGTGACCAACCTCGCCAAGCCGGGCGCAGAGCCGCACGACTTGGAGCTCACACCGAGCCAGGTCGGCCAGGTCAGCGAGGCCGAGCTGATCGTCTACCTGAAGGGCTTCCAGCCGGCGGTGGACGACGCCGTCGCGCAGAACGGTGACGACCGGACGTTCGACGTCACCAGCGTGCAGCCGCTGCTGGACGCGAGCGCCGGCGGGCACAACCACGCTGGCGAGGGCGCGGATGAGCACGCCGAGGAGGAGCACGGCGGCAAGGACCCGCACGTCTGGCTCGACCCGACCCGACTGGCCGCCATCGGCGACCAGTTCGCCCAGCGGCTCGGCAAGGCCGACCCGGATCACGCCGCCGACTACACCGCCCGCTCCGCGGCGCTGCGCTCCGACCTGACGACTCTGGACGGCGAGTTCACCGAGGGCCTGCGGACCTGCCAGCGGCGGGAGATCGTGACCAGCCACGCCGCGTTCGGTTACCTGGCCGACCGGTACCGGCTCCAGCAGGTCGGCATCACCGGGCTGAGCCCGGACGTCGAGCCCTCGCCGCAGCGGCTCGCGCAGGTGATCGAGGAGGCGAAGGAGCACCAGGCCACCACGATCTTCTTCGAGACACTGGTCAGCCCGAAGGTCGCCGAGACCATCGCCGGTCAGGTCGGCGCGCGGACCGCGGTGCTGGACCCGATCGAGGGGCTCGCCGCCGGCAGCGGCGCGGACTACCTTTCGGTCATGCGTACCAACCTGCAGACCCTGCGGACGGCGTTGAGCTGCTCGTGAACGCACCCGTCATCACCGTCGAGCACGGGGCGGTCGGCTACGACGGCCGCCCGGTGCTCCGGGACGTCTCGCTCACCGTGACCGCCGGGGAGGTGGTCGCGGTGCTCGGCGCCAACGGCTCCGGCAAGTCCACGCTGATCCGGGCCGTGCTCGGGCTGGTGCCGCTCGGCGGCGGCTCGATCACCCTCTTCGACCGGCCGTTGCGCCAGTTCCGCCAGTGGCAGCGCATCGGGTACGTCCCGCAGCGCCTGGGCGCCGGCGGCGGCGTGCCGGCCACCGTCCGTGAGGTGGTGGCCTCCGGCCGGCTGGCCCGCCGGGGGGTTCTCCGCCCACCGGGCAGGGCCGACCGGGCCGCCGTCGACGCCGCACTGCGCGCGGTCGGGCTCGCCGACCGTGCCGCGGACCCGGTGTCCACCCTCTCCGGCGGCCAGCAGCAGCGCACGCTGATCGCCCGCGCGCTGGCCGGCCAACCGGAGCTGCTGATCCTCGACGAGCCCACCGCCGGCGTGGACGCGGCCAGCCAGGAGGCGTTCGCCGGGGCGCTGCGCGACTTCGTCGCCGGCGGCGGGACGGTGCTGCTGGTGGCCCACGAGCTGGGCCCGCTGCGACCGGTGATCAGCCGGGCGGTCGTCGTTCACCAGGGCGGCATCTGTCACGACGGTGCGGTGCCGGACCCGGCCGGCCATCACGCGGAGCCCGACCACGACCATGTGCACCCGCACGGTCCCGACGAGCCCGCCGGGCTGTGGAGCAACTGAGCATGGAACTCTTCCAGTACCCCTACATGCAGCGCGCCCTGATCGGCGCGCTGGTGATCGGCCTGGCCGCGCCGGCGCTCGGCATCTACCTGGTGCAGCGCCGGTTGGCGTTGATCGGCGACGGCGTCGGGCACGTGGCGTTGACCGGCGTTGGCGCCGGCCTGCTGCTCAACCGCTCGCCGGTGCTGGTGGCGGTGATCGTGGCCACCATCGGGGCGATCGCCATCGAGCTGGTCCGCGCCCGCGGGCGTACCTCCGGCGACCTGGCCCTGGCGCTGCTCTTCTACGGCGGCATCGCCGGTGGCGTACTGCTGGTCGGGCTCTCCGACGCGACCAGCACCAACCTCAACGCCTACCTGTTCGGGTCGCTGACCACCATCCAGGCCAGTGACCTGATCACCATCGCGGTTCTCGGCGCGGCGATCCTCGTCACCATGATCGCGCTGCGGCCGGCGCTCTTCGCGGTCTGCCACGACGAGGAGTACGCCCGGGTGTCCGGCCTGCCGGTGCGTACGCTCAACCTGCTCATCGCGGTGACCACCGCGATCACCGTGACCATCGCGATGCGGGCCGTCGGGGTGCTGCTGATCAGCGCGCTGATGGTGGTGCCGGTGGCCACCGCCCAACAGGTCACCCGGGGGTTCCGCAGCACGATGACCGCCGCGATGGCGCTCGGCTTCTTCGCCGCCGGCTCCGGCGTGTGGGTGGCGGCCACGGCGGACACGCCGCCGGGCGCCTCGGTGGTGCTGCTGGCGATCGCCTCGTTCCTGGTGGTGGCCGTGGCGGGTGGGGTCTGGCGGGCGTTGCGCCGCCGGGCCGCGCCGGCCGCCGCGCCGGCGCCGGAACCGCACGAGGTTGTGCTGGGGTGAACCTGATCAGCGGGATGTCGCCGATATTGGTTACCGTTGCAGGGTGACCAGCGCGACGGGCTACGAGGGGTTCGATGGGGCCAGCGAGTTGCTTCGCGCCCTGTCGGCGCCCATCCGGCTGGCCATCGTCAGTGAGCTCGCCGACGGCGAGCGGTGCGTGCACGAGCTGGTGGAGAAGCTCGGGGCCGCGCAACCGCTGGTCTCCCAGCACCTGCGGGTGCTGCGCGGCGCGGGCGTGGTGCGGGGTTCCCGCCGTGGGCGGGAGATCGCCTACAGCCTGGTCGACGAGCACGTCGCGCACATCGTGGCGGACGCGGTCAGCCACGCCGGGGAGGGATGATGAGCGAGAGTGGCGCCGCGGTGCGCAACACCCGGCAGCGCTCGGCGGTGAGCGCGCTGCTCGCCGAGATGGAAGGCTTTCACAGCGCCCAGGACCTGCACGCGATGCTGCGGCAGCGCGGCGAGCGGGTCGGCCTGACCACGGTCTACCGCACACTGCAGGGGCTGGCCGACGCGGGCGAGATCGACGTGATGCGCCCGCCGGGCGGCGAGCACCTCTACCGCCGGTGCAGCGAGGGGCACCACCACCACCTGGTGTGCCGAGCCTGCGGGAACACGGTCGAGGTGGCCGGCCCGGCAGTGGAGAGCTGGGCTGACCGGGTCGCCGCCCAGCACGGCTACGCCGACGTCAGCCACACCCTGGAGATCTTCGGCACCTGCCCGGCCTGCGCCCACTGACCAACGCCCCGGCCACCCTCCGCACGCCCTCCCGGGCCCGGCCACCCTCCGCACGCCCTCCCGGCCCGGGGCACCCTCCGCGCGCCCTTTGCTCTGCTTCTACCCACGCAACAGCGGCCGGCCGAAAGTGTTGCGCCAGTTGAAGCAGAGCAAAGGCGCTGGGTAATGCCGCCCGCGCCGGCGGCGGACGACGCTTCGACGGGTGAACCAGCCGCATCCACGGATCACCAGCACCGGCTTCGAGGTGGGGTCCGTGGACGTGGTGGGCGGGACGACGAGTGTCGTGCCGGGCTGTTCGTGGCACGCTGTCCGGCGTGAAGATCTACGCCGATCGCTTTCCCACCGCCGCCCGCCAGTTGCTCACCGATCTGCTCGTCGTCGCCTGGGTGTACGTCGCGATCCGCGGCGCGCTCTGGCTGCACGACCTGGTGCAGAAGCTCGCCGTACCCGGGCAGAAGCTGGAGGGCGCCGGCACCGGGCTCGCCGACAACCTGGGCGACGCCGGCAGCAAGGTCGGCCGGGTGCCGCTGGTCGGCGACGAGCTGACCGCGCCCTTCCAGCGGGCCGCCGATGCCGCCCGGTCGCTCGCCGACGCCGGCCGTGACCAGCAGCACCTGGTCGACCAGCTCGCCCTCGCCCTCGCCATCGCAGTGCTGATCTTCCCGCTCGGGCTGGTGCTGTTCGGGTGGCTGCCCCTGCGGGTCCGCTGGATGCGCCGGGCCTCCTCGGCCACGAAGCTGGCCGCGGGGCCGGCCGGCCGGGACCTGCTCGCCCTGCGCGCGCTGGCCACCCAGCCACTGGGCCGGCTGACCCGGATCGCGCCCGACGTGGCCGAGGCGTGGCGGCGCGGTGACGACGACACCGTCGACGCCCTGGCCGCGCTGGAGTTGCGGCAGCTCGGCCTGCGCGCCAGGAGCCGAGCGGCCCGCTAAGGTCGTCGGCGTGTTCTACTTCCTGGTCGTCATCGCCGTCCTGCTGCTCGGCTACGCCGCGGTCCTGGTCTCCTTCGTCCGACGGGGCAGGAAGATCCCGCCCGCGGCGTACCTGGGTCTGGCGGTGCTCAACGGCCTGATCCTGGCGGCGGTGCTGGCCTGGGCGGTCGCCCGCTGACCGCCCGGCACGGCGACGCGCCGGGCGGCACCGGTCACGGCTTCGGCGGGATACGGCGGCGGACGTCGTCGGCGGCGGACGGACCGGGTGCCCAGCGGGCCACCCAGGGCAGCTCGTCGGACGGGGTGATGACGCCCTCCTCCAAGGCCGCGTAGCGGCCGTCGAGGATGCGCTTCGCGGCGGCGGTGTCGACCGAGTCGGTGTTGTCCCACAGGGCGGCGAACAGCGCGTCCACCCGGACCCGGGCCTGCCGGCAGAACAGGTCGGCCAGCTCGACGTTCTCCGGCCGGCTGTCCCTCTCGGCGGACGCCCGGACGCAGACCGCGGACATCGCGAACAGCTCCGCGCCGATGTCCACCACCCGGCCGAGGAACGCCTGCTTGCGCTCCATCTTTCCCTGCCAGCGGGACATCGCGTAGAACGTCGACCGGGCCAGCTTGCGCGACGAGCGCTCCACCTGACGCAGGTGCGCGGCCAGCGGCCCGAACTCGGCGTACGCCGACGGGCTCTGCCCGCGGCCGACGGCCAGGGTGGGCAGCCACCTCGCGTAGAAGGCCCCGGCCCGGGCCCCGGCACGGGCCTTGCGGCCCCACCCCGCGTCCGGGTCGATGATGTCGCCGGCCACCGACAGGTGTGCGTCGACCGCCTCCCGGGCGATCAGCAGATGCATGATCTCAGTGGAGCCCTCGAAGATCCGGTTGATCCGCAGGTCGCGCAGCATCTGCTCGACCGCGGCCGGTCGTTCGCCGCGGGCGGCCAGCGAGTCGGCCGTCTCGTACCCCCGGCCGCCCCGGATCTGGATCAGCTCGTCGGCGATCTTCCAGGCCATCTCGCTGGCGTACAGCTTGACGAGCGCGGCCTCGATCCGGATGTCGTTGCGGTCGTCGTCGGCGAGCAGGCAGCAGAGGTCGAGCATGGTCTCCATGGCGTACGTGGTGGCGGCGATGAAGGCGAGCTTCTGGGCGACCGCCTCGTGCTCGCCGACCGGTCGGCCCCACTGGACCCGGTCGGCGGACCACTCCCGGGCCACGTTCAGCGCCCACTTGCCTGCGCCCACGCACATCGCCGGCAGTGACAGCCGGCCGGTGTTCAGCGTGGTCAGGGCGATCTTCAACCCCTTGCCCTCGCCGCCGATCACGTTCTCGGCGGGCACGAACACGTCGTGGAACCGGGTGAGGCTGTTTTCCAGGCCGCGCAGGCCGATGAACTCGTTGCGCCGCTCCACGGTGATGCCCGCGCTGTCGCCGTCCACCACGAACGCGGTGATCCCGCCGCGCCGCCCCTCGGTGGCCGGCACCCGGGCCATCACCACCAGCAGGGTGGCGACGATGCCGTTGGTGGCCCAGAGCTTCACGCCGTTGAGCCGGTAGCCGGTGCCGTCCTCGGTCGGCTCGGCGGTGGTGGCCAGGCGGGCCGGGTCGGAGCCGACGTCCGGTTCGGTGAGCAGGAACGCGGACACCTCGCCGGCGGCGAGCCGGGGCAGGAAGCGCTGCTTCTGCTCGGCGGTGCCGAACATCTTCAGCGGCTGCGGCACCCCGATCGACTGGTGCGCCGAGAGCAGCGCGCCGATCGCCGGGCCGACCGAGCCGGCCAGCATCAGCGCTCGGCAGTAGTGCAGGTTGCTCAGCCCGAGACCGCCGTACCCGCGGTCGATCTTCATGCCGAACGCGCCGAGGTCGGCCAGCCCGTGGAACACCGCGTCCGGAATGGACGCGTCGCGCTCGATGGCCGCGCCGTCCACTTCAGAGGCAAGGAAGGCGCGGAACCGGCCGAGGAACTCGTCGGCGCGGGCCACGTCGTCCGGGTCGGACCGCGGCCACGGGTCGATCAGGTCGAGCCGGAACCGGCCGAGGAACAGCTCCTTACCGAAGCTGGGCCGGTCCCACGCGGACTCGCGAGCCGCCTCGGCGACCTGCCGGGCCTCCTTCTCGGAGACCTGCCCCGCCTCCTTCGGCAACGGCGCTGCGGCGCCGGCGGTGTTCGGAGCGGTGCCGGGATCGGGGCCGTCCGCTGCCGGTCGGCCGTTCTGCGTCGTGGTCACGGCTGCCCCCTCGAACCTCGGTGCGGCTGCGTCGACGTGCGCGACTACCGTCACGCTACCCCCGGGTGTTACTCAGGGGTAGCGGTCCGTGAAGATCGAGTTCGATACCTGGCCCCGGCCTCAGCTGGCGAGGGTGCGCGGGTCGTCATCGTCGTCGTCGATGTCGTCGTCCCCCCAGCTGCGCCGGGAGAACGGCAGGGCCACCCAGAACGTGAGGAACCAGAGCGCGGTCAGCGCGCTGAGCACGAACGCGATCGGCCGGTCCAGCACGAAGTCGGTGATCAGCAGCACCGCGCTGACCATGGAGATCAGCATGAAGGCGAGGCCGCCGCTGGCCATCCGGTGCGCGAACCGGACCAGCTCCGGCTTACGCCCCTGCCGGAACAGCGCCCGGTGGAACGCCACCGGCGAGATGATCAGCGCCGTGGCGGCGGCCGCGGCGAGCAGCGCGACGATGTAGACGTCCCGCTGGAACTCGGTCGTGCGACCGAACCCGTTGCTGAACGGCAGGGTGAGCAGGAAGGCGAAGAGGATCTGCACGCCGGTCTGGGCGACCCGCAACTCCTGCAACAGGTCGGCGAAATTGCGCTGCCAACGCTGCTTCTCGGTCTCCTTGGACACGCGCTACCTCCGGTGCGACGGTACTGCCGGCGGTACGGGCCGCCGCCAGCAAGGCAAGTGCCCCACCCGGTCGAGCGCGAAACAGGTTCACGACACCCCGACCGCCGCCGGGGCACCGGCCCCTCCCGGACGAGCCTCAGGAGCCGCGCCGGATGCGGCCCGCGTACCGCGCCTCCAGCGCCGTGTTGTGGGCGTCGCCGTCCGGGATGTTCGCCGACAGGTAGACCGGGGGCCGCTCCCCCGCCGCCAGCAACCTGGCCACCACCTCCACGGTGACCTGCTGGGCCAGCAGCGCCGCCGTGATCGAGGAGACCGCGCCCACCGCGCCACCGCCGGGCAGCGGCAGCGTCGCGTCGCCGTACGGCGCGCCGTTGTCGAGCACCACGTCGGCGAGGTCCGCCAGCTTGCGCCCGGACGGGTGGCGGGAGGTCATCCGGCCGGAGTGCTGTGCGGAGGTGATCGCCACCAGTCCGTGGCCATGCTGCTTGACCAGCGTGGCGAACTCCACCATCGCGCCGTTGACCCCGGAGTTCGACGCGAGCACGAAGACGTCGGTGGGTCGCACCGGGGCCAGCTCGTAGAGCCGGTGCGCCACCGCCGGGTCCCGCTCCAGCAACGGGCCGAGCCGGTCGGCCGGTTCGCCGCCGAGCAGCACCAGGTCGCGCAGCGCGATCCGGTTGGTCGGCACCAGACCGCCCGCCCGGCCGGCGATCTCCATCGCCAACGCCTCGGAGTGCCCGGTGCCGAAGGCGTGCACCACCCCGTCAGCGCGCACCGCGTCGGCGATCAGGTCGGCGGCCCGCCCCACCGCCGCCCGCTGACTCGCGGCCACCCGGCCGATCGTCTCGGTCACCACGGCCAGGTAGTCCTCGGCACTCACCGTCATGCGTCCTCCGTCGTCCGGTTGCTGGCGAGCCATTGCACTGCGAAGTCGACCGCCGCCCGCTGGCGCATCAACCTCCCGGTCCCGGTGCCGACCCGTCCGGTACGGACCGCCCCGGTCGCCTCCAGGTCCCGGCCCAACGCGTCGAAGTCGGTCTCGTCGAGCCGTACGTCCTGCCACCACACCCATTCGCGGCCACCGTCGGCGGTGCGTACCGCCGCGCCCAACTGCTCGTGGGGTGGGGCCGGACGGCGGTACTCGGCCAGGTGCAGCGAGGTGTTCACCGCGTGGTCCACACCGAGCAGCAGCACGTGGGCGTCGAGGTCGTAGAGCCGGGCCAGTGGGGAGCCCTCACCGAGCATGTCGGCCCGGGTGTGCCCGGCGACCACCTGTTCGGCGGCCGGGCCGAGGGCGGCGAACGACACGTGGGGATGGGAGCTGCGCAGCGCTCCGGGCCAGCCGCGGACCGTCTCGGCGAACACGCCCATGAATCGGCTCGGGGTGACCGCCGGATCGAATCCGGGCATCTCGGCGCGGATCAGCGGCCACCAGTCCACCGGCACCGGCGGGTCGCGCCACTGCGCGGGGTCGCTGTTGTCCGGGGTGTGGGTGGGCACCACGATCGTGCCGTCCGGGCCGAGCGCGTCGCGCAGGGCGAGCACCAGCGCCTGCGGACCACCGCAGACGAAACCCAGCTGACGCAGCCCGGCGTGCACCAGCAGCGTCCCGCCGGGGCGTACGCCCAGCATGCGCAGTTGCGCGGCGATCGAGCGCCGGGTCCCCGGCCCGCCGGCGTCCATCGTCACGGTGTGCCTCCCGACCGCCATGGCTCAGGCCGTTCCGCTGGTTCGGGCCAGGATCGCCTCGGCCAGCGGGCCCGGCGCGGCGTCCGGGATCCAGTGGCTCACGCCGGGCAGCTCGACGAAGCGGTAGTCCCCGGTGACGTTGGCGGCGCACGCCTCGGCGGCGGTCCGGCCGATGGCGATGTCCCGGTCGCTCCACACGTACGTGGTGGGCACCGCGACCGGGCCGACGCCGGCCAGGTCGGCGCGGGACATCGCCCGGTACCAGTTCAGCGCCGCGGTGAGCGCGCCCGGCTCGCGCATCGGGTCGGCGTAGTGGTCCACCCGGGACGCGTCGCCCACCCCGGTGAGCAACTTGCGCAGTGCGGTGGCGTTCCACGCCAGCAGCACCTTCTCCGCCTTGCCCGGCTTACGGAACAACGCGATGTACGACGAGCGCGCCTTCTGCTGGCCGTCGGTGGCGAGCGCGTGCGCCATGGCTGCCGGATGTGGCACGGACACCGCGGTCAACGTACGGACCCGCTCGGGGTGCCGGGCGGCCAGCGCCCAGGCCACGATCGCACCCCAGTCGTGGCCGACCAGGTGGACGGCGTCCAGCCCGAGCGCGTCCAGCACCGCCACCGCGTCGGCGACCAGTTCGGGGATCCGGTAGTCCGGGACCGCCGCCGGCCGGGCGCCCGGCGAGTAGCCCCGCTGGTCCAGCGCGTACGTGCGCAGCCCGGCTGTGTGCAGCGCCGTCGCGGCCTCGTCCCACTCGCCGGAGTGCTGGGGGAAGCCGTGCAAAAGCAGGACGGGCGCGCCGTCCGGCGGACCACCGGCGCGTACGTCGAACCTGAGACCCCGTGCGTCAACCCGCATGATCGTCAGCCTACCCAGCCGAAGTCTCCTGAACCGGACCCTGCGGCGGGACGCCCTGCTGGGCCGGTACCCCTGGTCGGTGCTAGCGTCAGCGAGACAACTTCACATCCGACAGGGGAGCGCACAGCGCTGAGAGTGCGGGCACGCCCGCAGACCCTCGAACCTGATCTGGGTAATGCCAGCGCAGGGAGTTCGGTCGACCTCCAGCCGCGCCGCCGTCCGGTGCCACCGGGCGCGCGGCGTGCGTCTTCTCCTGGTTCGCAGTCAGAACTGGGAGCATTCACATGAACCACAGCGACACCAACCGCTGGCGCACCATCGACATCGTGGTCGCCTCGGTGATCGCGGTCGCCTTCGGCGTCATCTTCTGGGCCTGGGGCCTGGTCTGGAGCGCCACCGAGGGGGCGTTCGCCTTCTTCCCGCCGGCACAGACGCTGATCTACGGCGTCTGGCTGATGCCGGCCGTGGTGGGCGGCCTGGTCATCCGCAAGCCCGGCGCCGCGCTCTACTGCGAGACGGTCGCCGCGGTCCTCTCCGCGCTGCTGGGCAGCCAGTGGGCCGGCACGGTGATCCCGCAGGGCATCGTGCAGGGCCTCGGCGCCGAGTTGGCCTTCGCGGCCTTCCGGTACCGCTCGTTCCGGCTGCCGACCGCGGCGCTGGCCGGCGCGCTGACCGGGCTCAGCGCCGCGCTGTTCGACTTCTTCGTCTGGAACGCCGAGTACGAGCTGGTCGACTACCGCATCCCGTACGCGCTGCTCACCATCGTCAGCGCCACCGTGATCGCCGGCGTCGGCGGTTGGGTCCTCACCCGCGCGATGGCAGACACCGGCGTCCTGGACCGCTTCCCGGTCGCCCGCGACCGCGCCGCCATCTGACCCCCACGTCTTCCCCGTTGATCAAGAGGTTTGCGTCAACAAGGGGCGGCGAACTGACGTAAACCTCTTGATCAACGACGTGAGAGCGGCCCGGGCGGGGGAAGGGGGGTGTGGTGAGCGGGGTCCAGCTACGGGGGTTCGGGTGGCGGCACGCCGGGCGGCTCGCGTGGGCCGTACGCGGTGTGGACCTGCGGGTCGAGGCTGGGGAGCGGGTGTTGTTGCTCGGCCCGTCGGGGGCCGGCAAGAGCACGCTGCTCAGCGCGCTGGCCGGGCTGCTGCCGGAGGACTCCGGCGAGCAGGAGGGCACCGTCGAGATCGATGGGCTCGACCCGCGCAAGGGTCGGGAACGGGTCGGCATCGTCTTCCAGGACCCGGAGACCCAGCTGGTGATGGCCCGTAGCGGCGACGACGTCGCCTTCGGGCTGGAGAACCGGGGGGTGCCGACGGACGCGATCTGGCCCCGGGTGGACGAGGCGCTGCGCCGGGTCGGCTTCCCGTACGACCGGGACCGGCCCACCGCCGCGCTCTCCGGCGGCGAGCAGCAACGCCTCGCCCTCGCCGGTGCGCTGGCCCTGCGCCCCGGCCTGCTGCTGCTCGACGAACCGACCGCCAACCTCGACCCGGCCGGGGCAGACCTCGTCCGGCGGGCGGTGGCCGGCGCGCTGGACGCCGACACCACGCTGGTCCTGGTCGAGCACCGGGTCGCCGAGGCGCTTCCGCTGGTCGACCGGGTGGTCGTCCTGGAGCCCGGCGGCGGGGTCCGCGCGGACGGCCCGCCCGCGGCGGTCTTCGCCGCGCACGGCGCCGCCCTCGCCGCCGAGGGCGTCTGGGTGCCGGGTCATCCCGTGGCCATCCGGCGGGCGACCGCCGCCCCCGGCGAGCTGCTGCTCACCGCCGACCGGCTCGGCCTGCCACCCCGGCTGGCCCCCACCGACCTGGCGGTACGCGCCGGCGAGGCGCTCGCCGTGCGCGGGCCGAACGGGGCCGGCAAGTCGACTCTCGCGCTGCTGCTCGGTGGGCTGCTCCGGCCGGGTGCCGGCCGAGTCACCGCGTCCGCCGAACTGGCCGGGCCGGACCACCGCACCGCCCCGCACCGGTGGCGGGCGCCCGCGCTGGCGCGACGGATCGGGTCGGTGTTCCAGGACCCTGAGCACCAGTTCGTCACCAGCACCGTCTTCGACGAGCTGGCGCTCGGCCCGCGCCGGACCGGCCAGCCCGAGGCGGCCGTCAAGGAGACCGTGGCGGGGCTGCTGGACCGGCTGCGGCTGACCCGGCTCGCCGCGGCCAACCCGTACACCCTCTCCGGTGGGGAGGCCCGGCGGCTGAGCGTGGCGACCGCCCTGGCCACCGCGCCCCGCCTGCTGATCTGCGACGAACCCACCTTCGGTCAGGACCGGCGGACCTGGCGGGAGCTGGTCGATCTCTTCGCCGATCTCCGCGACGCCGGGCACGGCGTGGTCACCGTGACCCACGACCCGGACTTCGTCGCCGCGCTCGCCGACCGCACCGTCACCCTGGAGCGATCGTGACCGGCCGCTCGATGATCAGCATCGAGCCGGTCGCCGCGCCCGGTGCGCCGCTGGCCCGCCGTAACCCGGTGGCGAAGGTCGCCGCCGCGCTGGTCTTCTCGTTCACCCTGCTGGCCACCCTGGACCCGGTGGCCCCGGCGATCGCCATCGCCGTCGAACTCGCCGTGCTGCCGCTGTTCGGCATCCGTTACGGGGTGCTGGCCCGGCGGGCCTGGCCGCTGCTGGTCAGCGCCGTCGGCATCCTGGTCACCCTGGTGCTCTTCGCCTCCGACCGGTCCGGTCGGGTCCTGCTGGACGCGGGGCCGGTGCTGGTGACCACCGGAGTGCTGCTCACCGCGCTCGGCCTGATCCTGCGGGTGCTCGCGGTCGCACTGCCCGGCGTCATCGTCTTCGCCACCACCGACCCCACCGACCTGGCGGACGCGCTGATCCAGAACGCGAAGGCGCCGGCCCGGTTCGCCATCGGGGCACTGGCAGCGTTCCGGCTGGTGCCGCTGCTCGGTCAGGAGTGGCAGATGATCAGCATGGCCCGGCGGGCGCGGGGCGTCGACGCCGGACGTAACCCGGCGGCGAAGCTGCGGCTGTTCGCCTCGACCGGGTTCGCGCTGCTGGTCGGGGCGATCCGTCGGGGCACCCGACTGGCCGTGGCGATGGACGCCCGCGGTTTCGACGCCGGCACCCCCCGCACCGTGGCCCGCCGTCAGCCCTTCGGCCTCGCCGACGGACTGCTCATCGCCGGAGCGGTCGCGCTGGCCGGCGCGGCCCTGACGGTGAGCGTGCTGCTCGGCACCTTCCGCCCCCTGCTGGGCTGAGGCTCCCCCACGATCCTGCGGTTGCCGCCCCCGCTGCGGCGGAGGCGGCAACCGCGATTCTCGCGGGGCGGGGCCGGTCAGCTGCGGCGGAAGGCGTAGCGGCGAGGTTGACCGGCTCGCTGGCTCTTGCCACCGGCGGAGCGGGCCGCCCCGGGCAGCGGCGGGCCGGCCTTGGGCGCCGCCGACCGCCCGGCCACCGACGACGCGTCGACCACCGGGGGAACGTCCAGCGCCGCCGGCACGTCGACCACCACGGGCACGTCGATCGCCGCCGGCACCTCGACGGCCGGTGGCACCCCGACCGGCCGGGCCGGCTCGACCGGTATCGCCGGCAGGGCCGACTTGACCGGCAGGGCCGGCAGGTCGGACCGGGTCGACACGGCCGGAAGCGGGCCGCGGCCGGCCGCCGGCTCGGTGCCGGGCCGCGTCAGTGCGGGAGTACGGGACGACTTCTTCTTCGGGTTGCGCCTGGCAGGCATCCGGGCCTCCTTCGTGCCGACCCGTTCCCGCGTTCCGCGGTCGGTCGGCTCGGCTGGTGACCGTCGCACCGCGACGGTCGAGAGGGAAGGGACTGCTCACCGGGGTCGGGCAGGGCCAGCACCGCCGCACGGCGGGTGGGGATGCGGGACGCCCGGGAGCGCTCGGACCGCGGCGCGGGGCGGCGGGCCGGCTCGGAAATGGGGCGTCAGTTACGCATGCCCGCACGCTATCCCGTGGGCGGGCACCGGCGCATCCGTTTTCCCCGACAGCATCGGCGGCCTGCTGGCCGACGCGCTCAACACGACGGTGACCGCGTGGAGAATCGGCTGGTCCGGGGCCGAGCGCCACCGGCCGGTGACTGGCTGTCGACGAGGCGGCCCGCTCCGCCGCGCACCGCGATACGGTCGCAGCACGGCAGTACGACGGTGAGAGGTGGCGGCACGGATGGCTGAGCAGGCGACGGCGCAGATCGGCGTGACGGGGCTGGCGGTGATGGGCCGCAACCTGGCCCGCAACCTGGCCCGCAACGGCTTCACCGTGGCGGTGCACAACCGTTCGCCGGAGCGCACCCGCAGCCTGGTCGCCGAGCACGGCGACGAGGGCACGTTCGCGGCCGGCGAGTCGATGGCCGACTTCGTGGCGTCGCTGGAACGGCCCCGCGCGGTGATCGTGATGGTCAAGGCGGGCGCCCCCACCGACGCGGTGATCGACGAGCTGGTGCCCCTGCTGGAGGAGGGCGACATCGTCGTCGACTGCGGCAACGCCCACTTCGCCGACACCCGCCGCCGCGAGGAGGCGTTGCGCGGGTCCGGGCTGCACTTCGTGGGCACCGGCGTCTCCGGCGGCGAGGAGGGCGCGCTGCTCGGGCCGAGCATCATGCCGGGCGGTTCGGTCGAGTCGTACGCCAAGCTCGGCCCGATGTTCGAGAAGATCTCCGCCCACGTGGACGGGGTGCCGTGCTGCATGCACGTCGGGCCGGATGGCGCCGGGCACTTCGTCAAGATGGTGCACAACGGCATCGAGTACGCCGACATGCAGCTCATCGCCGAGGCGTACGACCTGCTCCGGGCTGGCCTGGGCGCGGAGCCGGCGGAGATCGCGGAGATCTTCCGTGACTGGAACAGCGGCGAGCTGGAGTCCTTCCTCATCGAGATCACCGCCGACGTGCTGGCGCACCGCGACGCCGCCACCGGCCAGCCCTTCGTGGACGTGGTGCAGGACCGGGCCGAGCAGAAGGGCACCGGGCGGTGGACGGTGCAGAGCGCGCTGGACCTGGGCGTGCCGATCACCGGGATCGCCGAGGCGACCTTCGCCCGCTCGCTCTCCGGGCACGTCGACCAGCGCGATGCGGCCCATCGGGCGTTCCCGGACGCCGGCGAGAGGTGGCAGGTGGCCGACCGGGAGGCGTTCATCGAGGACGTCCGGCGCGCGCTGCTCGCCTCGAAGATCGTCGCGTACGCGCAGGGCTTCGACCACATCCGCGCCGGGAGCCAGGAGTACGACTGGGACATCGACCTCGGAGGCACGGCGACCATCTGGCGGGGCGGCTGCATCATCCGCGCCCGCTTCCTGAACCGGATCCGTGAGGCGTACGACAAGCAGCCCGACCTGCCCACGCTGCTGGTGGCGCCGTACTTCGCCGACGCGGTCGCGGCCGGCGTGCCGAGCTGGCGGCGGGTGGTGGCCGACGCGGTCCGGGCCGGGGTGCCGACGCCGGCGTTCTCGTCGTCGCTGGCGTACTTCGACGCGCTGCGCGCCGAGCGCCTGCCGGCCGCGCTGATCCAGGGTCTGCGGGACAACTTCGGCGCGCACACCTACCAGCGCGTCGACCGCGAGGGCTCGTTCCACACCACCTGGGCGGGAGACCGCACCGAGTCCCCGGCCTGACGGCCCGCCGCCTGGCCCCTCTCCCGACGTCGAGTGCGGGGTCAGGCGATGGTGGCGTGCATCTCCCAGACGAGGATCTCGGCCGGCTCGTCGGCGGTGACCCGACGGCCGCCGGTCATCGTGAGCCGGGCCGCGTCACCGGTGTCGAGCGGGCCGCTGCCCTCCAGGTTCACCGTGCCGTTGGGCACGTACAGGTGCACGAAGGGCGCGTCCGGGAGGGTGACCTCGTCGCCGGGGGCGAGTCGGGCGGCGTGCAGGGTGGCGTACCGGTTGCGGATCCGGATCGCGGATGCCCCGTCGTAGCGTTCCATTCCGGAGGCGACCGGCACGAGGCCGCCGCGCAGCAGCTCGTCCTCGATCTCCAGCTGCTCGTAGCCGGGGTCGACGCCCTCCTCGTCGGGGAGCACCCACATCTGCACGAAGTGCACCGGGTCGCTGTGCGGCTCCTGGTTGTTGAGCCGCCAGGCGTCGTTCTTCTCCGAATGCAGGATGCCGGTGCCGGCGCTCATCCGCTGGGCCAGCCCCGGGTAGATCACCCCGGAGTGCCCGGTGGAGTCCTGGTGCACGAGGGAACCACGCAGCACCCAGGTGACGATCTCCATGTCCTGATGCGGGTGGGTCTCGAAGCCGGCGCCCGGGCGGACCACGTCGTCGTTGTTGACCAGCAGCAGCCCATGGTGGGTGTTGGCCGGGTCGTAGTGCCGGGAGAACGAGAAGGAGTGCTTGGAGTCCAGCCAGGAGATCCGGGTGGCGAAGCGGTCCTCGGCCCGGCGTACGTCGACCGCTGGGGCGGACGCGGTCACCAGGCACGCTGCCCGGTGTCGGCGGACGACGGCGCCCAGGTCAGGGCCGGGTCCCCGGTGGCCAGCTCGGCGATCTCGCCGGTACGCAGCTGCGGAGTGTGGCCGAACTCGGCGCAGTGCTGCTCGGCGATCTCCGCGCAGATCTCGGCCACCTGCTCGCAGATCGGGTCACCCAGATCGGCCGCGTTCAACGCCATGATCATCTTGTACCGGAGATCCCGCACATCCCACCCCCGACCGCCGCAACCCCACCACTCTCGGACCCTACCCGCCCGCACCCGCCACAACTCCAAAACCACCACACCCCCCGCCCCCACCATGGGGGAGGGCGGGCCGAGGTGGAGATGCGGCGGTGCCGCTCGCACGGATGTGGGAGCGGCACCGGGTGGTTCGGGCTTACCAGAATCGGCGGCGCTTGGCCTTCTGGGGGCGCATGAAGTCCGCGCCCTTTGTCAGCAGCCGGGTCGCCCCGGAGGGACCACGCCGGGCCTCCAGGGTGTGGCTGAGTCGGCGGGCGCCAGCCGCGGCCAACGGCACCGCGATCGCCATCACCGCCCACTGTGCGATGCGCTTCTGGATCATGTGGGTTCACCTCCGTCAGTGGCTCCTGACAGCAGTGGTACCCAGCGTGACGTGCCGGTAAGCCTGGGCTCAGCCCACCGGGGCGACCGGGTTGGGCAGCGCGCCGCCGAACCGCCGGTCACGCTGGGCGTACAGCTCGCACGCGTACCAGAGGTGACGGCGGTCGAAGTCCGGCCAGAGCGTGTCCAGGAAGACCAGCTCGGCGTACGCGGTCTGCCAGAGCAGGAAGTTGGAGATGCGCTCCTCCCCGGAGGGGCGCAGGAACAGGTCCACCTCCGGGATCTCCGGGTGGTAGAGGTACTTCGCCACGGTCTTCTCGGTGACCTTCGCCGGATCCAGTCGGCCGGCCGCGACGTCGCGGGCGATCGCGGCGGCGGCGTCGCCGATCTCCGCCTGCCCGCCGTAGTTGACGCAGAACTGCAGGGTCAGCGTCGAGTTGCCGCGGGACATCTCCTCGGCGGTCTGCAACTCGGAGATGACGCTCTTCCACAACCGCCCGGGCCGGCCCGACCAGACCACCCGGACGCCGAGATCGACCATCTGGTCGCGGCGGCGGCGGATGACGTCCCGGTTGAACCCCATCAGGAACCGGACCTCGTCCGGCGAGCGCCGCCAGTTCTCCGTGGAGAACGCGTACGCCGACAGGTAGGGAATGCCCATCTCGATGGCGCCCTCGATGGTGTCGAAGAGGCTGTGCTCCCCCGCCTCGTGACCCTTGGTGCGGGGCAGCCCACGCTCCTTGGCCCACCGGCCGTTGCCGTCCATCACCACGGCGACGTGCTTCGGCACCGCCTCGGTCGGCAGCGCCGGCGGCCGGGCGCCCGACGGGTGCGGTGTCGGCGGCACCGGCTCACGCCGGCCGGCCCTCATCGATCGGATCACTCGGCTCTCTCCCTGTTCGCACCGTCCGCCCCGGCCACCACGTCGCCGTGCGGCCGGAGCGTCGCGGCCCCCGCGCCGCCCGGCGGCGGGACCGCGCCGGCCGCCGAGGGACCCCGGTCGACCAGCGGCAGCGAGCGTAGCGCGCGTTCCAGGTGCCACTGCAGGTGAGCCGCCACCAGCCCACTGCACTCCCGGCGCACGCCGGCCTCGGTGGCGTCGGCGATCACCCAGTCGCCGGTGGTCAGCGCGGACATCAGGTCGATGGTGGCCGGCGCGGGATGGGCCGCGCCGGGCGGCCGGCAATCCGGGCACACCGCGCCGCCGGCCGGCACGGAGAACGCCCGGTGCCGCCCCGGTGTGCCGCAGACCGCGCACGCGATCAGCGCCGGCGCCCAGCCCGCGAGGGCCATCCCGCGCAGCAGGTACGCGTCGAGCACCAGGGTGGTGGCGTGCTCGCCCCGGGACAGCGCCTTCAACGCGCCCACGGTGAGCTGGAACAGGCGCAGCGACGGCTCCCGCTCCACCGGGGTCAGCCGCTCGGCGGTCTCGGCGATCGCGCTGGCCGCCGTGTAGCGGGGATAGTCCCCGAGGAACCGCTTGCCGTACAGGTCGATGCCCTCGACCTGGCTGACGGTGTGCAGCGAGCTGCCCAGGTTGCCCTTCGGGTCGCCGGCGAGCTGAAGATCGACGTGGCCGAACGGCTCCAGCCGGGCACCGAACTTGCTGGTGGTGCGACGGATCCCCCGGGCGACCGCGCGCAGCCGGCCGTGCCGGCGGGTCAGCAGGGTGATGATCCGGTCGGACTCGCCGAGCTTCTGCACGCGCAGCACCACCGCGTCGTCGCGGTAGAGCTGTCGGCGGTACCCGGCCATCGGACCATTCTCCCTCGGGGTGTGAAATCAGGGTCGGCTCGGGGTGGATGCGCGGAGGAACCCCGATGCGTCGGGCCGATGACCGGCCGTAGCGTGCTCGCCATGGCAATGCACCAGACCACCGCCGACCTCCGCCGTCGCGCCGCCGCCCCCATCGCGCTGGGGCTGACCACCGCCCTCATCCTGCTCGCCGGGTGCGACAACCTGTCCTTCCGCCGGCTCGACTATGACAACACCGAGACGGTGAAGATCGCCACGATCCGGGTGCAGGGGGGCTCTGGCGATGTGGTGGTCCGGGGCACCGGCCCGGCCGGGCAGGCGCGGATCAAGCGGGTGGTGCGCTACCAGGGCGGCGAACCGGACAACGCAAGGTACGAGATCGAGGGCAGCGAGCTGGTGCTGGACACCGACTGCGGCTCGCGGTGCAGCATCTCCTACGAGGTGACCGTGCCGGAGGGTGTGGCCGTGCAGGGCGAGGTCGGCTCCGGCAACGTCGAGCTGAGCCGGGTCGGCACGGTGGAACTGCGGCTGGGCTCGGGCGACGTACGGGTCGCCGACGCCTCCGGCGCGCTCGGGGTGGAGACCCGTTCCGGCAACATCGACGTGAGCGAGACCAGCGCGGCCGTACGGCTGCATGCCACGTCCGGGGACATCACCGCACGTCGACTGGGTGGCACGGTCGACGCCGAGGCCAGCTCCGGCAATGTCATCGTCGAGCTGGAGACGCCCGCCTCGGCCCGCGCGCACGCCTCCAGCGGGGACGTCACCCTGCTGGTGCCGGCGGGCAGCTACCGGGTCCGCTCCAACGCCGGATCCGGTGACGAGCGGATCACCGTCGCCGACAACCCGGCCGCGTCCCTGGTGCTCGACGGTTCGGCCGGCAGCGGCAACGTCACGATCAGCGAGCGCTGACCTCGGCGGTGGCCGCGTCCCCGGCCACCCGCTGGGCCGGCACCACCGCTCGTCCGGTGGTCTCCCCGGCCGGCCCGGCTCCGGACCGGACCGCCGGGTCGGCGGGACGCGACCGGCGGCCGGGCACCAGCTCCGGCGGTCGGCGGGCGGCGATGTCCTCGACCCAGCCGACGGCCAGGGTGACCAGCCCCACCAGCGCGAAGACCAGCAGCACCCGGACGGCCAGTCCCAGCGGGTCCTGGTGGGACCAGCCGACCACGTCCACCAGCGGGGTGAGCGCCACCACGAACGGCATGTGCCAGAGGTAGACGGTGAGCGCCCGCCGGTTGACCACGGTCACCGCCCGGTCGGCCAGCCGGCTACGGCCCAGCCAGGCGATCCCCGCCGGCGCCCGACCCAGCACGATCAGGACGAACGCGGCGGACCAGAGGGCGTTGCCGAGGTGGTTGTCGTTGAGGTCGTACCCCCGTGGGCCCGGATGCGCGACGATCCAGGCCCCGCCGCCCACCGCGAGCGTCAGCGCCAGCGGGTAGACCAGCCGGCCGGCCAGGCGGCGCAGCATCCCGGCGTGGTAGGCGAAGCCGAGCAGCCACGCGCCGAAGTAGAGCCCGAACTCGCGCAGCACCGGCGGCGCCGGGTAGATCCCCGCCTCGATCGTCACCAGCAGGAGGTACGGGGCGAGCAGAGTGGGCAGCGGGGCGCGCCGGAACAGCCAGAACGCGACCGGTGAGGCGAGCACGAACCAGAGGTAGTCGCGCAGGTACCAGATGACGCTCAGCGCCAGGGCGCCCCAGTGGTTCGCCGGTGGATCGGCGATCGGGAACAGCCACAGCAGCAGCCGGGGCGACAGCGGCAGCCCGGTGATCAGCATGGCCGGTACGAAGATCACCGCCAACACCCACAGCGACGGCAGCAACCGGCGCAGCCGGCGGCCGACCGCCGCCGGTCCGGAGCGGGTCAACGAGGCGGCCATCAACGAGCCGGCCAGCGCGAACATCACGGACATGGCCGGGAAGACGAGAGTGAGGGTCGCCCACCCGGTGACGTGGTAGACGACCACCCGGACGATGGCGAGGAAACGGAGCAGATCGAGGTATCTGTTGCGCATCAGCCTGCATCTGGTCGGGGACGCCGGGCGTACCTCCCCTACCCTTCGCGGCCGCCGCGCCAAACGGTCGGCACCCCGATCAAACGTGACATTGCCCCTCAGCCCGACCGAAGACGATCATCGCGCCCCGGTCCGACCGGAATGCCTGGCCGGACCGGTGGGGTCGGTCAGAAGCCCAGCTTGCGCAGCTGCTTCGGGTCGCGCTGCCAGTCCTTCGCGACACGCACGTGCAGGTCCAGGTAGACCCGACCGCCGAGCAACTCCTCGATCTGCCGGCGGGCGGTGGTGCCGACCTCCTTGAGCCGGCTCGCCTTGTGACCGAGAACGATGGCCTTCTGACTGGGCCGTTCCACGTACAGGTCGGCGTAGATCTTCATGACCTGGCCCTCGGGGATCATCTCCTCCACCACCACGGCGATGGAGTGTGGCAGCTCGTCACGGACCCCCTCCAGGGCGGCCTCGCGGATCAGCTCCGCGACCAGCACCTGCTCGGGATCGTCGGTGAGCATGTCGTCCGGGTAGAGCTGCGGTGACGGCGGCAGGTAGCTGGTCATCACGTCGACCAGCGTGTCCACCTGGTGCCCGGAGACCGCGCTCACCGGCACGATCTCGGCGAACTCCCCCATCTGGCTCACCGCGAGCAGCTGCTCCGCCAGGCGACGCTTGTCGACCAGGTCGGTCTTGGTGACCACCGCCAGCACGGTCGCCTTCAACTCGGCCAGCTCGCCGGTGATGAACCGGTCGCCCCGGCCGACCGGCTCGTTGGCCGGAATGCACAGGCCGATCACGTCGACCTCGGTCCACGTCGATCGGACCAGGTCGTTGAGGCGCTCGCCGAGCAGCGTACGGGGGCGGTGCAGGCCCGGCGTGTCGACCAGGACCAGCTGCGATTCGGGCCGGTGCAGCACGGCCCGGATGACGTGACGGGTGGTCTGCGGCTTGTTCGAGGTGATCGCGATCTTGGTGCCGATGATGGCGTTGGTCAGCGTGGACTTGCCGGCGTTGGGCCGGCCGACGAAGCAGCCGAACCCGGCCCGGTACGGGCGACCGTCCGGATCCTGCACGGGGGTCACTGGGTCACCGTGCCGAGCACGGTGCCGTCCGGCGCCGCCAGATGGATCGGCGCGTCCACGGCGAGGTCACGCACCGCCGCATGCCCGGCGCCGTCCAGCGTCGACGCCTCGGTCACCACCACCGCCGCCTCCAGCCGGCTCGCCCCGGCCGCCACGGCCGAGGCCACCGCCAGTTGCAACGCCGTGAGGGTCAGCGAGGGCAGCGCGACGCTGGCCGCCGCGTACGTCCGGCCATCCTGGTCCCGGACCGCGGCGCCCTCGACGGCACCGACCCGCCCACGGGCTCCGCGGGCCAGGACGACAAGCTTGCCGTCCTCGGCGCTCAGCGGGGCCGGCGCGGTGGGGGTGGGCCGGGCGGCGGGCGCGGCGGATGTGTCAGGCATCGGCGGGTTGCCTCTCCTCGTCTCGATAGTGGTCCTGGCCGTCCCCGGGGCCGGCGTGCTCGCCACGCCCCGCGGTGTCCTGCTCATCGCCCGGTTCCACCCGGCTGACCAGAACGGTGTCTATGCGGTTGCGCCGGCCGGTGGTGCCCTCGGCGACCAGCCGGAGGCCGGCCACCTCGGCCTGCGCTCCGGGGATCGGCACCCGCCCCAGCGACTGGGCGAGCAGGCCCCCGACCGTCTCCACCTCATCGGTGGGCAGGTCCGTGTCGAACAGCTCGCCCAGATTCTCCACCGGCAGGCGGGCGGTGACCCGCACCGAGGAGTCCGCCAGGCGTTCGACCGGCGGGCGTTCGACATCGTACTCGTCGGTGATCTCGCCGACGATCTCCTCCAGGATGTCCTCGATCGTGACCAGGCCGCCGGTGCCGCCGTACTCGTCGACGACGATGACCAGGTGGTTGCGGGCGGCCTGCATCTCCGACAGCAGGTCGTCGACCGGCTTGGACTCCGGTACGAAGGTGGCCGGACGCATCAACTCGGCCACCGGCAACTGCTCAGCGTCCGGGTCACCGCCCCGGGACCGCCGGATCAGGTCCTTGAGGTAGAGCACACCCAGCACGTCGTCGACGCTCTCGCCGATCACCGGGATCCGGGAGAAACCGGACCGCAGGAACAGCGCCAGCGCCTGTTCGAGGGTCTTGCCCTCCTCGATCCACACCATCTCGGTACGCGGCACCATCACCTCACGCGCGATGGTGTCGCCGAGCGCGAAGACCGAGTGGATCATCTGCCGCTCGCCGTGCTCGACCACGCCGCGCTGCTCGGCCAGGTCGACCAGCTCGCGCAGCTCCACCTGGGTGGCGAACGGACCCTCCCGGAAGCCGCGCCCCGGGGTGACCGCGTTGCCGATGAGGATGAGCAGCGACGCGAGCGGGTTGAGCGCCCGGCCCAGCCAGCGGACCAGCGGCGCCACCGCCCGCCCCACGGCGTACGCGTGCTGCCGGCCGATGGTGCGCGGGGCGACCCCGACCACCACGAAGCTCACCACGGTCATCGCGCCGGCGGTGACCAGCGCGGCCCGCCAGCCGGCGCCGAAGGTGTCCACCGCGACCAGTGCCACCAGCGTGGTGGCGGTCAACTCGGCGAGCAGCCGCAACAGCAGGAGCAGGTTGAGGTGCCGGACCACGTCGGCGGCGACGGTCTGGAGGGTACGGGCACCACGTACGCCGTCCCGGGCCAGCTCGGCGGCCCGGGCCGGGGAAACCGCGGCGAGCGCCGCCTCGGTCATCGCGATCAGGCCGGCCAGCACCACCAGGCCGGCCGCGAAGACGATCAGTTGCAGGTCGGGCAGGCCGGCCGTGGGGCCGACCGCCAGTAGCGGAGTGGGCATCACTGGGTGCGGGTCGACCGCCAGCTCGCCAGCAGTCGGGCCTGGAGCGCGAACATCTCCCGCTCCTCCTCCGGCTCGGCGTGGTCGTAACCGAGCAGGTGCAGCACCCCGTGCACGGTGAGCAGGTGCAGCTCGTCGGCCGGAGCGTGCCCGGCGGTCGCCGCCTGCTTGGCCGCCACCTCGGGGCAGAGCACGATGTCGCCGAGCAGGGCCGGCTCGCCGCCGGACGGGGCACTCTCGCCCGGGCCGTGGTCGACGCTGCCCTCGTCCATGGGGAACGCGAGCACGTCGGTCGGGCCTTCGCCACCCATCCAGCGGTGGTTCAGCTCGGTCATGTAGTCGATGTCGACCAGCAGCACGGACAGCTCGGCGAGAGGGTTGACCCCCATCTCGTCGAGAGCGTGCCGGGCGACGGCGAGCACGGCGTCGGTGTCGACCTCGACACCGGACTCGTTGGCGATCTCGATGGACAACTGCTTTCCTCTGCTTTAACGGCGGCGGCCGGCACGGCCGCCCTGGGCGGGTCGCCCGGGCACCGCGTGGACGCCCTGCGCCTGCTGGGTCTCCCGCTCATCCCAGCGGGCGTACGCGTCGACGATCTGCCCGACCAACTGGTGGCGGACCACGTCGGAGCTGGACAACTGGGCGAAATGCACGTCCTCGACGTTTTCCAGGATCTCCCGGACCACCCGCAGACCGCTGGTCGTGCCGCCGGGAAGGTCCACCTGGGTGACGTCACCGGTGACGACGATCTTGGAATTGAAGCCGAGCCGGGTCAGGAACATCTTCATCTGCTCGGGCGTGGTGTTCTGCGCCTCGTCTAGGATGATGAACGCGTCGTTGAGCGTCCGGCCGCGCATGTACGCCAGCGGGGCGACCTCGATCGTGCCCGCGGCCATCAGCTTCGGGATCGACTCGGGGTCGAGCATGTCGTGCAGCGCGTCGTAGAGCGGGCGCAGGTACGGGTCGATCTTCTCGTTCAGCGTGCCGGGCAGGAAGCCCAGTCGCTCACCCGCCTCGACCGCCGGCCGGGTCAGGATGATCCGGTTGACCTGCTTGGCCTGCAACGCCTGGACGGCCTTCGCCATCGCCAGGTAGGTCTTGCCGGTGCCGGCCGGGCCGATGCCGAAGACGATGGTGTGCGAGTCGATCGCGTCGACGTACCGCTTCTGCCCGAGGGTCTTGGGGCGGATGGTGCGTCCGCGCCGGGAGAGGATGTTGAGCGTCAGGACCTCGGCGGGCCGTTCGGCGCTGCCCTGCTCGAGCATGCCGACGGTACGCCGAACCGCGTCAGTGGTCAGGGTCTCGCCTTTCTCGATGAGTTCGAGCAGCTCAGTGAAGACCCGCTCGGCGAGGGCGTTGTCCGCGGGCGCACCGGTGATGGTGATCTCGTTGCCACGCACGTGCACGTCACTGGTGACCGAGCGTTCGACGAGTCGCAGGATCTCGTCACCTGCGCCGAGCAGATTGACCATGATCTTCGAGTCGGGCACGGTGATCCTGGTCTGCACCCGGGGCGGGCCGGGAGGTGGGGTGCCAGTCATAGGTCGGGCCGAAGGGCCCTGCGCACCTGCTCTCGATCTCTGCGCCGGCCCTGCTGGCACGGCGTGCGGACGTCACCCCCATCGTATCCGTTCAACGCGGCCCGCATCGCGTCCATTTCCGCTGGCCGCGATCAGCTCCCGGCCCGGAAGTCGTACCGGTCGAAGGTCTCCTGGTGGCGGGTGAAGCGGTACGTCGCCCAGTGCATCCGGACCACGGCGCCCGACTCGTCCCGGGTCAGCCTCAGCAGCTCGCCGGCCTCCCGACCGGAGACCGTGCGGAACACGTCCGGCCGGTCCGGCAGCGGGGTGAAGACCGCCGGTGGGCGTCCCGCCGGGTCGCCGGCCCCACGCGCCTGCAGCGTGCCGTCGTGCCAGGAGAAGACGTACTCGAAACCCTCGCCCCACCAGCGACCGAGCAGACCCCGCAGTGCGGCCGGAGCGGGTGCGCCGGGCCGCCACGGCTCGATCTCGGCCGGGTCGTGCTCGACCGCCGCGGCGAGCAGCCGGTGCGGCAGGTCGAACAGCTCCGCCGCCGTGCCGGAGGAGCCGAGCACCGCGGCGCCCATCGCGCCCGCCGTGCCGTCGCCGCCCCTTCTGCCGTACGCCGCGGCCAGGAAACCGGGCATGGCCCCGTCGTGCCCCACGTGCACCACCCGCTCGCCCTGCGGCACCAGGATCAACCCGAGCCCGAAGCCGGCCCCCCAGAGCGTCTCGTCGGTGGTGGTCACCGGCCAGCGCATCTCGTCCAGCGTGGCGGGGGCGAGCACCGCGCCGGCCGGGTCCAACGCGGCCGGGTCGGCGAGGAACGCCGCCCAGCGGGCCATGTCCGTCGCGGTGCTCCAGAGCTGGGCGGCCGGGCCGACCGCGCCGAAGTCGGTCGGCGGCTCCGGGTGCGCCTCGTCGGAGTACGCGTCGACGAGGAACCCGGTGGCCGCCGCAGGCCCGGGCGTCACGGTGGTGTCGGTCAGCCCCAGCGGCGTCAGCACCCGCTCGGCGAGCACCTCGGCCCAACTGCCGCCGCGCAGCCGGGCGACCAGCTGGCCGAGCACGGCCAGGCCAAGGTTCGAGTAGTGGAATCGGCGGGCCGGCGGCAGCACGCGCTCGGCCCGGTCCAGCTCGGCCACCAACTGCCCGGCGTCCGGCGCGCGCAGGCTGTCCCAGACGTCGCCGAACGGCTCGCGTTGCAGACCACCGGTGTGCGACAGCAGTCGGCGGACGGTCAGCTCACCGTGCGCGGGCAGGTCCAGGTGCCGGCCCACCGGGTCGTCCAGGTCCAGCAGCCCGTCGTCGCGGCACTGGAGGGTGAGCACCGCGGTGAAAGTCTTGGTGACCGAGCCGATCCGGAACTGGGTGCGTGGCCCCAACGGGCTGTCGGTGCCGGTGCCGCCGACGGTGCAGCTCCACAGCGGACGGTCGGCCCGGTGCAGCGCCGCCGACACCGCCGGCACCCGGGCGTCGGCCTGCACCCGGCGGACCAGCCGGCCCAGCCGCTCGTCCACGACTCGGGTCGACGCCGCCTCGGTGCTCACGCCAGGTCCCGGGCGAGCATCGGGCCGAGCGGCGCGCCACCGAGCAGGTGCGCGTGCGCGTGGAACACCTCCTGGCCGCCGTACGCGCCGGTATTGAACATCAACCGGAAGCCGTCGCCGAGCAGCCCCTCGTCCTCGGCGACCGCGGCGGCCGTGGCCAACACCTCCCCGGCCAGCGCCGGGTCACCCTGGGCGAGGGTGGCGATGTCGGCGTAGTGCTCCTTCGGAATCACCAGGACGTGCACCGGCGCCTTCGGGCCGATGTCCCGGAAAGCGAGCGTGGTGGCGGTCTCCCGGACCACGGTGGCCGGGATCTCCCCGGCGACGATGCGGCAGAACAGGCAATCGGATCCCATCGGGGCAGTCTAAGGAAGGGTCCCGTCCCGACATCCGCGGCGGCTACGGCAGGATGTCCGGCGTGACGAATCGGGCGGTACTGGTGACCGGGGCCTCGCGCGGGATCGGCCGGGCGGTGGCGACGGCGTTCGCGGCCGGCGGCGACCGGGTGGCCATCCACCATCGCGACTCCGCGGACGCCGCTGAAGAGCTACGCGCCCAACTGCCCGGCGCGGGGCACGTGGTGGTCCGCGCCGACCTCACCGACCCGGACGAGGTCCGGGCCATGGTGGACCGGGCCGCCGAACTGCTGGGCGGCCTGGACGTGCTGGTCAACAACGCCGGGGTGTACGGCGACCGGGACGACCCGCACCCGATCTTCGGCGCCTCCTACGAGCAGTGGCAGAAGCGCTGGCGGCAGGTGCTCGAGACCAACCTGACCGGCGCCGGCAACGTCACCTGGTGCGCCGCCCAGCACATGCGGGAGCGCGGCGGGCGGATCGTCAACGTCTCATCCCGGGGTGCGTTCCGGGGCGAGCCGTCGCAGCCGGCGTACGGCGCCAGCAAGGCGGGGCTGAACGCGCTGGGCCAGTCCCTCGCGGTGGCGCTCGCGCCGTACGGCATCGCCGTCGCCACCGTCGCGCCGGGCTTCGTGGCGACCGACATGACCACCGAGCACCTGCGCGGTGAGCCGGGCGCGGCGATCCGGGCGCAGAGCCCGTTCGACCGGGTGGCCCGGCCGGAGGAGATCGCCGCTGCGGTGCACTGGCTGGCCTCGCCCCAGGCCGAGTGGGCGTCCGGCACCATCGTCGACCTCAACGGCGCCTCCTACCTGCGCAGCTGACCGCCGGTTCCGCGATCGAGCCGGACCCGCCGGTTGTCGAGTCGCCCGACCTGCTCATCGCGCCTTTGCTCTGCTTCAACGGGCGCAACACCCGACGGCCGCAAGTGTTGCGGTGGTTGAAGCAGAGCAAAGGGCGCGGGCAGGGTGGTTGGGGGAGCTGGGACGTCGGGGGCAGGACAGCCGGGGCGGGCGTCGCCCTCGGGGGTGGGAACGGCTCCGAGCCCGGACTACCAGCGGCCGAGCCGGGTGGCGAGCACGCTGAGCGCGGCCACCCCGGCGGTGGACGTCCGTAGCACCGCAGGGCCGAGCCGGACCGGTCGGCCGCCCGCCTCGCGGAAAGCGGTCAGCTCGGCCGGGGCGATGCCGCCCTCGGGGCCGACCACCAGGACGATCTCCCCGGCCGGCGGCAGGTCGGCGACGGTCAGCCGTTCGTCGGCCTCCTCGTGCAGCACGAACCCGGCGGCGGCACCGGCGATCCGGCGGGTCACCGTGGCGGTCGACTCGTCCGGCGCCCCGGCCACCACCGGCAACCAGGGGCGGCGGGCCTGCTTGGCCGCCTCCCGGGCCGTGGCCACCCATTTCTCCCGGGCCCGTACGCCCCGGTCGCCGCGCCACTGGGTGACCGAGCGGACCGCCGCCCAGGGCACGATCTCGTCCACCCCGACCTCGGTCATCGCCTGCACGGCCAGCTCTCCCCGGTCGCCCTTGGCGATGCCCTGCACGATCACCAGCCGGGGTACGGGCGCGTCCACGTATCCCCGAGAGGTGATCGTGAGTTCCAGGCTGCCCCGGCCGACGGCGGTGACCACGGCGGCGGCCGTGCCGCCCCGGCCGTCGGCGAGCAGCAGCTCCTCGCCGACCCGCAGCCGCTGCACGGTGGCGGCGTGATGCCCCTCGGGACCGTCGAGGGTCATCGTGTCGGCGGTGGGCAGCGACTCGACCAGGAACAGTGGGGCGGACACGATGATCAGGCTAGCCGCGCCGGTCAGGCGTGGCCGTTGAACGCGTCGCGCATCCGGGAGAAGAAGCCGCCCTGCTTGGTCAGCTCGGCGACCTCCTCGCCCCGGGTCTTGGCGAAGTCGCGCAGCATCTTCTCCTGGTCCGGGTCGAGCTTGGTCGGCGTCCGGACGTCCAGGTGCACGTAGAGGTCGCCCCGCCCGGTGCCACGCAGGTGCGGCACACCGCGGGCGCGCAGCCGCAGCGTGCTGGCGGGCTGGGTGCCTGCCTTGACGTCGACCGTCTCCTCGCTGTCCAGCGTCTTGATGGTCAGCCGGGTGCCCAGCGCCGCCGCCGTCATCGGGACGGTGACCCGGCAGTGCAGGTCGTCGCCCTTGCGGGAGTACACGTCGTGCGGCCGCTCGTGAATCTCCACGTAGAGGTCACCGGCGGTGCCGCCACCCGGGCCCACCTCGCCCTGCTGGGCCAGCCGGATCCGCATGCCGTCCTCGACGCCGGCGGGGATCTTCACGGTCAGCGAACGGCGGGTGCGCACCCGGCCGTCGCCTGCGCAGGTGGGGCAGGGGTGCGGGATGGTGGTGCCGTAGCCCTGGCAGACGGTGCACGGCCGGGCGGAGACCACCTGGCCGAGGAAGGTGCGCTGCACCGACTGCACCTCGCCCCGGCCGCCGCACGCCTCGCAGGTGGCCAGGTGGGTGCCGGCGGCCGTGCCGGCGCCGGAACAGGTGGTGCAGAGCACCGCGGTGTCGACGGTGATCGGCGCCTCGACCCCGAACGCCGTCTCGTGCAGGTCCAGCTCCAGCCGCAGGATCGCGTCGGCGCCCGGCCGGGTCCGCGGGCGCGGGCCGCGCGCGCCACCCGCCGCGCCGCCGAAGAACGCGTCCATGATGTCCTGGAACCCGACGAACGGGCCGGCGCCGCCCGGACCACCCGGGCCGCCGGCGCCGCCGCCACCCGGGGCGAGCGGATCGCCACCGAGGTCGACGATCTGCCGCTTCCGGTCGTCCGAGAGCACCTCGTACGCGGCGTTGATGTCCTTGAACTTCTCCTGAGCCTCCGGGTCCGGATTGACGTCCGGGTGGAACTGGCGCGCCAGCTTGCGGTAGGCGCGCTTGATCTCGTCATCGGAGGCTTCCCGGCTCACACCGAGAATGCCGTAGTAGTCCCTGGCCACTGCGTTCCGTGTCCTCATGTTCGTCTCGCGTTGCGCCGGTCGGCGGCCGCAGCCGGCCGTCGGCCCTGACTGGTCAGTTCTGGGCCAGCAACTCGCCCACGTAGCGTGCCACGGCGCGCACCGTGGCGATGGTGCCGGGGTAGTCCATCCGGGTGGGCCCCAGCACCCCCAGGCCACCCACGATGGTGGCGCCCGGGCCGTACCCGGTGCTGACCACCGAGGCGGCACGCAGGTTGTCGAACTCGTTCTCGTCGCCGATCAGCACCCGGGTCGTGCTCGGCTCGGTCTCGCCGATGAGCTTGAGCAACACGACCTCCTCCTCCAGCGCCTCGAGGATCGGCCGCAGCGAGCCCTGGAAGTCGAGCAGCCCGCCCCGGGTGAGGTTGGCGGTGCCGGCCAGCGCGATGCGCTCCTCGTGCCGCTCGACCAGCGTCTCCAGCAGCACGGTGGAGAGCGTGGTCATCGCCGGGCGCAGCTCGGACGGCGCCTCTTCGACCAGCGCCTGCACCAGCGGCGGCGTGTCGGACAGTCGGGCGCCGGCGAGCTTCTCGTTGACCAGTCGGCGCAGGTCGGTGACGTCGTCGGGATGCACCGGCCCGGGCAGCTCCACCAGCCGCTGCTCCACCCGCCCGGTGTCGGCGATCATGACGAGCATCAGCCGGGTGGTGGAGATCGGCACCAGCTCCAGATGGCGCACCGAGGAGCGGGCCAGGCTCGGGTACTGCACCACGGCCACCTGCCGGGTCAATTGGGCGAGCAGCCGTACGGTGCGGTGCACGACGTCGTCGAGGTCGACCGCGCCGACCAGGAAGCGCTCGATGGCCCGGCGCTCGGCCGGGCTGAGCGGCTTTACCCGGGACAGCCGGTCCACGAAGAGCCGGTAGCCGCGGTCGGTGGGCACCCGGCCGGCACTGGTGTGCGGCTGCCGGATGTAGCCCTCCTCCTCCAGCACGGCCATGTCGTTGCGGACCGTGGCCGGGGAGACACCGAGCTGGTGCCGCTCGACCAGCGCCTTGCTGCCGACCGGCTCCTGCGTGGAGACGTAGTCCTCGACGATGGCGCGGAGCACGGCGAGCTTGCGGTCGTCCAGACCCATCCTCCGCACCTCCTGTCGCACGTCGGCCGCCGGCACGGCGGGGCCGGCGGGCCGTACTGGCACTCGACTGTAACGAGTGCCAGTCTACGTCGGCGTGCCCCCCAGCGCGATGATCAAGGCCGCCGCTGTCCGTTCAGACAGGCTGGCCCGGCGGTGTCGCTCTGGTGGGCGTTGCCACGGGCCCCTACCGTGACATCCATGACTGAACCACCTCGCCCTCCCGGTGCGGGAGACCCCGGCGATCAGCCGCCGGAGCCGACCTACCCGCCGGCCGCTCCCGGCCCGGCCTCCTCGGCCGAGCCACCCACCGCACCACTGTCCGGGGCACCCGGCCCGGGCGGCTATCCCCCGGCCGGTGGCTATCCGCCGCCCACCGGTGACCAACCGCCGTCGGGCGGCTACCCTCCGCCACCCGGGGGCTATCCCCCTGGCGGCTATCCGACCGGCGGCGCCTACGGCGGCCCCGGCGGCGGCTACGCCAGCAACGAGGACAAGACCTGGGCACTGGTCGCGCACTTCGGCGGCGCCGCCGGCGCGCTGATCAGCTTCGGCCCGCTGGGCTTCGTCGCCCCGCTCATCGCCTATCTGGCCCGCGGTCAGCAGTCGCCGGCCGTCCGGGCGCAAGCCCTGGCCGCGCTGAACTTCCAGATCCTCTGGTCGATCATCGCGTTCGTGCTGCTCTTCGTGAGCTGGTGCCTGCTCTTCCTGCCCAGCATCGCGGTGGTGGTGATCCAGATCCTGTTCGGGATCATCGCCGGGATGAAGGCCAACGAGGGCCAGCTCTACCGCTACCCGATGTCGGCCAGTTTCATCAAGTGACCCGGGTCGGCCGCTCCCCCGGCCGACCCGGTGCACCGCCGTCGGTCGACCGGCGGGCCGACTGCCGACGGCCGTCGGGCCGACCGGCGGCGGCACGCCGGCTCAGGGCAGCAGGTCGCGCACCACGGCGTCGGCGAGCAGTCGGCCGCGCAGGGTGAGCACCGCCCGGCCGGCCGCGTACTCCGGTGCGGCCAGCAGTCCGTTGGCCAGCGCCCGTTCGGCGCCGGCCCGGCCGGTGGCGTCGAGCACCGCCAGCGGCAGCCCGGTGGCGAGCCGCAGCCGGAGCATGACGTCCTCCATGTGCGCCTCGTCGCCGGTGAGCACCTCCCGGGCGAGGCCGGGTGACGCGCCGGCGGCCAGCCGCTCAGCGTACGCCGACGGGTGCTTGACGTTCCACCAGCGCACCCCGCCGACGTGGCTGTGCGCCCCGGGGCCCAGCCCCCACCAGTCGGCGCCGGTCCAGTAGAGCAGGTTGTGCCGGCACCGGGCCTCGTCGGTGCGGGCCCAGTTGGAGACCTCGTACCAGGACAGGCCGGCGGCGTCGAGGGCAGCCTCCGCGGCCAGGTAACGGTCCGCGGCGACGTCGTCGCTGGGGTACGGCAGTTCGCCGCGACGCATCCGGGCGGCCAGCCGGGTGCCGTCCTCCACGATCAGGGCGTACGCGCTGACGTGGTCCACCCCGGCTGCGACCACCTGCTCCAGCGAGGCGGCGAAGTCCTCGGCCCGCTCCCCCGGGGTGCCGTAGATCAGGTCCAGGTTGACGTGCTCGAAACCGGCGTCGCGCGCCTCCAGGGCGGCGGCGGTGGCCCGACCGGCGCTGTGCTTGCGGTCCAGGATCGCCAGCACCCCCGGGGAGGCGGACTGCATGCCGAGCGAGATCCGGGTGTAGCCGGCGGCCCGCAGCAGCTTCAGCGACTCCGGGGTGACCGACTCCGGGTTGGCCTCGGTGGTCACCTCGGCGTCGGCGGCCAGCCCCCAGGTGCGGTCGATGCCGTCGAGGATGCGGGCCAGGTCGTCGGCGGGAAGCAGAGTGGGCGTGCCACCGCCGACGAAGACGGTGTCGACCCGGGGCGGTGGGTTGTCGCCGAGCACCCGGGCGGCGAGCGCCAGCTCGGCCAGCACGGTGTCGGCGTACCCCTCGCGGCTGGCGCCGCCGCCCAACTCGGCCGCGGTGTAGGTGTTGAAGTCGCAGTAGCCGCAGCGGCTGGCACAGAACGGCACGTGGACGTACACGCCGAAGCCGCGCGCGCCGACCGCGGTGGTGGCGGTGGCGGGCAGCGATCCGTCGGCGGGGACGGTCTCACCATCTGGAAGGACGCCGGGCATGGCCACTAGTGTGCCCGGCATGACCTCTCCCGACGTGCTCGTGCGGGTCTCCACGGCCCGCGGGGTGACCACCCTCACCCTGGACAGCCCGCACAACCGCAACGCGCTCTCCACCGGCCTGATGACCCAGCTGCTGGCCGGGCTGGCCGACGCGGTGGCCGACGACGCGGTCCGGGTGATCGTGCTCGACCACACCGGTCCGGTGTTCTGCTCGGGCGCGGACCTGAAGGAGACCGCCGCCGCGTATGCCAGCGGGACGGTGCCGGCCGGAATGCTGGGCGACGTGCTCGCCGCGCTCTGGGAGTGCCCGAAGCCGGTGCTGGCCCGGGTCGCCGGGCCCGCGCGGGCCGGTGGGTTGGGCCTGATCGCGGCCGCCGACCTGGCGGTCTGCACCGAGGAGGCGACGTTCGCCTTCACCGAGGTGCGGATCGGGGTGATCCCGGCGGTGATCTCGGCGACCGTGCTGCCCCGGCTGCACCCGCGCGCCGCCGCCGAGCTGTACCTGACGGGCGACACCTTCGACGGCCGGCGGGCCGCCGAGATCGGCCTGGTCACCGCCGCGGTCCCGGTCGAGGGGCTGGACTCGGCGGTCAGCCGGTACTGCGACTCCTTGGTGCGCGGCGCCCCGGGTGCGCTGGCCGGCGCGAAGGAGTTGCTGCGCCAACCGGGCACCGCCGAGCTGCGCGCTGAGCTGGCCCGGCTGTCCGCTCTGTCGACCGGCTACTTCCTCTCCGACGAGGGACGCGAGGGGGTCACCGCGTTCCGGGAGAAACGACCGGCGCACTGGGTGCCCGCTCTCGACGTCTAAGCAGAGCAAACGGCCTCGATGAGGGTGGGGCGCCGCCCGGGAAAGGCGGCGCCCCGAGGTCCGTCACCACGCGGTCGCGCCGCCGTCGACCGGGTAGTTCGCGCCGGTGATGTACGAGGCCCGGTCGGACGCGAGGAAGACCACCAGCTCGGCGACCTCCTCGGGTTGGGCGAAGCGCTTGACGAGCGTCTTGCCGGTGATCGCGTCCCGGGCCGCCTGGTTGTCGCCGAGGTCGCGTTCGCTGGCCGGGCTCACGATGGGCCCGGGACTGATCGCCACCGCCCGGATCCCGTGGGGCGCGCCCTCGAGCGCGAGTTGTCGGGTCATGCCGATGATGCCGGCGTTCGCCGCGGCGTGCCCGACCATCGGGGGGACATGGCCACCGATCATTCCGGCCATGGAAGCGGCGCTGATGATGACGCCGCCGCCGCGCCGGACCAGGTGCGGCCAGGCGAACTTCGACACGAAGAAGGGAATGTCGAGTTCGCCGGTGATCGTGTACCGCCAGTCCTCGACGGAGAAGTCGGGCATCGGGCCGAAGCGGAGCGCGGCCGCGTTGTTGTAAACCACGTCAAGCCCGCCGTACGCCGCCACCGCGTCCTCGACGAACTGGCGCACCTGTTCCGGGTCGGTGAGATCGACCGGTGCGATGCCCGTCATCTCCCCACCGGCTTTCCGGACGAGGTCGACCGTTTCGTTGTTGCCATCGATCTGGATGTCGGCCCCGACGACCCGTGCACCTTCCCGCGCGAAGGCCAGCGCCGCGACGCGGCCCAGACCTCCACCGGTGCCGGTGATGAGCACGACCTCGCCATCCAGCGTTCCCATGGGACTCCTCCTCGGTCCGTGGCCCAGGTCCTGACGGGCCCGGGTAATTGACGTGTCATGTCAGGCAACCGCTTGACCGATCAAGCACTTTCCACCGAACTCGGCCATCGTGACGCTGACGACAGACCATTGGGGATAAATTCGGAGAATCCGGGCAATAGTCCTGCGATCAGGAAGTCGGGTGAGACCCCGACCGGAGGGGGAATCTCCAGTCGGCGTAGGTCGGTCCCGTCGGTTCGAAACCGGTCGGACGACCCGGATTGGTCGCCGGGGGACGTACTCTTGTCGGACTGTCGATCTGGGGGTGTGGGTGCGAACTCGGGCAACCGTGGCGGGTGGCGTGGTCCTCGTCCTCGTCGCCGTGATCGCAATCTGGCTCGTCCTGCGGCAGGTCGGAGACGAGCTGCGACTGCCGCTGTCCTCGCGGACCTGCACGGTCCAGGCCGACGGTCGGGTCGCCCTGGACGCCGACCAGATGGCCAACGCGGCGACCATCGCGGCGATCGGCGCCCAGCGCGGGATGCCCGAGCGGGCCGTGGTGGTCGCGCTGGCCACGGCTTACCAGGAATCCGGGCTACGCAACCTCGCTGACGGCGACCGTGACTCGGTCGGCCTGTTCCAGCAGCGCCCGAGCCAGGGTTGGGGCAGCCCGAAGCAGATCCGCGACCCGCGCTACGCGGCGAACCGGTTCTACGCGGCGCTGAAGAAGGTGCGCGGCTGGGAGTCGATGCGGGTCACCGACGCCGCCCAGCGGGTGCAGCGCTCGGCGTTCCCCGAGGCGTACCAGAAGTGGGCCGACGACTCCGAGGTACTCAGCCGGGCGCTGCTGGGCGACGTCACCGGCGCGGTCGCCTGCTCGGTGGGGCGTACCCCGGTGATGCGCGGCGCGGCGGCGGCCGCCCAGTTGACCCGCAACCTGGTGCTGGACTGGGGGGTGTCGAGCACCGACCCGGACGACCAGACCGGGCTGGCGGTGACCGCGGGCGACCAGCGCGACGGCTGGCGGTACGCGCACTGGCTGGTCTCGCACGCACAGGACCACGGGGTGAAGCGGGTCCGCTTCGGCGGGCTGGAGTGGACGGCCCGGGACGGCACCTGGGGGCGGGTGAGTGGCGAGCAGGGCCCCGCCGGTCAGGTGGTGGCCGAGGTGTTCGCCGAGGCGTGACACCGCCCCGATTTCTTAACCGGCAGTCACCGCACAATCGGACAACGGCCCACAGAGGCTGCTATTGATCACGCAAATTTGACCATCCGTGACAGTCCCGCTGCGCGCGGTCCGACCGGTGTCCAACCGCTCCGCACGCCCTCCCCAATGCCGAGGTATGCGCGTTACGATCGGCGGCCTGTGCCAGAAATGGTTTCACCTCATGGGGAGGGGTACGACGCGGTGTTCGATTACGGCGACCGGACCGGCTACGAACCGATCAGCGACACTGACCGCAAGGAGTTCCACGAGCAGGGTTTCCTCCTGCTGCGCAACGTCCTGACCGAGGATCACCGGGCGGCGCTGGAGGCGGCGGTCGACCGCGTCTACGCGGAGGAACAGGCCAAGGGCAACACCAAGAAGGACGGCACGCTGCACCTGCTGGGCTTCCTGGAGCGCGACGAGCTCTTCGGTGAGCTGCTCACCCACCCGATCGCCTTCCCGTACATGTGGGGGCTGGCGGGCTGGAACATCTACACCCACCACAACCACCTGGACGTCACCCCGCCGGCGCTCCAGCCGGAGAAGCCGTACTGGGGCTGGCACCAGGACGGGTACCGCCAGAACTCCGACCCGGAGACGATGGACCCGAACCTGCCCCGGCCGATGTTCTCGCTCAAGGTCGCGTACGTGCTCTCCGACCTCTCCGAGACCGGTCGCGGCGCCACCAAGGTCATCCCGGGCAGCCACCTGTTGAACTCGCTGCCCCGGCCGAAGGACCTCAGCGTGCACAACCCGGACCCGGAGGGCACGGTGGAGATCACCGCCAACCCGGGTGACGCCTTCATCTTCGACCGCCGCCAGTGGCACTCGCGGTCGACGAACCTGTCGTCCATCACCCGCAAGATGCTCTTCGTCGGCTACACGTACCGGTGGATCCGCCCGCTGGACGAGCTGCACCCGGACCTGGACGGCGAGTGGTACCGCAACCGCACGCCGGTGCAGCGCCAGCTGATCGGCGAGGGCACTCACACCGCCAACTACTGGGGCATCAACTGGGACGGGTACGTCGACGACGAGATCCCGCTGCGCAAGGAGCTCAAGGAGCGCGGCCTGTTGGACCGCAGCGTCCCCTGGCTCCGCTGACCCGCTGACCGCGAGAGCCCCTGCCGTCTGGAGATGGCAGGGGCTCTTGCGCGTCCGCCGGGCGTTCGTCAGGCGCGGCCCACGAGCCGGCGGCGGACCTTCTCCCGGATCGGCTCCGGCAGGTCCTCGGCGTCGAGCAGCCGGGGCAGCAGCTCCGGCTCGAGGCTGGTCGCCCGGAACACCTCGCCGATGGTCACCCCGTGCGCGGGCCGGTCCACCACCTCGACCGGGTCGCCCGGGCCCACCTCCCCCTCGCGCAGCACCCGCAGGTAGGCCCCGGGCAGCGCCCGGACGGTGAACCGCTTGATCAGGTCCGGTACGCCCCAAAAGCCGGCGAAGGTGGTGCACGGCGTTCGAGGCTTGGTCACCTCAAGCAGGGCGGACCCGATCTGCCACTGCTCACCGATCACCGCGCCGGTCACGTCGACCGCATACGTGGTGAGGTTCTCGCCGAAGCCGCCGGGCCCGATGTCCCGGCCCAGTTCGGTCGCCCACCAGGCGCCGTCCTCCTCCGCGTAGGCGTAGACCGCCTGATCCTCGCCGCCGTGGTGGGCTCGCTCGCCGATGAAGTCGCCGACCACCCCGTCGACCCGGATCAGCACCGGCGCGTCCACCGGCCGCTTGTCGATGCCGCTGCGACCGCTCGCGTCGCCGGCCCACTCGGCCTCGGTGACCACACCGAGGTTCACCGCTGCCACCCTGCCCGTCATGGCGGTCAGCCTAGCGGGACCCGACGGGGTGGCGCGTCGCCAAGATCGCCGACAGCCGTGGGCGGCCGTCAGCCCTTGACGGCGCCGGCGACCAGGCCGGAGACCATCCGCCGCTGCACCAGCAGGAAGAAGATGATGACCGGCAGGGTGAACAGGGTGGAGGCGGCCATCACCGGGCCCCAGTTGGTGTCGTCCCGGCCGAAGAAAAAGGTCATCGCCACCGGCAGCGTGTACCGATTCTGGTCGTTGATGAACGTCAACGCGAAGATCAGCTCGTTCCACGCGGTGATGAAGGAGAAGATGCTGGTGGCCACCAGGCCGGGTGCGACCAGCGGGAACAGGATCCGCCGGAAGATCTGGGCCCGGCTGGCTCCGTCGATCGCGGCCGCCTCCTCCAGTTCCTTGGGCACCGCCGCGACGAAGCCGCGCAGCATCCAGACCGCGAACGGCAGCGAGAAACCGAGGTACGTGAGGATCAGGCTGGGCAGGGTGTTGTAGAGCCCGAGCCGCTGGATCATCAGGAACAGCGGGATGACCAGCGCCTCCAGCGGGATCATCTGCACCACCAGCAGCATGATCAGGAAGCTGGTCCGCAGCCGGAACCGGAACCGGGCCACCGCGGTCGCGGCGAGCAGCGCGACGAGGCCGCTGAGCACCACCGTCGAGACTGCGACCAGGGCGCTGTTGAGGAAGAAGTCGGCGAAGCTCACGCCGGGGATCAGGTTGCCGGTCAGGATCTCCCGGTAGTGCGCCAGCGTCGGGTGGGTCGGCACCGGCTGCGGGGTGGACGAGAAGATCTCCTTGCTCGGCTTCAGCGAGGTGGAGATCATCCAGTAGACGGGGAACGCCGCGAAGAGCGCGACCAGCAGCCCGGCGCCGTTGAGGGCGAACTTCTTCACGACTCGTCCTCCTGCCTGAGCACCATCCGTACGTAGAAGCCGGTGACCAGGAGCAGGATCAGCGTGAGGATCACCGCGATGGCCGCACCGAGGCCGTACTTCGGCGGTGGCGAGAACGCCTCCGCGTAGGAGTAGATGGAGAGCATGAACGTCGGCCGGTCCTGTGTGCCTCCGGCCAGTACGAACTGCTGGGTGAAGACCTTGAAGTCCCAGATGGTGGAGAGCACGATCAGGATCCCGAAGACCGGGCGCAGCAGCGGGAACGTGATCTTCCAGAACGCCCGCCAGGGGCCGGCGCCGTCCACCCGGGCGGCCTCGTGCAGCTCGCTCGGCACGCTCTTCAGGCCGGCGAGCACGCTCACCGCGATGAAGGGGAACGAGTGCCAGACCACCACCAGGGTGAGGATGGCGAAGAAGAGCAGCGGCGAGTTGAACCAGCCGTAGCCGGTCCAGTCACTGTGGCCGAAAAGGGCGTTGGACAGGCCGTCCGGCAGCGCGTTGAACAGCCAGGTGACCAGACCGCTGGTGTCGTCGAAGATCCACTTCCAGACGATCGTCCCGGTCAGTGCCGGGGTCGCCCAGGCGAGCATCACGCAGCTGGCCACGAAGGTGGCCATCTTGCGGCCGAGCCGGTTGAGCAGCAGCCCGACCAGGGTGCCGAGGACCATCGTGAGCAGCACGTTGGCCGCGGCGAACAGGACCGTGTTGCGCAGCACGGTCAGGAAGAACGGATCGGTGAGGATGTCGGCGTAGTTGCCCAACCCCACCCACGGCCACTCCCGGTCGCCGCGTAACTGCCGGACGCTGTTCAACCGGTAGAAGGACATCACCACGACCTGGCCGAGCGGCCAGAGCAGCAGCACCCCAATGATCGCCAGTGCGGGCAGCAGCAGCAGGTACGGCAGGCGGTCGACTCGGCGACGCCGCCGCGCGGGGTTCTCCCGCGCGGCTGCCGTCTCCGGCACCTCGGTCAGCGTGGTCACTTGGCGTTGAGAATGCTTTCCATCTCAGCGGCCGCGTCGGCGGTGGCCTTCTCGACCGTCTTCTGACCCTTCATGACCGAGCTGTTCATCGCCTGGGTCACCGTCTTGGTTCGGCTGACCTCCACCCACTTCGGGGTGAGCGGCGTGAGCTTGGTGTTCTGCATGGTGGTGGCGAACGCCGCCATCACCTTGTCGTTGGTGTACGTGTCGCTGGCGACCAGGTCCTTGTAGACCGGGAAGAAGCCGAGGCTGCTCGCGAAGCTCTGCGAGTTCTTCTTGTTCAGCAGCACGGTCAGGTAGTCCCAGGCCAGGTCCTGACGCTCGCTGTCCTTCCAGATCGCCACGTCCGAGCCGCCGGCGAAACCGGGCGCGGCCTTGCCGTCCGGGCCGGGGATCGGGAACGTACCCCAGACCTTCTCGATCTCGGGGTTGTCCTTCTTGATGGCGCCCTGCTGCCAGCTGCCGGCGAAGGCCATCGCGGCCTTTCCGGTGGCGAACTGGGTACGCGCGTCGATCTCGTTCCAGCCCGCGGCGGCCGGCGGGGCCACCTTGTGGACGGTCACCATGTCGGTCCAGAACTTGACGGCCCGCTGCGCCTCCGGCGTGGTGTAGCCGGACTTCCAGGCGCCGCCCTGGTTGCTGGCGATCTCGCCGCCGGCGCCCCAGAGGAAGGAATAGAAGGGCAGCTCGGAGTTGCCCGGCAGGGCGATGCCGTAGGTGCCCTTCTTCTTCGCCTGCACGGCCTTGGCCACGCTGATCAGCTCGTCCCAGGTCTTCGGCGGCTGCACGCCCGCCTCGGCGAACCAGTCGGTGCGGTAGTAGATGGCCCGTACGCCGGCATACCACGGCACGCCGTACTGCTTGCCGTCGAGCTGCGCGTTGCGTACCAGGTCAGGCAGCAGGTCCTTGCCGTCGGCCCAGCCGCCCATCCGGCCGCTCACGTCGGCGAGCGCCTCCTGGGCCGCCCAGCCCTGGGTCTCGGTGTTACCCAGCTCGGTGATGTCCGGTCCCTCACCGCCGGCGAGCGCGGCCTGGAACTTCTTGGGCGCCTCGAGCCAGGGGATGTACTGCACCACCACGTCGGTGTCGGGGTGCTTCTGCCGGAACTCGGTCTCCACCCCGTCGAGGAAGGTGTTCTGCGCGTCCCCGCCCTCGCCCATCATCCAGACCGTGAGCTTGCTGTCGTCTGCCGCGTCGTCGCCGGAGCCCCCGCCGCAGCCGGTCAGCACCATCGCGGCCGAGGCCACCACGGCGGTGACCGGGGCCAGCCGTTTCCACCTGTTCACGCCACTTCTCCCCTCGCGCCGCCTGGAACTAACCTTCTCCGCCGCACCTTAGTACGAAGGATTCCTTTACAACAGTGGGCGTGCCGGCGGAAGCGTGGCGACCGTACCGCAGGGGGCCGGCGAAAGGCGCTGTGGCATCGGGCCGAAGTCGGGCACTCCCACACGAAAGAGCGCCCGGCCGAGGGCCGGGCGCTCTTTCCAGTGGTGCGGTGGTGCCAGGTGATGCCGGGTTGTTATCGGGTGATGCTGCGGCGGCGACCCACGCCGGCCACCAGCGCAACCGCGATGGCCGCCACGACGACCTGCACCAGCAGCTCGCCCCAGTCGATGCCGCTGGTCTCGGTCGCGATGCCGATCGCCCGCGCCAGCACGGTGCCCAGCAGGGCCGCGCCGACACCGATCAGCATGTGCAGCCAGATCGGCATGTTCTGCCGGCCCGGAACGACCAGGCGGCCCAGCGCGCCGACGATGAGACCAACAACAAGCGCAGTGATGATGCCCCACACGGTGAGCTCCACGGTCGCCCTCCTTCAAAGAATGTCTGACACACGCGGTGTGTGCTTCCTGTCGTGACCGCTAAGTTCCCGACCCGCCGAAAATCCAAACCGACTTCCCGCACCAGACGATCACGACTGGGCGTACACGGACAGGTTCCACCGCCCCCTGCCTCTTGCGGCCGAGGGCGACGGGCGCGGGACGGGCGACAGACGGCGGGCCATGCCGGACGGCCGACGGGCCACGGCGGGCAGCGGGCGGTGTGCGCGGGGCTGGCCGCGGGCGGCTGCGAGCGGCGACGGGCGCGCTGGGGGCAGGTGCACGGGCTGCGGGCGAGCGCCGACGGCGGCGAACGGCCGCCGCTGGCGTGATCGACACGAGTTCACGGATATCGGGGTGTCCCGGCAGCAGGGACACCGCGAGATCCCTGATGTCGAGTGGATCAAAGGCGGGCTGGCGCCAGGACGAGACCGTCGGGCATGAACGCGAAGGGCACCCGACCAGTCGGTCGGGCGCCCTTCGGATGTGTCGCGGTGGTGCGGGTGTTATCGGGTGACGCTGCGGCGGCGACCCACGCCGGCCACCAGCGCAACCGCGATCGCGGCCACGACGACCTGCACCAGCAGCTCGCCCCAGTCGATCCCGTTGGTCTCGGTCGCGATGCCGATCGCCCGCGCCAGCACGGTGCCCAGCAGGGCCGCGCCGACACCGATCAGCATGTGCAGCCACATCGGCATGTTCTGCCGGCCCGGAACGACCAGGCGGCCCAGCGCGCCGACGATGAGACCAACAACAAGCGCAGTGATAATGCCCCACACGGTGAGCTCCACGGTCGCCCTCCTTCAAAGAATGTCTGACACACGATGTGTGCTTCCTGTCGTGACCGCTAAGTTCCCGACCCACCGAAAATCCAAACCGACTCACCATCGACACCAACGGTGGGCGTCAATGCGCCACGGCTGCGTCGGTTGACACAGGGCGCGTCCACACAGGTCACCCGCCCTGTCGTGGGGGCCACCCGCCACCGGCGAGGCCCGAAAAAATCTCCGCCCCGGCCGGGTCGGCCCGTTGCCACGACCCGCCAGCCGGCGAGAAACGGCGGTGCCGCCGGCCGGGGTACGGCGACGGCCGGCACCCCGTCGGGCGATCGGTCGTCGCGACCGGCCCGGCCGGGGCACCGGCCGTGTTCGTCAGTCAGCGCCGGCGCACCGGCGCCGGTGTCACTTCTTGCCGGCGGCCTTGCCGTCGCCGGAGTCGGAGGAGAGGGCGGCGATGAAGGCCTCCTGCGGCACCTCGACCCGGCCGACCATCTTCATCCGCTTCTTGCCTTCCTTCTGCTTCTCCAGCAGCTTGCGCTTACGGCTGATGTCACCGCCGTAGCACTTGGCGAGCACGTCCTTGCGGATCGCCCGGATGGTCTCCCGGGCGATGACCCGGCTGCCGATGGCCGCCTGGATCGGCACCTCGAACTGCTGGCGCGGGATCAGCGTGCGCAGCTTGGCGGCGATGGTGACGCCGTAGTTGTACGCCTTGTCCTTGTGCACGATGGCGCTGAACGCGTCAACCGGCTCGCCGTGCAGCAGGATGTCCACCTTCACCAGGTCGGACGCCTGCTCGTCGGAGGGCTCGTAGTCCAGCGAGGCGTAGCCCTTGGTCCGGCTCTTCAACTGGTCGAAGAAGTCGTAGATGATCTCTGCGAGGGGCAGCGTGTAGCGCAGCTCCACCCGGTCGGCGGAGAGGTAGTCCATGCCGAGCAGGCTGCCCCGCCGACCCTGGCAGAGCTCCATCACCGCGCCCACGTAGTCATTGGGTGTCAGCACGGTGGCCCGGACCACCGGCTCGTACACCTCGGCGATCTTGCCGGTGGGGTACTCACTGGGGTTGGTGACGACGATCTCCTCGCCGTCATCCGTGATCGCCCGGTAGACGACGTTCGGCGCGGTGGAGATCAGGTCAAGGTTGTACTCGCGCTCCAGCCGCTCCCGGATGATCTCCAGGTGGAGGAGGCCGAGGAAGCCGCAGCGGAAGCCGAAGCCGAGCGCGCCGGAGGTCTCCGGCTCGTAGTCCAGCGCGGCGTCGTTGAGCTTGAGCTTGTCCAGTGCCTCGCGCAGGTTCGGGTAGTCGGACCCGTCGATCGGGTAGAGGCCGGAGTAGACCATCGGCTTCGGGTCCTTGTAGCCACCCAACGCCTCGGCCGCCGGCCGACTGTTGATGGTGACCGTGTCACCGACCCGGGACTGTCGGACGTCCTTCACGCCGGTGATGAGGTAGCCCACCTCGCCGACGCCGAGCGCCTCGGCCTTCACCATCTCCGGCGAGATGACACCGATCTCCAGCAGCTCGTGCACCGCCCCGGTGGACATCATCTTGATCCGGTCCCGGGCGCTGATCCGGCCGTCGATGACCCGGACGTAGGTGACGACGCCGCGGTAGACGTCGTACACCGAGTCGAAGATCATCGCCCGGGCGGGCGCCTCGGCGTCGCCGACCGGCGGGATGAACTGCCGGACGATCTCGTCGAGCAGGTGCGGCACGCCCTCGCCGGTCTTGCCGGAGACCCGGATGCAGTCGGCGGGGTCGCCGCCGATCAGGTGGGCCAGTTCCTCGGCGTACTTCTCCGGCTGGGCGGCCGGCAGGTCGATCTTGTTGAGCACCGGGATGATGCGCAGGTCGTTCTCGAGCGCCAGGTAGAGGTTCGCCAGGGTCTGCGCCTCGATGCCCTGCGCGGCGTCGACCAGCAGCACGGCCCCTTCGCAGGCTGCCAGCGACCGGGACACCTCGTAGGTGAAGTCGACGTGTCCTGGGGTGTCGATCATGTTGAGCACCGCGTGCTCACCGATCCGCTCACCCTCGCGGATGGTCCACGGCATCCGGACGGCCTGGCTCTTGATGGTGATGCCGCGCTCGCGCTCGATGTCCATCCGGTCCAGGTACTGGGCGCGCATCTGCCGGGGGTCGACCACGCCGGTGAGCTGCAGCATCCGGTCGGCCAGGGTCGACTTCCCGTGGTCGATGTGGGCGATGATGCCGAAGTTCCGGATGCGACCGGGGTCGGTGGCACCAGGAGCATTCGCGCCGGGATCGAGCTTCGGTGGCACAGCGGTCCGTTCTGGTCGGCTGACGTGAACAGGCCGGCGCGCCGCCGACCCCCTCTATGTTCCCACGCCGCCGGGGTGCCCCCGCTGCGCGGGCGATGGATCGGCCTGCGAAGCGCCCGCGCCCGTCACTCCACCGGCGGCTCCACGAAGAGCGCGGCCAGCCGGGGCAGCCGACGGCGGGCCTCCTCCTCGTCGTCGAAGTCCCAGAAGTCGTTGAGGTCCGGCGCGCGCACCGGCTCCCGGGCCGCCGGCAGTTCCGACGCGGTGGCCTTGCGGTACGCGTCCCAGGGCACCGCCAGCATCTGCTCGGCGGAGAACTCCTCCCCGCTGAGCGAGGCGGCCCGCACCTGGGGCAGCTCGGCCAGCGAGTCCGGGTCGGCGACCGCGCGGGCGAAGACCGCCCGACCCTGGGTCATCAGCCAGCCCCGGAAGTGCTCGAAGCCGTCCGCCGACGCGCCGCCGTTGATCAGGTACGCCGCCCCCCACAGATCCGCCTTGTGCGACGCGGCCAGCACCCGCGTCTGGTGCCGGGCGTACCCGACGATGTCCTCCGGGTCACGCTGGGCGAGCAGCGCCACAGCGCGCGCGGCCACCGGGCCGGGCTCTCCCCCTCCGCCGGCCCGGGCCTCGTCGATCAGCTGCCAGAAGTCCTCGGTCCTCATGGCTTGGCAGTCTGGCAGTGTCGCCGCGCGCTGTGCACGTACCCCGGGGCAGCATGGTGGGGTGTCCCCGACGCCGCTGCCTCCGGTGCCGTACCACGCGAGCGCGCTGCGCCCGTCGTGGCCGGCGCTGCCGGCGGCGCTGCGGGCCGCGATCGCCGACCGGCTCGGCGCGCCGGTGGTCACCGCCCGGGTGGCCGGCGCGGGCTTCACCCGGGGCTTCGCCGCCGTGCTCGGCACCGCCGACGGCGGCCGGGCCTTCGTCAAGGCCGCGTCCGCCGTCGAGCAACCGCGCCTGGTCGACTCGTACGCCCGGGAGGCCGCGATCCTCGACCGGCTGCCGGCCGGCCTGCCGGCGCCTCGCCCCCGGTGGACCCTGTACGAGGCCGGCTGGTTCGTGCTCTGCACCGACGCCGTCGACGGCCACACCCCGCGGCTACCCTGGGCGCCCGCCGAGCTGGACGCCACGCTCGCCGGGTACGCCGAGGTCGCCGCCGCGCTGGCCGACCCTCCGACCGGGCTGACCGCGCTCGACCTGCCGCACCTGGCCGACCTGGCCCGGTCGGACATCCTCTGGTGGGAGGAGGTCGCCGCCGGCCGGGAGCCACCTCCGGCGCTGCCCGAGCCCGTGCGGGGTCGGCTGCCCGAGCTGGTGGCGCTGGAGTCCCGCCTCCCCCGGTACGCCACCGGGGCGACCGGCCTGACCCACGGTGACCTGCGGGTGGACAACGTGCTCATCGACGCGGACGGCCGGGCCTGGTTCTGCGACTGGACCTGGGTCTGTCACGGGCCGGCCTGGTTCGACCTGGCCGGCCTGCTGCTCACCGCGTACGCCAGCGGCCTAGACGCGGACCGGCTCTTCGCCGCGCACCCGGTGACCGCGGGCGCGCCCCCGGACGCGCTGGACGCCACCCTGGCCGCGCTGGCCGGCTACTTCCTCACCGGCGCCGCCGCGGCCCCGGTGACGGCCTCGCCGCACCTGCCCGCGCACCAGCGGTGGAGTGGCGAGCAGGCGCTCGACTGGCTCGCCCACCGCCAGGGCTGGCGATGACCGGCGGGGGCGTAACCTGGGCCCCGACGGGCCGGATCAGCGGCGCGTTCGGCCGCGCGAGCACGGAGCCGTTTTGGCTCGTCCCGGGCGACCTGGTAACCTGGCTCTTCGCGCAGCGATGACGCATGTTCGTCATCTCGCGCACCTAAACTGACCAACCCGAGCTATCAAGACGAGGCTGTCGCGTGGCGAACATCAAGTCCCAGATCAAGCGCAACCGGCAGAACGAGAAGGCCCGGCTGCGCAACAAGTCGGTCAAGTCGTCGCTGAAGACCGCCGTCCGGAAGTTCAACGAGGCTGCTGAGGCCGGTGACGTCGAGAAGGCCGCCGCGCTGATGCAGGAGGCCTCGCGCAAGCTGGACAAGGCTGTCAGCAAGGGCGTGATCCACTCCAACCAGGCCGCGAACCGCAAGTCCGCGATCGCCAAGCGCGTGGTGTCGCTCTCCGCCTGACGACTCGCCGTCAGACTGATTCGGAAAGCCCCGGGCCCCGGCCCGGGGCTTCCGTGTGTCCACCCGCGGGCACGTTCTCCGCCCCTACCCCCGGTCAGTCTGACGGGTCGGTGCGGCGGTTGGGTGGCACCTGATCGGCGTTGATCACCACGCCGGGAACGGTGTGCGAGATCCACTCCACCCGGGCCCGGCCGACCACCGGCTCCATCTGCCGGCGGAAGCGGTCCCGTTCCTGCTCGGGCACGAGCGCGGCGGAACGCACCACGATCGCGGCCACCATGTCGTTGAGCTTCACCATCACCGCCACCACGGCGGGCAGCACCAGCACGGCCCACCAGGTGACCAGCTCGGCGAGGGCGAGCAGCACGGCCAGCGCGACCGTGCCCTCGAAGAAGAGGAAGCAGAGCACCCCGCCGGGGTTGACGAACCGCAGGCCGAGGAGCCGGGCGTAGAGCGGCCGATAACGCTCCTCATCGGCGGGGATGGTGGCCCACGCCGTACGGTTCGGCCCCGTCACCGGATGCTGCCCTGCCGGGCCGCCGCGACCGAGAAGACAGCACGTTCCAGGGCGTACGCCCGGTCGTCCGAGCCGCCCTTGACGGCCGCGTTGCACTCGGCGGCGACCTGCATGGCCCGGACCAGCCCCTCGGGCGTCCAGCCGCGCCCCTGCCGCTGCGCCCGCTCGATCTTCCAGGCCGGCATGCCGAGGGTGCTGGCGAGCTGGTACGCGTTGCCCCGCCCGGCCGACGCCACCCGGGCCACCGTGCGGACCCCGTCGGCCAGGGCGTCGGCGATGGGCACCGGGTCGACCCCGACGTGCAGGGCCCAACGCAGCGCCTCCAGCGCGGCCGGCACGTCCCCGACCATGGTGGCGTCCGCCACCGTGAAGCCGCTCACCTCGACCCGGCCCCGGTAGTAGCGGGCGACCGTGTCGGCGCCGATCCGACCGTCGGTGTCGGCGACCAGTTGGGAGCAGGCGGCGGCCAGCTCGCGCAGGTCGTTGCCGACCGCCGCGATCAGCGCCTCGGCGGCGTCGTCGGTGCACCTGCCGCCGGCCCGCCGGATCTCGTCGCGGACGAAGGTCACCCGGTCGCGGTGCCCCTTCTGCCCCTTGGGCAGCTTGGCCGCCGGGATCACGGTCGCGCCCGCAGCCCGCAGCCCGTCCGCGAACGCCTTGCCCTTGGCCCCGCCCAGGTGCAGCACGAGCAGCTGGACCTCCGGGTCGGGGTTTTTCGCATACGCCAGCAGCGCCGCGACCAGGTCCTTGCGGGCGTCCTGCCCGGCGTGCAGCACGAGCAGCCGCCGCCCGCCGAACAGCGACGGGCTGAGCATCTCGGCGATCTCGCCGACGGTGAGCGCACTGGCCTGGTACTCGCGGACGTCCACCTCAGGGTCGACGCTGCGTACCTTCGCGACAGCTTCGGTCACCGCTCGCGTGGCGAGCAACTCCTCATCACCGAGGACGAGCAGAATGGGGGCGAGGCTGGCGGGGGTCACGCCGCCCATATTCGCACGGCCCACGGCGGGATCGTGCCTGGTCATTCGCCGCTCAGTCGGCACAGCCCGCAGTCAGTGCAAATCCCGACATTCACCCTGATCCCCCTCGAAATTCGTATACCCCCAGCATTTACCGCGTTGGTCGCGCAATTTCCACCGGAAGTCACGCCAGCATCCTTCCCCGCCCGGTTCAGGGTCGTCGACCCGGCGGCACGCCTCGGCGCACCACCGCCAGGCCCGCCCCCGTCCCGATCGCCGCCAGATCGCCGTCGGTGTCGGTCCGCAGCACCCGGGCACCGCCCCTGCTCAGCCGGGCGAGCAACCCCGGATTCGGGTGCCCGTAGGTGTTGCCGGTGCCCACCGGCACCAGCGCGACGGCCGGCCGGACCGCGTCGAGGAAACCCAGGTCCTGGTATGCCGACGCATGAGCGCGGCGGGTACCGACAATGATCGGGCCCGGCAGGTGCGCCAACACCTGATCTCCGGGGGACAACGCCGGGCCCGACGCGCGCCGGGACGCTGCGGAGGCCGCCGCCTCCGGTGCGCCCCTGGACGCGGCCACGGTCACCCGGTCGATCCGGGAGCGGCAGGAGCAGGCGCAGGCCGCACAGATCACGGCGGACGGCACCCGGGACGCGGTGGGCCAGGTCCGGCAGCAGGTAGCCGCCGGGATCGAGCAGCGCCGCACGGAGTGGCTGACCTACCTGCACGGCCAGGCCGCCGCCGGACTGGCGCGGCCGGATCTGGTGGTGGCGGAGCTGGTGGTGGCGGAGCTGGAAGCGGCAGTGGCCGACCTGGCCGAGATCGACCGGGTGCGGCAGGTGGTGGAGTCTCCGAGCGGCGGCCGCCTGTTCGGCACCGGGACGACCATCACCGGCAACGCCGTGGAAGCGGCCAGGGAGACCCGGGAGCGCGCGGCGGTGGCGCTGGCGGGCCTGGAGCGCCACGCCGCCAAGGTGGCGCGAGAGAAGGCGTCTCAGCCGGTCTGAGCGGTCACAGACGGACGGCCCGCACCCCCGGATTGGTCTCCTCCGGGTGCGGGCCGTTCTTTCGTGCTGTCTGCGCTCAGTACCGGGCAGGCCGGTTGCCGGCCAGGCGGTGCGCTCTCACCCGGTCCCGGGCCCACCGCAGCGCCGGGCACGCGTCCGTCCGTCCGGCGCACCGTTCGCAGTAGCCCACGATCCAGTGCCGCCGGATGATCCGCTTGGCCAGCATGGGCACCCATTCCGATCGGGGTAGCTCCCGCTCCAGCATGGCCCCACCTCCCATAGTCGGTGCAGGTCCGGGCACCGAGCCCCGCTCAAGTGCCCGGACCGCCCCTATAGGGGACCGAACGAGCGACCCCCTGTCAAGTGTGCAAGGGGGTGGGTGGCGACGGGTGAGCAGCGCGGACGGGTGGCCGCAAGGGGGGTTGCGACTCCGTAAGGGGGTCCGGCCGGGATCCTCGGGGCATGGCCCGGAGGTTGTACGGCTCGGCGGAGCTACAGGAACGCCTAGGCGTGTCGCGCGTCCGGGTCGTCCAGCTCACCAGCCGCCCCGACTTCCCCGAGCCCGTTGACCGCCTGGCCGGTGGCTCCGTCTGGTGGGCCGAAGACGTGGAGCGCTGGATCGCCGAGCACCAGCCGTGGAAGGCGCGCGGCGCGGACGAGCCGCCGCCGCCGGAGAGCTGACCGGTTTCCCCGTCGCGCACTGACGGATGCCATTGCGCGACGGGGAAACTCAGCGCCAGATAATCTCGATCCCGTCCGTGCTGGACCCCGGTCCGCGCCGGCCCCGGTCCACCCGGATCTCCATGAGCAGGCGGACAACGGTCCGGCGCGCGTCCGGGCTGAGTGCGTCCCACGCCTTCTCCACGTCCGCCGCGCTCACCAGTTCCCCGAGCACGGATGCGCGGTCCGGCGGTGGGGCGGCGGCAGCCTCCAGCGCGGCCAGCTCGGGGCGGAGCTGGCCCGTGATCGTGGCGAGCTGGCGGGCCGTGATGACCCCGGCCGCGAAGCTGGCCGCAGCGTCGTCGAGCCGCTGCCGTACCTGCTCCGCCGCCTGAGCGGCCCGTTCCCGCTCTCCCCCGTCATCGTCCGAGGTGAGCAGGGCGGCGGCATCCGGTCGGCTCAGGCGCGCGATCACCACCGCCTCCACGTACTCCTCCAGCCGGTCCCGTCGCCGGCTCACCGTCATCAGATTGAAGCCAGCGAGGCGGTGGTGCAGGTTCGCCTCCCGCCGAGCGGAGGGAAGGTGGAACAGGACCGGCCACGCCCAGGTGCTCATCGCGTAGGGGCGTTCGTACTTGGCGATCTTCTCGGTAAGGACGTCCAGGCATTCGCCGCTGGTGCCGTACTCGAGGAAGAACGGCACCGCCCGTCCGCGCTCGGTCCACATCCCGGCGCCGTCCGGGCGGGGCAGTCCGGTGGGTCCGTGGACCATCATCTGCGGGTTGCCGCCTTTGCGGTAGAGGACGCCGGGTTCGTGGTAGGCGGCTGCCAGCGGATCAACTTGCCGCCCGGGTAAGTGCGGGCGTGGGCGGCGAGGTCGATGAAGACCTGGTTGCCGGCGAGCAGGTGCGGGAGGTCCGGTCGGCGGGTGAGGGACTGTTTGCGGCGGCGAGCTTGGTCCCGGCGTGGTCGGCCGAGTCCGCGTTGGACGCGGACGTGGTCGTAGCCGAGCTGGTCCAGGACGTAGTGGTAGGGGTAGGAGCCTCCGTCGGCTTTGTTGGGCCGGAACCGGTCCACCGCCCGCAGCAGCGTGAGGCGGCGCAGGCGGCGTTGGGTGGAGTCCAGGGACGGGAACAGGGCGGCGGCGATCTGGTCGGTGGTGAACACGCCGTGGTCGTAGAGCCAGCCGAGGAGCCGGTCGTCGCGGGCGGTGATGCTGGCCTGAGGCCGCAGCAGCGGATCCGAGGTCTGTGTGGGTTTACGCATGGGCAGCCCCAGGGGGGAGACCCCAGAGCTGAGGGTCTGTCTGGAGCCGATCAGAGTCGTTGTGAGGGGGGTTGACCTGGGCTGCGAGCGAGGACGGAGGGTCAGGTTGGGGGTCAGGATCAAGGCGGACGGTCGAACGGGGATCGGCGCTGACTCCTACACTGCCGCGCACACCGGGCCCGGCGTGACGACACGGTGAGAGTGTGTGTGAGGCGGGCCGGTGACGGAAGCGGCGACGCGGCTGAGATTCGTCATGTGGGGTGATCACTGTTGTTGCTCCAAGGTCAGATGTGTGGGTGTGCGGCGGGTGCACCGGCCGCTGTCGCGGGCGGGAGCGCGTGGACAGGTCCGGTCAGGTTCTGTCAGCTCGCGGGCCTGCTGACAGGCGCGCAAGCTGGTCTGACAGCGGCGGCTCGCTCTGACAGAAGCCGCAGGTTGGGGTTCTGTCACGCGGCCTCCCCCGGTGACAGGTTCGGTGCGGGTGAGGTGGTCTCGGCGCGCAGGACGCGTACGAGCGCCGAGGCGGTGGCGTTGGACAACTGGTGTCCGTCCGCGCGTAGCTGTCGGGCGAGGGCCTTGCGGGACATCGGCGTTCCCTCGACGGTGAGGGTGCGGGCGGCGGTCCGGGCGGCCGGGACCAGCGCGGTGACCTCCGGACCGCCGTCATCGGCCGACGGCTGGCCGTCCGGGCGGTCCGGGACCACCTCAGATCGGTCCGCGGCGGCGGGGACCGCGGTCGTGCGGTCCCGGACGGCGGCAGTAATGGTGGCGAGCGGCTGGCGGTTGTCCGGGACCGACGCGTCGACGGTCAGTGGCGGTCCGGGCTCCGTCCGCACGGGCCGGACGGTCGACGGGGGTGGGGCGGGGTCGGCACGGCCGAGGGCGATCTTCACCATCGCCAGAAACCGAGCGCTGGCAGGGCGGCGGCGATCCAGCCGATCAGCGACGCCTCGGCCTCGACGACTTGCGCCGCCAGCGACAGCAGCACCGCCGCGACCAGCATCGTGGCGGGGATCGCGACGTTCTTGCGCAGGCACCGGTTGCGGCGCAACTTCAGGCCAGCGGCGATCGAGGTCAACTCCAACACGATCGCGTCGGCCCAGGCCAGCCAGCCCGGCTGACCGTGCGCCGCGGCGACGGCATGTACGTGTGTGAAGGACGCCACGCCGGCCGTGGCCCGGCGCTCCCTGTACTTCATGCCCGAGGGTGCACAGGGGGTGGAGGTCCCTGCGGTTCACCACTCCGGACGCCACCGACGACCGACTGCACGAGGTTCGTACCGGGACGTCGCCGGCCGGTCAGCCGGACCCCGGTGAGGGTCGGCGGATGACCGTACTCACCCTCAAACACCTCAGCGCGGGGCACCGTCGGGCTCACCCCCGAGGAGGTGGACGCGCATCGACGTGAAGGCCGACGGCGGCGTCGAGCGGGCCGCTCGGAACACCCGGTGATCAAGCCCTCGTGGCGCTGCCGGACCTGCCGGATCGCCTGGCCCTGCTCGGCCGCGAAGCTGCGTCTCCTCGGCGAGTACCGTCATGACCGCCCGGCGCTGCTGATTCACCTGGCGTCCCTTCAGGAGGAAGCCGCGGGTGACCTCACGGCGCTGAACCCGAGCAACCCGCCGACGAACCTCACTGACCGCTTCGTCGACTGACTCGCGTCCGCTGAATCCACTGTTAGCAGAGTTGTCACGCCAGCTGGCGGTCAGCGGTGGCGGCGCGTCCGCTCGCCGAGCGCGCCCGCCGTCACGACAAACCGCTCTCAGTCGAGCGACCGATTGTATTCGTGGAAACCGACGGCCTTTCCGTCCCGAACCAAGATGTGAATGCAATGCCGGGCCGCGTAGGGCTCGTTGAAAGCGACACCCCGAGCCCAGTCCTCGATGACGACGCGATCCTCGGCGACGGTCTTGTGAATGACCTCGACCCTGTCGAATCGGCTGGTGCCGGGGGTGAAGGCACTGAAGAATGCGACCAGTTTCTCCCGCCCTTCGGGCCCGGTGAAGTGGCCGGTCTGCGGCGCCGGCAGAATCAGGTCCACCTCCGCGCCGAAAAGGTCGAAGAAGCTCTTCCACGACCCGGTCTGGAACCCCTGGATCAGGGCGTCATACGCCTGGTCGCCGATCACCCGGACGTCGTCGTTCATCATCTGTTCCTTCCGAGTAAATTCCGCACTGGGACATTCTGCTCGACGAGTGCCTGCCCACGGACGCCGTTGGCTACGGCAAGGCGACTGCTACCTGGTGGTCGGCGGGCGGGATCACCCGCTCGCCCGGGTCCCGGGGATACCCGCCGTGCGCTCGGAGAAGGTCTGGGCGTCGGCGGGCAGCTGGGCTACGTCGGTATGGGCCATGACGCCACCGTGGTCAGCGGGCCTCCGGGTCCAGGCCCAGCACGGCCCGTCCCCCGTCCACCGGCAGCGTGACCCCGTTGATGAAGCTCGCCGCCGGCGACAGCAGGTACGCGACCGCCTCCGCCACCTCGTCGACCGTCCCGATCCGGCCCACCGGGTGCAGCCGGGTCAGCTCGGCGTCGATCCACTCGGCCTGGGTGGGCTCCTGGGCGGCCAGGAAGTCGCCGTGCCGCTCGGTGGCGATCGAGCCGAGCGCGACGGCGTTGGCGCGGATGCCGTGCCGCCCGTACTCGACGGCCAGCGCACGGGTCAGCCCCTCCACGGCGGCCTTCGCTGTCGAGTACGGCAGGGCGCCCGAAACCGGCCGGCGGGCCTGGTGCGACGAGACGTTCACGATGGCGCCACCCGCGCCGGCGGCCAGGAACCGGCGCACGGCCACGGCGGCGCCCACCACGGCCGGGCGCAGGTTCTGCCCGATCAGGTCGAGCACCGCGTCGGCGGACGCCGAGTGCAGGGCGGCGTCCCGGAACACCGCGGCGTTGTTGACCCAGCCGGTCAGTGGCGCGGAGCGCTCCGCCAGGTGGGCGGCGCGCTCGGCCACCTGCTCGTCGCCGGCGTCGCCGATGATCGCGCCCAGCCGGTCGGCGGCCGGGTGCCCGGCCAGCCAGTCGACCGCGTCGGCGTCACGCTCCACCACGACGACGGTGGCACCGGTCGCCACGAGTCGTTGCACCACGGCCCGGCCGACGCCACGGCCGCCGCCGGTCACCACGCACGACGTGGACACCTGGCTCAGCCGCCCGGTCTGCGGTGGACGACGACGCAGGCCAACCCCGGGCCGGCGTGCGCGGCGACGACGGCGCCCGCCTCGGAGACGTACGTGTCGTGCAGCCGGTCGCCGAGTCGCTCGGTGAGGGCGGCGAGCAGTGCTTCTGCTCGCTGCGGAGCTGCCAGGTGGTGCACCCCGAGGTCCACCTCGTCGTCGCCGGCCGCCTCGACGGCCAGGTCGACCAGCCGGGCCACTCCCCGGCTGGCGGTGCGCACCTTCTCCCGCAGCACGATCGAGCCGTCCGGCATGTGCATGATCGGCTTGACCGACAGGGCGGTGCCGAGCAGCGCCTCGGCGGCGTTGATCCGGCCGCCCCGGCGGAGGAATTCCAGCGTGTCGACGTAGAACCAGACGGTGGTCCGGACGACGGTGGCGAGGGCCGCGTCGCGTACACCGGACAGGTCGGCACCGGCCTCGGCGGCCGTGGCGGCCGCGATGGCCGGGAAGCCGAGCCCCATGCCGGCCGAGCGGCTGTCCACGACCTCGACCCGGCCGTCCAGGTCGGCGGCGGCCAGTCGGGCCGCCTCGACCGTGCCGGACAGGCTCGCGGAGATGTGCACCGAGACGATCCCGTCGGCGCCGGCGTCGAGGAGCCGGCGGTACGTCTGGGCGAACTGCTCGGGCGCCGGCCGGGAGGTGCTGGCCGTGACCCGCCGGCCGCTCAGCGCCAGGGTGGCGTCGGCGGGCTGGGTCTCCACCCCCTCCAGTCCCTCCGCGCCGTTGAGCACGACGGTCAGCGGCACGACGGTCAGCCGGTGCGCCTGCACCAGGTCGGGGGGAAGGTAGGCGGTGGAGTCGATGACGACCGCGACGGGCATGCCCGCACGCTAGTCGATCGGGGCGGTGAACGCCGAGGCGCAATCGTGCGACAGGTAGCGGGGCCGGCCGCGATGGACGGCGTTCAGACCGCGTCGACGACGGCCGGGGCGGTGATCATGCCGATGTTGTGCGCCCACAGCTGCCAGCCCCGGACGTCGTCGTGCCGCAGCTCGGTCCAGTGGCAGTTGACCAGCGAGCCGATGCTGCGCAGCACGCCGGCGTCCCAACCGAGCAGGTGACCGATGCCCTGCCGGGAGCCGGCGCCGTGGGTGGCGATCACCACGGTGCCGCCGGGTGTCGCGTCGGCCGCCTCCTGCAACGCGGCGGCGACCCGCTGGCCCAGGTCGTGCAGGGGCTCAAGGCCCGCGCCCGGGGCCGGGTCGCCGGACCGCCAGCGGGCGTACTCCGCGGGGAAGCGCTCGGCGACCTCGGTGAGGTACAGGCCCTGCCACTGCCCGAAGTGCCGCTCGCGCAGCCGGGCGTCGGTGCGGACCGGCAGGCCGGTCAGCGCGGCCAGCGCGGCGGCGGTCTCCGCGGCGCGACTCAGGTCGCTGGACACGATGGCGTCGGGACGCAGCGACGCGAGCAGCGGGGCGGCGTCGCGGGCCTGGTCGCGGCCAAGCTCGTTGAGGGGTACGTCGGTCTGCCCCTGGACGCGGTTGGCGGCGTTCCAGTCGGTGTTGCCGTGCCGCCAGATGATCAGCCGGGTCATTCGGCCGCGGCGGACCCGCTGGCGTCGGCCTCGACGAGGTCGCGGTCGACGAACGGGATCGTGGGGCAGTCCTTCCAGAGCCGGTCGAGCGCGTAGAACTCGCGCTCCTCGGTGTGCTGGACGTGCACCACGATGTCGACGTAGTCGAGCAGCACCCAGCGGCCACCACGCTCACCCTCGCGCCGCACCGGCTTGGCCTTCTCCGGCAGCTCCAGCAGGCGCTCCTCGATGGCGTCGACGATGGCCAGCACCTGACGCTCGTTGGGGGCGGCGGCGAGCAGGAACGCGTCGGTGATGGCGAGCTGGTCGCCGACGTCGATGATGGTGATGTCCTGCGCCTTCTTGTCGGCGGCGGCCTGGGCGGCGGCGATCGCCAGCTCGTGAGCGCGTTCGGAAACTGTCACCGTTCTCCTTCGATCAACCGTGCGATCCTCCAAGCGTCTCATACCCGGCGTCGCCTCGACTTGTCAGTTCTGGTCGATTAGCCGCATGAATGGGGGCGAACCGGGCATGGTCAGCGCTGATACAGGTTCCGTTTGGCGATGTACTGCACCACACCGTCGGGCACCAGATACCAGACCGGTTCGCCCCGGGCCACCCGCGCACGACAGTCGGTCGACGAGATGGCCATCGCCGGCACCTGGATCAGGCTGACGGTGTCGGCGGGCAGGTGCCTGTCGGTGAGTTGGAAGCCGGGCCGGGTCACCCCGATGAAGTGGGCCAGCTCGAAGATCTCGTCGAGGTCCTTCCACGACAGGATGCGTTGCAGCGCGTCGGCGCCGGTGATGAAGAACAGCTGCACCTTGGGGCCGTACTCGGCCTGGAGGTCGCGCAGCGTGTCGACCGTGTAGGTCGGCCCACTGCGGTCGATGTCGACCCGGCTGACCTGGAACCGGGGGTTGGAGGCGGTCGCGATGACCGTCATCAGGTACCGGTCCTCGGCGGGGCTGACCGGCTCGTCGGTCTTCTGCCACGGCTGCCCGGTGGGGACGAAGACCACCTCGTCCAGGCCGAAACGGTCGGCCACCTCGCTGGCCGCGACGAGGTGCCCGTGGTGGATCGGGTCGAAGGTGCCGCCCATGATCCCGATCCGCCGGATGTCTTCCTCCACCCCGTGATCGTAGGCCGGGCATCGTGGACCACCGCTCCGGCCCGGCGACGGGCACACCTGATCCCGCTCCAAACACGCGAGGAAACAAAGGCCATCGACCCGGGGGTCGCGGTGCGACGACTCGTGCGCATATACTCGCCAACAAGTAATCGGGAACGAGAAGGAGGAGGGTGTCGTGCCGAAGCGGCGCAAGGTCGGCAACCTGCTGGCGCTGGCCGTGCTGTCCGCCCTGGTCCAGCGGCCGATGCACCCGTACGAGATCGCCACCGCACTACGCGCCTGGGGCAAGGACCAGGACATGGAGTTCAAGTGGGGATCCTTCTACACGGTGATCCGCAACATGGACAAACACGACATGATCGAGGCCGTGGAAAGCGTCCGTGACGGCCGACGCCCCGAACGCACCGTCTACCGGATCACCGACGTGGGACGGGCGGAGCTGGTCGACTGGGCCCGCGAGCTGGTCTCCACCCCGATGCCGGAGCATCCCCGCTTCCGGGCCGGCCTGTCCGTGCTCGCCGCGCTGCATCCCGACGAAGCCACCGACCTGCTGCGGCAACGGCTCGACCTGCTGGACGACGCCATCGGCCAGGACCGCGCAACGCTCGACGCGCACCTACGGGAGATCCCGCGGCTGTTCCTGGTGGAGTCCGAGTACGACCTGGCCATGCGGGCCGCGGAAGCGGCCTGGCTGCGGGCCCTGCTCGCCGAGCTGACCTCGGGCAGCTACCCGGGTCTGGACACCTGGCGGGCCTTCCACGAGACCGGCGAGATACCGGCAGAGCTGGCCGAGCTGGCGGAGAGGACCAGCACCCCGGCCCCCGACACCCCCGACTGACGGACGGCTCCGGCGGGGTGCGCCAACACCCCGCCGGAGCCCTTACCTCGAACCGACACCTGGGAAGGCGCCCGGCCCGAAGCGGCAACCACGAGGATAACCGCGCTCCCTCCCAGGTCGGTTCGCACGCGCACGAACCGACGACACCCAGGGAGAGAGCATGACCACAGTACGAACCGCGATCGTCATCGGCGGCGGCATCGCCGGTCCGGTGACGGCGCTCGCGCTGCGCCGCGCCGGCATCACCGCCACCGTCCACGAGGCGTACCCCGCCACCGCCAGCGGGGTCGGCGGCATCGGTGGCATCGGTGGCACCCTCGCGCTCGCGCCCAACGGCGTGGCGGCACTGCGCACGGTGGGCGCGGACGAGGCGGTGACCGCGATCGCCACCCCGATCGAGCGCACCGTGATGGCCGTCGGCCGCCGCCGCATCGACCTGCCCACGCTCGCCGGGGTGCCACCGCTGCGCGTGGTGCACCGGGCCGAGCTGCACCGGGTGCTGCACGACCGGGCGGTCGCCGAGGGCGTCCCGTTCGCGTACGGCAAGCGGCTGGTCGCCGCCGAGCAGACGGAGAGCGGCGTGACCGCCCGCTTCGAGGACGGCAGCACCGCCACCGCCGACGTCCTGGTCGGCGCCGACGGCATCCGCTCGACCGTTCGCGGTCTCATCGACCCGGCCGCGCCCGGCCCCCGGTTCACCGGGCTGCTCGGCTTCGAGGCGGTGGCCCGGCACGAGGTGGACGCCGAGCCGGGCACGATGACCTTCGCGTTCGGGCGACGCGGCTACTACCTCTACTGGCCGGAGCCCGGCGGTGGCACCCGCTGGGGTGCCAACCTGCCGCACCAGCGGCCGTTGAGCCTGGTCGAGGCCCGCGCGGTGCCGGCGGCGCAATGGCTGGACACGCTGCGCAGCAGCTACGGCGACGACGATCCGGGCCGGGAACTGACGGCGACCAGCAGCGCCGACGAGCTCCAGGTCGTCGGCGCGTTGCAGATCATGCCGCCCGTGCCGCACTGGCACCGGGGGCGGATGGTGCTGGTCGGCGACGCGGCGCACGCGCCGTCGAACAGCTCCGGTCAGGGCGCGTCACTGGCGATCGAGAGCGCCGTGCAGCTCGCCCGCTGCCTGCGTGACCTGCCGGACGTGGCATCGGCGTTCACCGCGTTCGAGCGGCTGCGCCGCGCGAGGGTCGAAAAGGTCGCCGCCCGAGCGGCGCGGATCAACCACGCCAAGGCGCCGGGGCCGGTCGCCCGGACGCTCATGCCGCTGCTGATGCCGCTGCTGGCGCGCACCGCGATGGACCCGGAGAAGACGGTCGCCGCCGAACAGCGCTACGTCATCGACTGGGACGCCCCGGTCACGACGGAGCCGGCGCTGCGCTGAGCCGGGGCGCGGGGTGGCCCGCCAGCCACCCCGCGCCTGCCCTCTCAGGCCGCCGCGGCGGCCACCGCCGTCCGGGCGACCAGCGCGCGGCGCAGGTCGTCGTCGGCGTCGGTGACCACCCGGCGCAGGCCGGGGGTCAGGTCGTCGCGGGCCAGCAGCGCCGCGGCCGCCTCCCGCGTCGGCTGCGCCACGGCGTAGCGGGGGAACGCCAGGGTGGCCACGCGGTCGGCGGTCCAGGGAGTACGCCGACGCGCGGCGGCCGGCATGTCCGCGAAGTACCGCTCGACGTACGCCGCGGTCAGCTCGCCCTGCTCGGGCTGCCAGAAGCCCTCGGCGGTCGCCTCCAGCAGCCGGTTGGACAGCTCGGTGCCCCCCACGATGATGTCCCACGCCGCCTGCTTCGCGGCGGGATCGGGCAGGGCGGCGCGGCAGCGGGCGGCCCGCTCGGCGCCGGTGGCGCTGCGGTCGGCCGCCACCTCGGCGTCGATCTCCGCCGCGCCGGCCGCGCCCAGCACCACCAGCCGGCGCAGCACCAACCAGCGCAGCTCGGCGTCGACCTTCAGCCCGGTCGGCACGTCGCGGCCGGCGAGCCAGCCGGTGAGCAGGTCGGCGTCGGTGGTCGCGGCGATCCAGCCCCGCGCGGCGGCGAGCTGCAACGACTCCCCCGCCGGCGCGCCGTCGAGCAACTGCCGGCACGCCCCGGCGACCCGGGCCAGCGCCGCGGCGCGGGTCAGCGGATCGAGGTAGCGGTCGACCAGCGACCGGCTCAGGGTGAGCACGTCCTCCGCGATGATCACCTCGGTCTCGGCCAGCAGCGCGGCGACCATCAGCTCGACCAGGCCGGTCACTGGCCGCTCGCCATCGGTCGCCGCGTCCAGCGCCTCGCTCCAGAGCACCGCCCGCGCCAGCGGGTCGGCCAGCCCGGGCAGCACCAGCGGCACGGCGTTCGCCGACGCCGGGTCGAGGCGCACCTTGGCGAACGTGAGGTCGCCGTCGTTGGGCAGCAGCAGCCGGGCCGCCGGGGCGCCGGTCAGCCCGTCGAGCACGGTCCGCCCGCCGTCGGTGGCCGGGTCGAGGTCCACCTCGTCGCGCTCCACCGCGCCGTCCGCCGAGTAGCGGCCCACACCGATCCGGTGCGGACGCAGCACCGGGTGCGACTCGGGCGCGGTCTGCACCACGGCCACCTCGGTGTAACGGCCGTCGGCGTCGACGGCGACCTCGGCGCGCAGCGTGTTGACCTGCGCCTGGCGCAGCCACAGCTCAGCCCAGCCGGACAGGTCCCGGCCACTGGCGGCGGAGAGGCTGGCCAGCAGGTCGGCGAGGGTCGCGTTGCCGAAGCGGTGCGCGGCGAAGTGCGCGTTCAGGCCGGCGAGGAACGCCTCGTCACCGAGCCACGCGACGAGCTGCCGCAGCACGCTGGCGCCCTTGGCGTACGAGATGCCGTCGAAGTTGAGCAGGCCCTCGTCGGCGTCGGCCACCTCCTCCGGAGCGACGGGGTGGGTGGAGGGGCGCTGGTCGGCGGCGTACCCCCAGGCCTTTCGGCGCATGGCGAACGTGGTCCACGCCTGGTCGAAGCGGGTCGCCTCGGCCGTGACCCGGGTGCCCAGGTACTCCGCGAAGGACTCGTTGAGCCACAGGTCGTCCCACCAGCGCATGGTGACCAGGTCGCCGAACCACATGTGCGCCATCTCGTGGGCGATGGTGGTGGCCCGCAGCTCCCGCTGGGTGTCCGTGACCGCCGAGCGGAAGACGTAGTCGTCGCGGAAGGTGACGATGCCCGGGTTCTCCATCGCGCCGGCGTTGAACTCGGGCACGAACGCCTGGTCGTACTTGCCGAACGGGTAGCGCTCGGTGAAGAGCTCATGGAACCGGTCCAGGCACTGCCGAGTGACGGTGAAGATCTCCTCCGCGTCGGCGTCCAGGTGCTCGGCCAGCGACCGGCGGCAGTAGATGCCCAGCGGCACGCCGTCGTGCTCGGCCCGCCGCACGTGGTACGGGCCGGCGATCAGCGAGAAGAAGTAGGTGGCCAGGGGCGCGCTCGGGGCGAACTCCCAACGCCCGGGCGCGGGGTTGGCGGCCACCTCGGCGTTGCTGGCGACCGTCCACTCGGGTGGAGCGGTGACCGTGAGGGTGAACGACGCCTTCAGGTCGGGCTGGTCGAACGCGGCGAAGATGCGCTGCACGTTGTCGAGGAAGGTCACCGCGTAGAGGTAGGTCTCGCCGTCGGCCGGGTCGACGAAGCGGTGCATGCCCTCCCCCGTGTTGGAGTACGCCATCTCCGCTTCGACGAACAGGGTGTTCTCCGCGGCCAGGTTGGTCAGCGGGAGCCGGTTGTCGGTCAACGCGCCGGGGTCGACGTCGCGGTCGTTGAGGCGTACCGCCAGGAGTTTGGCGGGTTTGATCTCGGCGAAGGTCGCGGTGCCGGGGGTCGCCCGGAACCGGATCTCGACGCGGGAGCGGAACAGCTCGCCGCCACCGGTCAGGTCGAGGTCCACCTGATAGGACTCGACAGTAATCGCCGCGCCACGCGCGGTCGCCTCTACACGGGTCAGGCTCGGCATCCGCTTATCCTGCCCGATGGGGATCCGCACGCGGTCACCACACGACCCTCGGCACTGGAGGAAAGAACCATGGCGCAGCACCCCAAGGGCGACTTCGACCTCTCTCGGGCGGTCTGGCAGCGGGCCGACGGGGACACCTCCGACAGCGCCGTCGAGGTCGCGTTCGTCGACGAACTGATCGGGATGCGCAACTCCGCCCAGCCGGAGGGGCCGGTGCTGGTCTTCACCCAGGCGGAGTGGGACGCGTTCGTCGCCGGCGCGCAGGACGGCGAGTTCGACCTGGACTGAACTCGCACGCCGGCTCGGCGGTGTGGGGGTGTTTCGACGCCCGCGGCACTCCCACGTCGCCGACCCGGGGCCGGGCGTCAGCCATCGGTCAACCATCGCCGGGGCCGTCGCCGTCGCCCCAGCCGAGGCCGCCGGGACCGGGGGCGTGGTGGAAGCCGAGATGCTCGGCCACGTCGACGCAGCGCTCGCCGTCCGGGCCGACCGCCCCGCAGAACAGCCGCTCGGCCCGGTGCCAGGCATCGGCCGGCGACAGGGCCGCCGCGCCGAGCGCCAGCTCCGGGCGGAGCAGGCTCAGCGCCTCCGCGTACGCCACCGCCAGCTCGCGGGCGTCGGCCATGCCGGCAGCCGTGAAGCCCAGGTGCACCGTGAAGAACCGGTGCGGCCGGGTGGGCCGCCGGGGCGGCCCGATCAGCGCCCCCCGGTCCCGGATCCGGTCCGCGCCGAGACCCCCGACCGCCCGCCGCTGCCGCCAGTGCGGCGATCTGTTGTCCCGCATACGCCCTCCCCGTGATCCCTTGTCGCGGACCGGCCGCAACACCGGCCCCAGCCGCCCCGGCCCTCGCCGCCGCCGGCCACTCACCCGAAACTCAACCAGGTTCCCGCGCCGGTGGGAGGGGCCAGCGGACGCCGATCCGGTGGCCGAGCCGCACCGGCCAGCCGGCGCGCGACCGATGCCAGCGGTGGGTTCAGGAGCCCCGACCTGGGTAGACGCACCCGGCCGAGCAGACCGGCCGGCATCCGCACGTGAGGAGACCCGATGGCAACCATGCCGGCCGACCGCGGCCCGGACAGCACGCTGGCGTTCCTCCGCGCCGGCTACCGGTTCATCGGCGAGCGCTGCGACCGGTACGGCAGCGACGTCTTCCAGACCCGGATCCTGCTGGCCCCGACCATCTGCCTGCGCGGCCGGCCGGCGGCGACGCTGTTCTACGACGCCGAGCGCTTCCAGCGGCGCGAGGCGATGCCGACGCGGGTACAGCGGACCCTGACCGGCCGGGGCGGCGTGCAGGGGCTGGACGGGCCGGAGCACCGGGACCGCAAGGCGATGCTCATGTCGATCATGACGCCGGCCGCCATCGGGCAGCTCGGCCAACTCTTCGACGACGAGTGGCAGGCTCGGATCCCGGCCTGGGAGAGCGCGACGCCGGTGACGCTCTACGACGAGCTGGGCCGGCTGCTGACCCGGGTGGTCTGCGCCTGGGCCGGGGTGCCGCTGGCCGCGTCGCAGGTCGACCGCCGTACCGTCGAGCTGCACTCCATGATCGAAGCCCCGGCGATGGTCGGTCCCCGGCACTGGCGGGGCCTGCTCGCCCGCCGCCGGGCCGAACGCTGGATCGCCGACATCATCGAGCGGACGCGGATCGGCATTCTCCCGGCCCCCGCCGGCAGCGCGCTGAAGGTGATCGCCGAGCACCGCGACGCGCGGGGCAGGCTGCTCCCCCGGCGGATCGCCGCGGTCGAGCTGCTCAACGTGCTGCGGCCGACGGTCGCCGTGGACCGGTTCATCGTCTTCGCCGCGCTCGCCCTGCACGACCATCCCGCCTGGCGGCAACGGGTCCGCGGCGACGACGAGGCCACCGAGCAGTTCGTGCAGGAGGTACGCCGGTACTACCCGTTCTTTCCGGCCGCCGCGGCCCAGGTCCGGCGCTCCTTCGACTGGCAGGGCCACCACTTCCCGCGAGGGCGGCGGGTGCTCCTCGACCTGTACGGCACCAACCACCACCCCGCGCTCTGGCCCGAGCCGGAGCTGTTCCGCCCGGAGCGGTTCGCCGGCCGTCCCGTGGACGCGTTCCAGCTGATCCCGCAGGGCGGTGGCGACCACTGGACCGGGCACCGCTGCGCCGGCGAGTGGATCACCATCGACCTGATGAAACGGGCGGTCACCAACCTGACCAGCGCCATGCGCTACGAGGTTCCGCCACAGGACCTGGCCCTGGACCTGCACCGGATGCCGGCGCTACCCCCCACCGGTCTCACCCTCACCAACATCCGCCGCACCGCCTGACCCACCGCCTGCCCGGGAGGCACGCTTGCCCTTCGACCCCGGCCGCGGCCGGGACGGTACCGCGCCGCCCCCGTTGCCGATAGCGTACGTGCTGCCGCTGCGCTGGACCGTCGACACCGGCCTGGCCGATCTGACCGACTACCTGCGCTGGCTGGGCGGCCGCGTCGAGCTGATCGTGGTCGACGGCTCCCCACCGGACGTCTTCGCCCGCCACGCCGCGGCGTGGCGCGGGCTGGTCCGCCGGCACCTCCCGCCCGACCCCACCCTGCGCGGGCTGAACGGCAAGGTGACCGGGGTGCTCACCGGCGTCCGCGCGGCCGGCCACGAACACGTCGTGATCGCCGACGACGACGTCCGGTACGACGAGGCCGGGCTGCGCGCGGTGCACCGGCTGCTCGGCCGGGTGGATCTGGTCCGGCCGCAGAACTACTTCGCCCCGCTGCCCTGGCACGCCTGGTGGGACACCGGTCGGACGCTGCTCAACAGGGCGCTCGGGGCGGACTACCCGGGCACCCTGGCGGTGCGCCGCAACACCTTCCTCGGCATGGGCGGGTACGACCCGGACGTGCTCTTCGAGAACCTGGAGCTGATCCGCACCGTGCGGGCGTACGGCGGAACCGAGGCCACGCCGGCCTGGCTGTACGTACGCCGGCTGCCACCGGACGCCGCGCACTTCCGCGGCCAACGGGTCCGCCAGGCGTACGACGATCTGGCCCAGCCGGTCCGCCTGCTGACCGCGCTCGCGGTCCTGCCGGCGCTGGCGGCGGCGGTCGCGGCCCGCCGGTCCGGGCTGCTGCTCGGCGCGGCGGCCGGCACCGCCGCCCTCGCCGAGCTCGGCCGCCGCCGCGCCGGGGGCGACGCGGTCTTCCCGCCGAGCACCGCGCTGGCGGCCCCGCTCTGGCTGCTGGAACGCGGCGTCTGCGGCTGGCTCGCGGTCGGTCAGCGGTTCCTGCGCGGAGGAGTCCGCTACGGCGACACCCGCCTCCGCCGGGCCGCCCACTCGACCCGCGCGCTGCGGCCCCGCTGACAACGCGACAGCTCGCGGACACCGAGGTGGCCGCGAGCCGTCGGGGTTGGTACGGGTGGGGTCAGGAGCTGACCTGCTGGCGGGACTGCTGCGCCTGGTCTTTGACGTCCTGTGCGGCCGACCTGCTGTCGTCCTTGACCGCGTGCACCGCGTCCTGGGCGGTGGACTTCACTGACTCCGCGGCGTGCTGAGCCGGCTCGCGCAGCTCCTCCTTGAGCTCGCTGGCCACCTCGCCCAGCTTCTCCGTCACCACCCCGCTGTGCTCGCTGGCCTTCTCCTTGAGCTGGGTCGCGGCCTGCTGCTCCCGGCGGGTGGCCGGAATCAGCGACGAGGCGAGCCAGCCGACGCCGAACGCGATCAGGCCGGCGGCCAGCGGGTTGCCCTCGGACTTCTGCCGGATGACCCGCGGCGCGCTGTGGGCGGCGGCGCTGACGGTGGAGGCCGCCGACTGCGCGGCGTCGCTGACGCTGGAGGCCGCCGACGAGGCGCGGTCGCCCACCGAGTGGGCGGCGTGGCCGGTGCCGTGGCCGAGGTCAGACGCGGTTCCCATGACCTTGTCCCTCACATTCTGCAGCGCGGAGCGGGCCCGCTGCTTACGGTCGTCGACGATGCGGCTGGGGCTGACCTTGTACGCCAGCGCGTCCACGTCGGAGCTCAGGTTGTTGCGGGTGGCTTCGATCTCCCGGCGGATCTGGTCGGGATCGGTGCTCATCGGGTGACTCCCTCCGGGTGGGGCTTGAGCGCGTCGGGGATCCGCTGCACGCTGTCGTTGGTCTGCTTGAGCCCGCGTACGTGCTGGGCGTTCTTCTTGGCCATGGAGTAGAGGACCCCGGCGACCACGGCCCAGATCACGGCCACGATCAGCGCGGCCAGGCCGGAGTCCATGACGTTGTCCAGGAACTGCCACACGGCGATGGACACGAAGAGCGCCACCATGTAGCCGCCGAAGCCGGCGCCGCCGAAGAGCCCGGCGGCCTTGCCGGCCTTCCTGCCCTCCTGGCGGATCTCGGCCTTGGCCAGCTCGACCTCCTGGCGCATCAGGGTCGACAGGTCACTGGTGACCTGGCGCATCAGCTCACCGAGCGAGCTGCCCTTCACCTCCGCCGCGCTGTGCGGGGCACCCGCGTCGGGGTGGTAACCGGAGTCCAGTCCGGACCCCTGCGTCGGCATCGTCATGCCGTCGCCTCCCTTCGGATGACTCGGTGGCTCACGGGCGGGTGCTGCCGCCGGACGGCACGCCCGGCAGCGGGTCGGTCTGGCTCACCGGCGGCAGCGGCTGGCCGGTGCCGGTCGGCTCGGCGTACCCGCCGGAGGTCGGCTCGGCGTAGGCGCCGGGGGTCGGCTCGGCGTAGGCGCCGGGGGTCGGCTCGGCGTAGGCGCCGGGGGTCGGGTCGAGGTAGCCGCCCTGCGGAACGGCGTCCGGCACCGTGCGGGGCGCCGGCGGCGTCGGGATCACCGCGGTCTGCTCCGGGTCGTACGCGCCGGCGCCGCGGTGACCCGTCGAGCCGTTGCCGGAGTCGTCGCCGGCGGCGGAGATGCTGCGGGTCAGGCGACCGGCCAGCACGCCGAGCACCGCCGCGCCGACCAGGAAGGTGCCCGGGTTGCGCCGCGCGTAGTCGCGTACCTCGGTGATCAGGTCGCCGGGCTCGCGCTCCTCGAGCCAGCCGGCCACGCCGTGCACCCGGTCGGCGGCCTGGCGGGCCAGCTCGCTCACCGGGCCGGCCTGGCCACCCTGCTCGGCCATCGAGCACATCTCGTCGGCGAACGAACGCAGCCCACCGGCCGCGCGGCGCTGCTGCTCGCCGGTCTGGCTGGCGAGCTGGTTGCGCGCCTCGCCGTAGAGGTTGCGGGCCTGCCGGGCCGCCTCACGGCCGACCTCGGTGCCCTGCTCCTTCGCGGTCTGCGCGACCGCGCCACCGGCGTGCGCGGCTTCGGATCCAACCTGGCGGGCCTGGTCGCGGACGCCTCCGCCGTTGGTCGACTCCTGCCCGTACGTGGAAGACGTGGGTGACAGATCGTAAGTCATGATTTCCCTTCCGCTCGGAAAGTCGTCGCGGTTGTGCTGGGGGGATGCGACCGCGCTGCCGCGGCCGCTGACGATTCACCTACCCTGCGTTCCGGCTTCCATGCCTCTTCGTGCATTTCTCTGCGCGGCCGGTGGGATCGACTTCAAAATGGAGGATCGTCGGGCTGCGTCACGTCGCCGCTGCGGACAGTGAGGTTCGCGGGGCCGGCAGATCCACGGAGGGGGCAGCGATGGCACGAGACGCGCGAGGGGGCCGACCAACCGGCCCCCGGCCTCGGGTGCAGACGGCGGCACTGATCGTGGCCGGCGTCTTCCTGCTGATCGGCATCCTCGGCTTCATCCCCGGCATCACCACCGACTACGGCGAGCTGCGGTTCGCCAGCCACCACTCGGACGCCCGGCTGCTCGGGCTGTTCCAGATCTCGATCCTGCACAACGCCGTACACCTGCTGTTCGGGCTGGTCGGCCTGGCGCTGGCCCGCAGCATCGGCGGCGCCCGGCTCTTCCTGGCCGGAGGCGGTGCGATCTACCTCGCCCTCTGGCTGTACGGCCTGGCGGTCGAGGCGATCGACGAGGACGGCGGGGTGAACATCCTGCCGGTCAACGCCGCCGACAACTGGCTGCACCTCGCGCTCGGCTTCGGCATGCTCACGCTCGGGTTGCTGCTCTCCAACCAGGTTGGCACCGGCGGACGTCTCGACACGCCGATCGACCGGCCCTGAACTGGCGCTTGAGCGGTTTGGCGGTCATCCCGGCAGGGGTATCCCGGGGGTGATTCGCGAAAGAGGTGTGACATGCCCCGTTGGCTGCGCGACAACGCCCTGACCGTCGCCATGCTCGGCGCGTTCCTGGTCTTCCTGGTGCTGCAGAGCGTCTTCGGCTGGCAGACCCACAACGAGGAGCTGACCGAGTTCGGCGCGGCGCCGCTGAGCTGGCCGGCCTACCTGACCAGTGGGCACTTCGCGGAGGCGGTCTTCGAGAACTGGGAGTCGGAGTTCCTCCAGATGGGCGGGTACGTGCTGCTCACCGCGCACCTGGTGCAGCGGGGTTCGGCCGAGTCGAAGCCGGTGGACCAGACCGACCGGCCGGAGGACGACGAGCGCCGGGCCACCCCGCAGTCGCCCTGGCCGGTACGCGTCGGCGGCCTGCCGCTGGTCGTCTACCGCAACAGCCTCTCCATCGCGCTGCTGCTGATCTTCGCTGGCTCATTCGTCGGCCACCTGCTCGGTGGCACCGCCGCGTACAACCAGGAGCAGGCGTTGCAGAGTGGCGCACCGCCGATCGGGGTGTGGGACTTCCTCGGCACCAGCGACTTCTGGTTCCAGTCCATGCAGAACTGGCAGAGCGAGTTCCTCGCGGTCGGCGCCCTGATCGTGCTGAGCATCGTCCTGCGCCAGCACGCTTCGCCGGAGTCGAAGCCGGTCACCGTCGCGCACGCCAGCACCGGCGCCTGAGCGCCGGCACCGCGGCACGGGGCCGTCAGGCCGCGACCGGCAGCCGCTTGGCGAAACAGACGCTGTACGGGTTGTGCACGTACTCGCCGTACGCCGGGATCCGGTCGTAGCCGCACGAGGTGCAGAGCCCGATCGCGGCCGGCAGGTAGGTGCCGGTCTCCAGGCAGACCACCGAGTGCCCCTGGCGGAATGCCAGCTCCTCCAGCGCGGCCAGCAGCTGGCGGGCGATGCCCCGACCTCGGGACGCCGGACGGACGTACATCCGCTTGACCTCGCCGGTGGCGGCGTCGATCGACTGGAGCCCGCCGCAGGCGACCGCCCGGCCGTTCACCACCACGGCGAGGTAGCGGATGTCGTCGTGGGTGACGGTGACCTGCCCGTCCAACCCGCCGTCGGCCTCGCGCACCTCACGCTGCTGCGCGGTGACCAGTGCGGCGATCTCCGGATCGATGGCGGGCCGAGCTTCGATCAGCATCACCCCACGCTAGGCGGGGTGGATTTCGCGGAGGTTTCCGGCAATCAACCCGATCACGGAGCGCAACGGGCTATTCGGCGTCGTCCTCGTCGTCGATGTCGACGATGTCGTCGGACGCGTCGGCGCCCACCTCGTCCCCGGAACGCACCCGGCGGGCCTTGCGGGCGGCGAGCCGCTCGGCCGCACGAGCCCGGTTCGACCTCGCCTCCAGCCGGACGTCGGTGCCCCGGTTGCCGGGCGTGAACTCCACGCCGGCGTAGAGCGTCGGCTGCCAGTCGAACTCGCGCTCACCGATCCGGACCAGGTCGCCGGGCTGCGCGCCGGCCTTGGCCAGCTTGTCCTCGACCCCGAGCCGGGCCAGCCGGTCGGCCAGGTAGCCGATCGCCTCGTCGTTGTCGAAGTTGGTCTGCTTGACCCACCGCTCCGGTCGGACGCCCCGGACCGTGAACGAGCCGTCGGTCTCGGCCGTGATGGTGAAGCCCTCGTCGTCCACGGCCGTCGGCCGGATCACGATCCGGGTCGGCTCGGCCGGCGGCGCGGCCTTGCGCTGCGCGTCGACCAGCTCGGCCATCGCGTAGGTGAGCTCCTTGAGCCCCTCCCGGGTGGCCGCGGAGACCTCGAACACCCGGTAACCGCGCTCCTCCAGGTCGGGGCGCACGATCTCGGCGAGGTCGCGGCCGTCCGGCACGTCGACCTTGTTCACGGCCACCAGTCGCGGCCGGTCGGCCAGCCCGCCGTACTCGTTCAGCTCGGCCTCGATGGTCTCGATGTCGGCGACCGGGTCGCGGCCCGGCTCCAGCGTCGCCGAGTCGATGACGTGCACCAGCACTGCGCAGCGCTCGATGTGCCGCAGGAACTCCAGGCCCAGCCCCTTGCCGGTGGCCGCGCCGGGGATCAGGCCCGGCACGTCGGCGACGGTGAAGGTGTGGTTGTCCACCCGGACCACGCCGAGGTTGGGCACCAGGGTGGTGAACGGGTAGTCGGCGATCTTCGGCTTCGCGGCGGAGATCACCGAGATCAGCGACGACTTGCCGGCCGACGGGAAGCCCACCAGGCCCACATCGGCGACGCTCTTGAGCTCCAGCACCACGTCGAGGTGGTCGCCGGGCTCACCCAGCTCGGCGAAGCCGGGAGCCTTGCGCTTGGCGTTGGCCAGCGAGGCGTTACCTCGCCCGCCACGCCCGCCGCGGGCCACCTCGAAGGTGGTGCCGGCGCCGACCATGTCGGCCAGCACGGTGCCGTCGAGGGTCTGCACCACGGTGCCGTTGGGCACCTTGAGCACCAGTTCGTGGCCGTTGGCCCCGTCCCGGTTCGACCCCGCGCCACCCTTGCCGCTGTCGGCCTTGACGTGCGGGCGGAAGTGGAAGTCGAGCAGCGTGGTCACCTGCGGGTCGACCACCAGGGACACGCTGCCGCCGTGCCCGCCGTTGCCGCCGTCCGGCCCGCCGAAGGGCTTGAACTTCTCGCGGTGGATCGAGGCACAACCGTGCCCGCCATCGCCGGCCTGCAAATGCAGCACGACCCGGTCAACGAACGTCGCCACGGCGTCAATCCTTCCAGCGAGGTTCGACCCCGCACTGCGAAAAAAGCGAAGCGGGCCGGGACCCGGAGGTCCGCGGCCCGCAAAGCTTGAGAGCTACTGCTGCGGAACGATGCTGACGGTCTTGCGACCGCGCTTGGTGCCGAACAGGACCGCACCGGCGGACAGCGCGAACAGCGTGTCGTCGCCGCCACGGCCGACCAGGTCGCCGGGGTGGAACTTGGTGCCGCGCTGCCGGATGAGGATCTCACCGGCGCTGACAACCTGACCACCGAAGCGCTTCACGCCGAGTCGCTGGGCCGCGGAATCACGACCGTTACGCGAGCTGGACGCACCCTTTTTGTGAGCCATTGGAGGACGACCTACTTCCCGCTGGAGATGCCGGTCACCTTGACCTGGGTCAGCGGCTGGCGGTGACCCTGGCGCTTGTGGTAGCCAGTCTTGTTCTTGAACTTGTGGATCTTGATCTTCGGGCCCTTGGTGTGCGCGGCAATCTCGCCGGACACCGCGACCTCGGCAAGCTTCGCCGCGTCGGTCACCAGGTCGTCACCGTCGACGAGGAGCACTGCGGTGAGCTTCACCGCGTCACCGGGAGCACCGGTGAGCTTCTCGACCTCGATCACGTCGCCCTCGGCGACCTTGTACTGCTTGCCGCCGGTCTTGACGATCGCGTACATCGGAGGCGGACTCCCTGTCGTTGAGGCTGCTGGCGGTCGTCCCCGCGGCGGCTCGCCGGGTAGCAGTGCACGGCGGCGCGGGCACACGGGAACTCGGCACACCAAAAGTGCGCCGCAGGCAAGAGTACGCCATCGCAGGCCCGGACCCCAAACCGGCCCGCCCTGGTCAGCGCGGGCAGAGCTGGTCGAGGCGCTGCTGGAGCCGATCCAGCTCGGTCTCGTCGATCGAATCGACGTCCGCGCCGAGCGCGGCGACCTCGGTGCCGATGTCGGTGAGCAGCGTCTTGAGCTGCGGGTCGGTGGCCCGGGCCGACTGTTCCCGCAGCGCGGTCCGCCAGCCGGCCAACGCGGCCTCGGCCCGCTCGCGGGCCGCCTCGGCGGCGGTGGTGTCCCCGGCGCCCACCGCGGCGAGCATCTGGCCCACCTCCGCCACGTACGTCTCGAGCGCGGTGACGCCGGCCTGCTGCGCGACGGCGCAGACCTGCGCGGCGCTGCCACCCACCGGCGTGCCGGTCGACCCCGCTGGTGTACCGGCCGACCCGCCCCCGGGCCCCGCCGTCGGGCCGGAACCCCCGGTGGCCGTGCCGGTCGGGCCTTCGCCGGGCCGGTCGGTGGAGCAACCCGCCCCGGCGGAGAGCGCGGCGACCAGCACAGTGACGGCGAGCAGACGACGCATCTTCTTCTCCTGACCGGGGGTGGCCGATCGCGGACCGGGGTGGCGGGACGGCGAGGTCCCTCCCCCGTCACTTTGCCGGGGAAGGGACCTCATCAAACACCGGGCCGGTCAGACCGGCCGGTCAGCTGCTCAGGGGCGGGTCCGTCGGCGGGCGCCACCCCGGCGGGAGCGACGCCGGCCCGCGCCACCCTCGGTGCTCTCCTCGTCGGCGTCGCCGTCGGCGAGCGCGTCCGGGTCGTCCGCGGCGGCCAGCCGGGCGGACTCGCCCCGCTGGCTGTCGGAGACCGCCGGCGCGGCTGCGGTGTCCGCCTCGTAGCGGGACAGGTCGTAGCCCATGGTGTCCACGTAGTCGGCGTCCGGCTCGGTGCCGGTGTCGCTCTCGACGACCTCGGCCACCGCCTTCTCGGCCGAGGCGCTCTTGCGCGCCCGACGGCGGGACGACGCGCTGCCCTGCTCGGCGGGCGGGGCGGCGGCGACCGACGAGGCGACCGCCTTGACCTTCTCCCCCGCCCCGTTGGCGCGTGGCTTCTCCGGCACCGGCTCGGTGTGGATGATGACGCCTCGGCCCTTGCAGCACTCGCAGGTCTCGCTGAACGCCTCCAGCAGGCCCGCGCCGATCCGCTTGCGGGTCATCTGCACCAGGCCGAGCGAGGTGATCTCGGTGACCTGGTGCTTGGTGCGGTCCCGGCCCAGGCACTCGGTGAGCCGGCGCAGCACCAGCTCACGGTTCGACTCCAGCACCATGTCGATGAAGTCGATCACCACGATGCCGCCGATGTCGCGCAGCCGGAGCTGGCGGACGATCTCCTCCGCCGCTTCCAGGTTGTTACGGGTGACCGTCTCCTCCAGGTTGCCCCCGGAGCCGGTGTACTTGCCGGTGTTGACGTCGACGACCGTCATGGCCTCGGTACGGTCGATCACCAGCGAGCCGCCGGAGGGCAGGAAGACCTTGCGGTCCAGGCCCTTGATGATCTGCTCGTCGATCCGGTACTCGGAGAACACGTCACTCGTGCCGACGTGCCGGCGCACCCGGTCGACCAGGTCCGGGGAGACGTGCGACAGGTACGACTCGACAATGTCGTACGACTGCTCGCCCTCGATCACCAGCTCGCGGAAGTCCTCGTTGAAGAGGTCCCGGACCACCCGGATGACCAGGTCGGGCTCCTCGTAGAGCAGCACCGGCGCGCCGCCCTCGGCGGCCTTGGCCTGGATGTCCTCCCACTGGGCCTGGAGGCGCTTGACGTCGCGGGCCAGCTCGTCCTCGCTGGCGCCCTCGGCGGCCGTCCGGACGATCACGCCCGCGCCGTCCGGGACGAGCTTCTTGAGCACGTCGCGGAGCCGCTTGCGCTCGGTGTCCGGGAGCTTCCGGCTGATCCCGGAGGCGTTGCCGTTGGGCACGTAGACCAGGTGCCGGCCGGAGAGCGCGATGTGGCTGGTCAGCCGGGCGCCCTTGTGCCCGATCGGGTCCTTGGTGACCTGGACCAGCACCGAGTCGCCGGAACGCAGCGCCTGCTCGATCGAGCGGGCACGCCCCTCCAGGCCGGAGGTGTCCCAGTTGACCTCGCCGGCGTACAGCACCGCGTTGCGGCCCCGGCCGACGTCCACGAACGCCGCCTCCATGCTGGGCAGCACGTTCTGCACCTTGCCCAGGTACACGTTGCCGGCCATGGTGCCGGAGGAGTTGCGGGTGACGTAGTGCTCGACCAGCACGCCGTCCTCCAGGACGGCGATCTGGGTCCGGTCACCGCGCTGACGCACGGCCATCACCCGGTCGACCGCCTCCCGGCGGGCCAGGAACTCCGACTCGCTGAGGATCGGCGGCCGGGTACGCCGCTGCTCCCGGCCGTCCCGGCGGCGCTGGCGCTTGGCCTCCAGCCGGGTCGAGCCCGACACGCCCTGCACCTCGTCGACGGTCCGGCGCGGCTCGCGGATCTTGACCACGGTCGGCACGCCGTCGTCGGCGGCACCCTCGGTGTCACCGGCACCGCGGCGGCGGCGACGCCGGCGGCGCCGGGTCAGCCCGTCCCCGCCCTCGGACTCCTCGTCCTCGTCGCCCTCGGCCTCGGCCTCGGCGGTCTCCTCCTCCTCGGCCTGCGCGGCCTCGTCGGACTCCTCGTCCTCGGCGTCGTCGGCACCGCCCTTGCCCCGGCCACGGCCACGGCGACCACGCCGGCGGCGGCGGCGCGCGGCGGCGCTGTCCTCGTCGTCCTCATCCACCTCGGCGGCCTCGTCGGCCTCCTCGGTCGGCTCCTCCTCGGCCTCAATTGCCTCGACCGGTTCCACCGGCTCGGCGTCGCGGCGACCGCGCCGCCGCCGGCGGGACGGCTCGGCGGCCTCCTCCGCGGCCGGCTCCTCGGCGAACGGAGCGGGCTCCGCCGGCCGGGTCACCGGCACGGCGTCCGGCTGCGGCGCCATGAACAGCACGGTGGGCGCGGAGAGCGCCGCCCGCCGGCGGCGGGTCCGCGGCTGCTCCGGCTCGATGATCTCGGCCGGCTCGATCGGCTCGTTGGCCAGACCGGCCACGGCCGCGCCCGGCGGCACCTCGCCGGAGCCCTCCTGCGCGCCGCTGGTCCGGGCCGGTTCGGCGGCGATCTCCGCCTCGTTCAGCTCGGCTTCGGCCTCGCGCAGGTCGGACTCCGCCGGCGTCTCGGCGACCGGCTCCTCGACAGCGGCGGGCTCTTCGGCGGCGGGAGGCTCCTCGACAGCGGCCGGCGTGGCCTTCTTCCGCCGGGTGCGGGTCACCTTGACCGGGGGGACCACCTCGGGCGTGGCCTCCTCGGCGGAGGCCGCGACCAGCGGCTCCTCGGCGGCCTTCTCCACCGGGGCGGCCTTGCGGCGGCGCCGGGGGGTCTTCGGTGGGGTGTCCAGGTCGCCGGAGATCGGGGCGAAGACCTCCGCCTGTGGCGACTCGCCAGCGCCGGCCCCACCGGTGGGCGCCTCGACCGGGGCCTCGGCCTGCTCCGGTTGGTTGAGTGGTGCCGCCCGACGACGGGTCGTCCGGGTACGCCGCGCGGGCGCGGCGGGCTCGGCGCTGTCCGCGCCGGCCGGGTCCAACGCGGCCGACCCGGCGGCGGTGGGGTTCGCGACGGCGGCGCCGTCGGCGGTGGTGCTCTGGTCAGCGGTGTCGCCGGCCGGCTGTGAACCGGTCCGTTCGCCGCCCTCGGGCTCGTTCTCGAGCATGGACGTTCTCCAGTTCTGGCTGCCCCGGGCGCGGGTGAGCGCTGCCACGCAGGGTCGCCGCAAAAGTGTTTCCGCCGGGCGCGCGTGGTGCGCGACCGCCGAAGTCTGCCTGCCAGAGCACTGACCGTCGGTCAGTGCCCAACGATGGCTGCCCCGTCGCGGTCCGCATCCAACGGATCCACGATCGCACCCTGCGCGGTCAGCGTGCCCTGAGCCAGCCGGGTCACCCTCGGCGAGACCGGCGGCTCCAGGTCGGCCACCACGCGGAGGCCGGAAAGGACGTCATCGGGCCGTACGGACGGGGTGACCTGCCGCACGACCAGTTCGAGTATCGCACACGGTACGGCCGGCGCCCCGGAAGGCGTCGGCGTCGGCGCGAGGACATCGATCGACATCACGGCCGCGCGGGCGTCGAAGGTACGCCGGCCCTGCTTGGTCATCCGCTCGACCAGCACCTCCTCGGCGGCGGTGAAGGCATCCACGGCGGCGCGCAGCACGGCGGGGTCGACCTCGGGCAGCTCGATGTGCCAGTACGACGCCTCGATCCGGTCCGGCAGGCTGCCCCCGACGGCGATCACGGCGTCCAGCACGTCCAGCCCGGGTGAAAGCGCGGCGTCCAGCGCGGCCCGCAGCGCCTCCGGGTCGACCGGCGCCTGGAGGCCGATCTCCAGGTACTCCGCCTCGCTGGCCACCCCGGTGGGTGCGGCGCTGGCGTAGGAGATCTTCGGGTGCGGGGTGAAGCCCTGGGAGTAGGCGATCGGCACGCCGGCCCGGCGCAGCGCCCGCTCGAAGGCCCGGGCGAAGTCCCGGTGCGAGGTGAACCGCAGCGGCCCGCGCTTGGCGTACCGGATGCGGACGCGCTGGACGACCGGCGCCTGCCCACCCTCCGGCTGTGGTTTCTTACTGATCGTCTCGCTCCTCGGAACTCAGCACCGGTGGGGCCGGGTCAGGCGGTGGGGGTTTTGAGGCCCTTCACGGGGGTCAGGGGCAGGAGCTTCTTGCCGGTGGGGCCGATCTGGATCTCGGTGTCCATCGAGGGGCAGACGCCGCAGTCGAAGCACGGGGTCCACCGGCAGTCGTCCTGCTCGAACTCGCTGAGCGAGTCCTGCCAGTCCTGCCAGAGCCAGTCCTTGTCCAGGCCCGAGTCCAGGTGGTCCCAGGGCAGGACCTCCAGCTCGTCGCGGTGCCGGGTGGTGTACCAGTCGAGGTCCACCCCGAACGCGGGCAGCGTCTCGGCCGCCGCGTCCACCCAGCGCTGGTACGAGAAGTGCTCGCTCCAACCGTCGAACCGGCCGCCGTTCTCCCACACCCTGCGGATCACCGAGCCGACCCGGCGGTCACCCCGGGAGAGCAGCCCCTCGATCAGCGACGGCTCGCCGTCGTGGTAGCGGTAGCCGATCGCCCGGCCCAGCGAGCGGTCCGAGTTGATCGCCTGCTTGAGGATCTTGAGCCGGTGGTCGATGACCTCCGGGCGCTCCATCGGGGCCCACTGGAACGGCGTGTGCGGCTTGGGCACGAACCCGCCGATGGAGACCGTGCAGCGGATGTCCTTGGAGCCGGTGGCGGCCCGACCGGCCTTGATCACCTCGTGGGCCATGTCCGCAATCTCGAGGACGTCCTCGTCGGTCTCGGTGGGCAGGCCGCACATGAAGTAGAGCTTCACCTGCCGCCAGCCGTTGGTGTACGCGGTCACCACGGTGCGGATCAGGTCTTCCTTCGACACCATCTTGTTGATGACCTTGCGGATCCGCTCCGACCCGCCCTCGGGGGCGAAGGTCAGGCCGGTACGCCGCCCGTTACGGGAAAGCTCCTGCGCGAGGTCGATGTTGAACGCGTCCACCCGGGTCGACGGCAGCGACAGCGAGACGTTGGTGCCCTCGTACTGCTGGGCCAGGCCCGAGCACATGTCGCCGATCTCGGAGTGGTCCGCCGAGGAGAGCGACAGCAGGCCCACCTCGTGGAAGCCGGAGAACTCCAGCCCCTCGCGCACCATCTGCCCGACCGTGGTGATCGACCGCTCGCGCACCGGCCGGGTGATCATGCCCGCCTGGCAGAACCGGCAGCCCCGGGTGCAGCCCCGGAAAATCTCCACCGCGTACCGCTCGTGCACCGTCTCGGCCAGCGGAACGAGGGGCTTCTTCGGGTACGGCCAGGCGTCCAGGTCCATCGTCGTGCGCTTGTGCACCCGGAACGGCACGGCCGCCCGGTTCGGCACGACCCGCTGGATCCGCCCGTCGGGGAGGTAGTCCACGTCGTAGAAGCGCGGCACGTAGACGCTCTCGGTGCGGGCCAGCCGCAGCAGCAGCTCGTCGCGGCCACCCGGGGAACCCTCCGCCTTCCACTCCCGGACGATCGCGGTGATCTCCAGGACCGCCTCCTCGCCGTCGCCGAGCACGGCGGCGTCGATGAAGTCGGCGATCGGCTCCGGGTTGAACGCGGCGTGCCCGCCGGCCACGATCACCGGGTCGGCGTCCGTGCGGTCGGCGGCCAGCATCGGGATACCGGCCAGGTCGATCGCGGTGAGCAGGTTGGTGTAGCCCAGCTCGGTGGAGAAGGAGATGCCGAACACGTCGAAGTCGCGCACCGGCCGGTGCGCGTCGACGGTGAACTGCGGCACGCCGTGCGTGCGCATCAGGTTCTCCAGGTCCGGCCAGACCGCGTACGTCCGCTCGGCGAGGGTGTCGGGCAGCTCGTTGAGCACCTCGTAGAGGATCTGCACGCCCTGGTTGGGCAGGCCCACCTCGTACGCGTCGGGATACATCAGCGCCCAGCGCACGGTCGCCGCGTCCCAGTCCTTGATCACCGCACCCAGCTCACCACCCACGTACTGGATGGGCTTCGAGACCTGCGGGAGCAGTGGCTCCAGCCGGGGCCAGACGGAATTGGTCGCGGCCGCGCGCGGCGTCGTGGACGGGGCACTCATGATGCCCAAGGGTACGCGCCCGCCCGGCGATGACCGCGCGCACGCCGCCCACGACGCCCCGAGGACCAGCGGTGGCGGTGAGCGCCGCCCCCGCCACGACGCCCGGTCGGCGACGGTGGCGGCACGGTACTAACCTCGGACCGGCGCGAGAGGAGATTGCCGCGATGCCGGAGCCCCAGCCGGGAGCAGGCCGTCCAGCCGACGGGAGCACCCCGGGCACGGAGCCGGACCGGGATCCGGCGGTCGCCGACGAGCCGACCTCCCGATCCGTACCGCCGGAGCAGCCGGACCCCTCGGACGAGCCGGAAGCACCGCACCAGCCGGACCCCTCGGACGAGCCGGAAGCACCGCACCGGCCACAACCACCGGACCAGCCGGATCCGCCGACCGAGCAGGCCGGCGGCGCCGACGCGGCCGAATCCCCGTCCGCCACGGCGGCCGACCTGCCCGCCACCGCGATCGACCTGCCCGGCACCGCAGCCGAATCGCCCGCCACGGCGGCCGAGTCCGCCGCCACCGACGCGGTCCCGCCGCCCCGGTGGAGTGGATCCGCGCCGGTACCGCCCCCGCTGCCGCGCCGGCGGGCCTGGGGCGAGTCGGCCGAGCCGACCCCGCCGCCGCCGCTGCCCGACGAGCCACCGGAGCACCGGACCCCGGTCGACCCGTGGGCCGGCGTGGACACCAGCGGCTGGGAGCTGTCGCACGTCGAGCTGCCCCCGCTGCCTCCGACACTGCCCTACCCGGCGCCGCCGGCGACCCGGCAGTGGTCCGGTCCACCCGCTCCCCCGGTCGGGTCGCACCCGGTGTCGCCACCCGCCGCGCCGCCGACAGCCGCCCGGCCCACCGTGCCGTCGCGTCCCACGCCGCCGGCCCGGCCGGTGTCGCCGCCCGCGCCGCCGAAGCAGCGCCGGGGCCGCCGATCCGCCGCGCCACCACCGGTGACGCCGCCGCCGGGATGGCAGGCGCCCAAGGGGTACGTGCCGGTCCCGGTCCGCCGGCGACGCCGCTGGCCGTGGCTGCTGCTGCTCACCCTGGCCTGCTGCTGCGGCTGCCCGGCCTACTACGGGTTCCCGATCTCGGCGCAGTACCCGGCCCGGGCGGCGCTGCCCGAGCAGGTGGCCGACCTGAGCCTGCGCCAGGACGACGGCAGCGCGAAGACCGCCCGGCAGTTGGAGAACGAGGTACGCCAGGAGCACTGGCTGGCCGAGGACACCTTCGCCGGCGTCTACGCCACCGCGGACGGCAAGCGCGTGACGGTCTTCGGCGGCACCGGCATCCGGTTGACCCCCGAGGCGGACGCGGACGCGGAGATCAGCCGGCTCAGCGAGCGCTACGCGCTGGACGCCCCCGAGACGGTGAAGACCGGAGTGCGGGGCCGGCACGAACGCTGCGCGGTCGGCCGGTCAGCCGACACCGACGTGGTGGTCTGCACCTCGGTCGACCACGGCAGCATCGCCACCGGGGTGTTCACCCGGCTCTCCGTCTCCGACAGCGCGGCCCTACTGGACACCCTGCGCGGCCAGATCGTCCAGCCCAAGCAGAGCTGAGGACCGTCAGGCGTCGCGGGTCGGGTCCGGGTGGGCGCGCGGCGGGGCGTAGCGGGGCACGTACTCCTGGCCGGTGAGCTTCTGGATCTCGCTCATCAGCTCGTCGGTCATCTGCCGCAGCGAGGTGCGGTCGTCCGGCCGGCCGGTGAAGTCCAGCGGCTTGCCGAACCGAACGGTGATCTTGGCGGTGCCGGGACGGGGCACCCGGGCGCCGATCGGCTGGGCCTTGTCCGTGCCGATCATGCCGACCGGGATGATCGGCACACCGGCGGAGATCGCCAGCCGGGCCGCGCCGGTCCGCCCCCGGTACAGCTTGCCGTCCGGTGAGCGGGTGCCCTCCGGATAGACCACCACCAGATCGCCACCCTTGAGCGCCGGGATGGCCGCGTCGAACGCGGACAGTGCCGCCCGCCCGCCGGCCCGCTCGACCGGGATCGCGCCCAGGCCGGTGAGGACGAACTTGGAGATCGCGCCCTTCACCCCGGTGCCCTTGAAGTACTCCGACTTTGCCCAGAAGGCCAGGTGCCGGGGCACCACCGTGCCGAGGAACAGCTCATCGGCCACCGAGAGATGGTTGCCGGCGAAGACCGCGCCGCCGGTGTCCGGCACGTGTTCCAGCCCCTCCACGGTCGGGCGGAACGCCAACCGCAGCGTGGGCGCCACGGTGAGCTTGCCGATGGTGTAGAGCAGGGGCACTGGTCCTCCGGCAGATCAGGTGCGAACAGGCGGTGTCACGGTAGCGGACGCCGCCACACCCCCCGGACGGAGGTGGCGAGGCGCCCGCGCCCCGGCGATGCTGCGGTTAGGAAGGGGCCCTTCCTCTACACGAGGCGTTAGGAAGGGCCCCTTCCTTACACGGTCATACCCTGCGCACGACGACCGTCACCCGGTCACCCTCGCCGACCTCGCCGGCGAAGCCGTCGAGGCCCTCGGCGAAGTCGACCGAGTCGGCCAGCACCTCCCCGGCGACGAAGTCGATGTACGCGGCCACCGCCGCGCGCACCTCCTCGGACGCCGACACCGACACCACGATCCGGTCCGAGACGTCGAGGTCGGCGTCCCGGCGCGCCTGCTGCACCACCCGGACCACGTCGCGGGCCAGCCCCTCGGCGGCCAGCTCCGGAGTGACCTCGGTGTCCAGCACCACCACGCCCTCACCGCCGGGCAGCGGCGCGGAGTGCTCGGCGTCGGCGGCGACCAGGCGCAGCTCGTACTCGCCCTCGGCCAGGGTGACACCCGCGGCCACCGGTGCGCCGTCGACCAGTTCCCAGTCGCCCGCCTTGACCGCCTTGATCACCTGCTGGACCTGCTTGCCGACCCGCGGGCCGAGCGCCCGGGGCACCACGGTCAGCACCTGCTCGCAGTAGTCGGACAGCTCCGCGCTGAACTCCACCGCCTTCACGTTGACCTCGTCGGCGACCAGGTCGGCGAACGGGCGCAGCTGCTCCGCCGCCGGCGAGGCCACGGTCAGCTTCGACAGCGGCAGCCGCACCCGCAGCCCCTTCGCCTTGCGCAGCGACAGCGCCGCCGAGGCGACCGCCCGGGTGGCGTCCATCGCGGCGACCAGCTCGTGGTCGGCCGGGAACTCGGTCGCCTCCGGCCAGTCGGTCAGGTGCACCGAGCGCTCCCCGGTCAGCCCGCGCCAGATCTCCTCCGCGGTCAGCGGCGCCAGCGGCGCCACCACCCGGCAGAGCGTCTCCAGCACCGTCCACAGGGTGTCGAAGGCGTTCGCGTCACCGGACCAGAACCGGTCCCGGGACCGGCGCACGTACCAGTTGGTCAGCGCGTCCAGGTAGGACCGGACGGTGGCGCAGGCGCCGGAGATGTCGTACGCCTCCATCTGCGCGCCGACCGTCGACACCAACTCGTTCGTCTTCGCCAGGATGTACCGGTCGAGCAGGTGCGTCGAGTCGGTGCGGCGCCGCGCCTGGTGCCCGTCGGCGTTGGCATACAACGAGAAGAAGTACCAGACGTTCCACAGCGGCAGCAGCACCTGCCGGACGGCGTCGCGGATGAGCGTCTCGGTGACCGCCATGTCACCGCCGCGCAGCACCGGCGAGGACATCAGCATCCAGCGCATCGCGTCCGAGCCATACGCGTCGAAGACGTGGTAGACGTCCGGGTAGTTGCGCAGGCTCTTGGACATCTTGCGCCCGTCCGAGCCGAGCAGGATGCCGTGGCTCAGGCAGTTGCGGAACGCCGGCCGGTCGAACAGCGCGGTGGCCAGCACGTGCATGGTGTAGAACCAGCCGCGGGTCTGCCCGATGTACTCGACGATGAAGTCGCCCGGGTAGTGGTGCTCGAACCAGTCCGCGTTCTCGAACGGGTAGTGCACCTGGGCGAACGGCATCGAGCCGGACTCGAACCAGCAGTCCAGCACCTCCGGCACCCGACGCATCATCGACTGGCCGGTCGGGTCGTCCGGGTTGGGGCGGACCAGCTCGTCCACCGCCGGCCGGTGCAGGTCGCTCAGGCGTACGCCGAAGTCCCGCTCGATGTCGGCCAGCGACCCGTAGACGTCCAGGCGCGGGTAGTTCGGGTCGTCGGACTTCCACACCGGGATCGGCGAGCCCCAGAACCGGTTCCGGCTGATCGACCAGTCCCGGGCGTTGGCCAGCCACTTGCCGAACGAGCCGTCCTTGATGTGCCCCGGCGTCCAGTTGATCTGCTGGTTCAGCTCGACCATCCGGTCCCGGAAACGGGTCACCGCCACGAACCACGACGACACCGCCTTGTAGACCAGCGGGGTCTCGCAGCGCCAGCAGTGCGGGTAGGAGTGGGTGTAGGTGTCCTGCTTGAGCACCACCCCCCGCTCCTTGAGCTCCCGGATCACCGGCTTGTTGACGTCGAACACCTGCTCGCCCTGGTACGGCGGGACCAACGCGGTGAACCGGGTGTGGTCGTCCACAGTGACGATGGTGGGGATGCCGGCGGCGTTGCAGACGTTCTGGTCGTCCTCACCGAAGGCCGGGGCCAGGTGCACGATCCCGGTGCCGTCCTCGGTGGTGACGAACTCCGCGCCGAGCACCTGGTAGGCGTTGCCCCCGGCCTGCTCGACGAGGAAGTCGTACAGCGGGGTGTAGCGGCGCCCGACCAGGTCACGGCCGTACACCGTGCCGACCTGCTCGTACCCCTCCAGCTCCTTGGCGTACGCGGCCAGCCGCGCCGCGCCGACGACGTAGCGCTGGCCACTGCGCTCCAGCACCGCGTACTCGATGTCCGGGCCGACGGCCAGCGCCAGGTTGGACGGCAGGGTCCACGGCGTGGTGGTCCAGACGCCCAGCTTGACCGACCCGCGTACCAGCTCCGGCGCGGACTCGTCGGGGGTCAGCCCGAACCACACGGACAGGGTCGGGTCGTGCCGGTCCCGGTAGACATCGTCCATCCGGGTCTCGGTGTTCGACAGTGGCGTCTCGCAGCGCCAGCAGTAGGCCAGCACCCGGAAGCCCTCGTAGATCAGACCCTTGTCGTGCAGGGTCTTGAAGGCCCACATGACGCTTTCCATGTAGTCCAGGTCGAGCGTCTTGTAGTCGTTGGCGAAGTCGACCCAGCGGGCCTGCCGGTTGATGTACCGCTCCCAGTCCTGGGTGAACTCCAGCACCGAGGTGCGGCAGGCCTCGTTGAACCGGGCCACGCCCAGGTCGATGATCTCCGCCTTGCTGGTGATGCCGAGCTGCTTCTCGGCCACCACCTCGGCGGGCAGGCCGTGGCAGTCCCAGCCGAAGCGCCGCTCGACGTGCCGGCCGCGCATGGTCTGGTAGCGCGGCACCACGTCCTTGACGTAGCCGGTGAAGAGGTGGCCGTAGTGCGGCAGGCCGTTGGCGAACGGCGGGCCGTCGTAGAAGACGTACTCGTTCTTGCCGTCGTCGCCGGCCGGGCGGGCCTCCACCGACGCCTCGAAGGTCTTGTCGGCCGTCCAGTGCTCCAGCACCCGGCGCTCGACCGCGGGCAGGTCCGGGCTCGCCGGGACACCGGCGGCGGTCGGGTCGTGCAACGGATAGACCATCGGGGGTCGCTCTCCTCGCAGCTCACTCATCGGTGGGTCTGCGAGGACGAACCTTCCGGGGTACGCCTCAATCGACGCTCCCCGGGTGGCCCGCGGTACCACCCCGCTTGGCGGTCAGGATCGACCGCCCGCTCATTGGCCGGCTGTGACGGGCCGGACCCGTCCGGTTCTACTGGGCCGGTTGCCCGGCTGTTCTTCCGGAGGCTCACCGGTGATGGCCGGGTCATCGCCTTACGGTGCTCAACGATACTCGACCCACCCACCGGCCCGCCGCCGAGTAATCCCGCCCGCCGGGCGCCCCCTAGGCTGGCCGGGTGATCCGGATCGAGCTGGACGAGCCGACGTTGACCCGCACCCGGATCGCGACCAGCCCGCTCTGGGAGGCCAAGTGCAGCCTCTACCTGCTCGACCGGTACCCGGACGAGGTGCCCTGGCCCTACACGGGCTGGGCCCGGCACGCCCGCCGGGCGCTCGCCGAGCTGCCCGACGCGGCCCCGCTGAAGCTCTACTCGGTCACCGGCCCGTGGTACCCGGACTTCCTCGGCCCGGTACCGCCCACCGCGAGCCCGACCCTCGCCGAGGAGCTGGCCGCGCTCCGGGCCACGCCGGCCTCGGTGATCGCCGAGCAGATCCCCCGCTACCACCGTCCCGATGACCTGCCGGGTTGGTTGCGCCCGTTCGTCACCGACCGGCAGGCGGCCCTGGACCGGCTCGCCGACGGCCTGCAGGCGTACTGGGACGCGGCGATCGCGCCCTGGTGGCCGGCGATGCGGGCGGCGCTGGACGAGGAGGTGCTGCACCGGGCGCGGGCGCTCGCCGCGCACGGCCCGGACGCGCTGCTGGCCGACCTGCACGAGCGGGTGCGCTGGGAACGGCCGGTGCTGACCCTGGTCAAGTCGTCCGAGGGCCAGTTCACCGCGGTCGACCAGCGGCTGCTGCTGATCCCGTTGATCTTCTCCCGAGGAGCGCTCACCTGCTCCACCGATCACTCCGAGATCCTCGCGGTCTCGTACCAGGCCCGGGGTTCGGTGCTGCTGGCCGACCGGCCGGCCACCGACAGGCCCGCGGCGGATCCGGCCACCGACCGGCTGGCGGTGCTGGTCGGGCGAGGGCGCGCACAGGTGTTGCGGGCGCTGACCCGACCGGCGACCACCGCCGGCCTCGCCGCGACCCTGGGGCTGGCCCCGAGCACCGTCTCGGAGCAACTCTCCGCCCTGCTCACCGCCGGCGTGGTGCACCGCCGCCGGGTGGGCCGGCGGGTGCTGTACGGCCTGGAACCGGCCGGCCTGGCCCTGGTGCAGTTGATCGGCGACGGGCCGGCGACCGCCTCGGCCTGAACATTCGGCCGGATCCGAATTCGTTTTTACCCGCCCCAGCCGCTCCTAGCCTCCGGGCCATGAGCGAACACGCGATCGAGGCGGTCGGGTTGCGCCGCACGTACCGCAGCCGGACCGGATGGTTACGACCACAGCGCCGGGAGGTGGAGGCGGTCCGCGGCGTCGACCTGACGGTCGGCCACGGGGAGCTGTTCGGCCTGCTCGGGCCGAACGGCGCGGGGAAGACCACCACCATCAAGCTGCTGAACACGCTGCTCATCCCGACCGCGGGCGAGGCCCGGATCGACGGCTTCGACGTGGTCCGGCAGACCCGCGAGGTACGGCGACGCATCGGGTACGTCTTCGGCGGTGACCGGGGTCTCTACGACCGGCTCTCCGCACGGGACAACCTGCGCTACTTCGCCGAGCTGTACGGCGTACCGGGGCGGGAGCAGAAGCGGCGGATCGCCGAGCTGTTCGAGCTGGTCCGGCTGACCGGGCGGGAGAACGACCGGGTGGAGGGCTACCCGCGGGGCATGCGGCAGCGGCTGCACATCGCCCGGGGCCTGCTGCACCGGCCGCGGGTGCTCTTCCTCGACGAGCCGTCGATCGGGGTGGACCCGGTGGCGGCCCGGGAGCTGCGGCAGACCGTGGCCGACCTCGCCGCCACCGGCACCACCGTGCTGCTCACCACGCACTACATGGCCGAGGCGGACGAGCTGTGCGGGCGGATCGCGGTGATCGCGAACGGCACGATCCAGGCCCTCGGCACTCCCGCCGAGTTGCGGCACCACGCCGACGGCCGGCAGGTGCTGGAGGTGGAGGCGTACGGGGTGGCTGACGGCCAGCTCGCCCTGATCCACGCCCTGCCGGGCGTACGCGAGGCGAGCGTGGTCGTCACCGGTGCGGCGCAGATGCTGACCGTGCAGTCCGACGCGGGAGTGGACGTGCAGGCGGACGTGTTGCGCGCGCTGGACGGGGTCCGGCTGGGCCGGGTCACCGCCCGGCAGCCCACCCTGGAGGACGCGTACGTGGCGATCGTGAACCGGGTCGACGCGCAGACCCGCCCGGTCGAGGCGGTGGCGGCGTGAGGACGTCGCGGATGATCGCGGTCGGGGCGCTCCTGCACGCCAAGCAGCTCAGCCGGTCGCCGTTCGAGATCGCCACCGCGCTGATCGTGCCGGTGGTGCAGGCGACCCTGGCCGTCCACCTGTTCCGGGCCGGCGGCGACCCGGGCCGGCTGCTGGAGGCCGCGGTCGGGGCCGGGCTGATGGGCATCTGGTCGTCGGTGCTGTTCGGTTCGGGTGGCGCCATCCAGAACCAGCGCTGGCAGGGCACCCTGGAAATGATCATGTTGGCGCCCCGGCCGCCGGCCCTGGTGGTGCTGCCGATCACGCTGGCCACCGCGCTCACCGGCACGTACGCCATGCTCGCCACACTGGCCTGGGGCCGGCTGCTGTACGGCATTCCGCTGGCCTTCGTCCACCCGCTGGCGTTCGCGGTCGCGGTACCCGGCTGCATCATCGGGCTCGGCATGTTCGGGCTGTTGCTCGCCTCCACGTTCGTCCTGCTGCGTAACGCCAACGCGCTGACCAACACGCTGGAGTACCCGATCTGGCTGGTCTCCGGGATGCTCGTGCCGATCACCGCGCTGCCCGGCTGGACCGGCCCGATCGCCGCCGTGCTGCCCACCACCTGGGGAGCGCGGGCGGTCCGCGAGGCGGCCACCGGCAGCGGGCCGGTCTGGCCGTCGCTCGGCGTCTGCCTGGCGATCAGCCTGGCCTGCCTGGCGCTCGGCGCGATCATGATGACCCACGTCGAGCGGCGGGCCCGCGCGGCGGCCACCCTCGCCCTGGCCTGAGGAGGCGACGATGCCCGCACTGCTCCGCCTGATCGGCATCGGTGGCGTGATCGCCTACCGTGCCCTGTTCAACTGGACCACCCCGGCGATGTTCGTCGGCACGCTGCTCGTCGGCCCGCTGTTCCAGCTGCTGTTCTTCGCCTACCTGGGCCGGCAGCTCGGCGTCGCCGACGACGGCTTCTACATCACCGGCAACGCCGTGCTGGCGGCCTCGGTGGCCTGCGTGTTCGGCGGCACGATGGCCGTCTCCAACGAGCGGCGCTTCGGCACGCTCGGGCACGTGCTGCTCTCACCGCGCAGCCGCACCGCGGTCTTCCTCGGCCGGGTCCTGCCGTACGCGGCGAACGGCCTGCTGATCGCGGTCACCACACTGACCGCGGCGTCGCTGCTGCTCGGCCTCCGAGTGCCGGTCGACGCACTGCCGGGACTGCTGCTGGCCCTGGCGGTCGCGGCGCTCGCCTGCGGCTTCTTCGGCCTGACCCTGGGCGCGATCGGGCTGCGCTTTCGCGACGTCTGGTTGGTATCGAACGTCTCGGTGGCGCTGCTGCTCCTGCTCACCGGCGTCAACGTGCCCGCCGCCGGGCTGCCCGCCTGGATGCGCGTCATCGGCGAGCTGCTACCGATCACCCACGCCGCCGAGGCGGCCCGCCGGTTGGTCGCCGGCGAGAGCTTCCGAGCTGCCGCACCCCAACTCGCCGCCGAGCTCGCCGTCGGCGCCGCCTACGCCGTCCTCGCCGCACTCCTGCTCAAGCTCTTCGAAGCCGAGTCCCGCCGCCGAGCCTCCCTAGACACCCTCTAACCCGCTCCACCCCACCCACCCCACCCCCCCGGCCCCGGCCCCCCACCCCGTTGATCATGAAGTTGTTGCCCGTCGCCACGGCGAGTCGTGACAACAACTTCATGATCAACTGCGGAGACCGGTCTAGCGGCCGGACATGACCGCGAGCGGCGGTACGGGTGACGCGGGCCGGAACGCCGGTTGTCCGGTCGGCATGAGCGGAGTCACACCCACCGCTGTCACGGCACACCCCGGCCGGTCCGTCGTGAGGGTGTCGAACCGATCAGGGGAGGTAGTCATGCAGCGGATGAACCCGGGCGAGGTGGCGCCGAAGGCGTACCAGGCCGTCATGGGGTTGGAGAAGTACGTCCAGTCGAACGTCGACCACACCGTGCTGGAGCTGATCAAGCTGCGGGCGTCGATGCTCAACGGGTGCGCGTACTGCGTGGACCTGCACAGCCGCGACGCGCTCGCCAGCGGCGAGTCGAACCGGCGGCTGTTCGCGGTGGCCACCTGGCGGGAGGCGCCGTTCTTCGACGAGCGGGAGCGGACCGCACTGGCGCTCACCGACGCGGTCACGCGGCTCGGCGAGCACGGTGTCTCGGATGAGGTGTGGGACGCCGCCGCGAAGGTCTGGTCGGAGAAGGAACTGGCCGACCTCGTCATGGCGATTGCCACAATCAACGTGTGGAATCGGATCGGGGTGACCCTGCGGTTGGAGCCTCCGGCGCAGGTGTGAGGACCGAGGCGGCAGACGCGGCCGGTGCGCTCCAGGCGCACCGGCCGATGCTGCTCGGGCTCGCCTACCGGCTGCTCGGCAGCCGGCACGACGCGGAGGACGTGCTCCAGGAGACGTACCTGCGCTGGCTCGGCGTGGACCGGTCGACGGTGGCCGAGCCCCGCCGCTACCTGTCCCGGGTGGTCACCCGCCTTTCGCTGGACCGGCTGCGCGTCCGGCAGGCGGCGCGTGAGACGTACGTCGGGACGTGGCTGCCCGAGCCGGTGGGGACCGCGCCCTCGCCGTTCGGGCCGTTGGACCGCGCGGAGCTGCGCGACTCGCTGTCCGCCGCGCTGCTGCACGTGCTGGAACGGCTCACCCCGCCCGAGCGCGCGGTGTACGTCCTGCACACCGCCTTCGACCTGCCGTACGCCGAGATCGCCGAGATCCTCGATCGGACCCCCGAGGACTGCCGGCAACTGCACCACCGGGCCACCGCCCGGGTGCGACAGGAGCAGCGCCGCTTCACCGCCAGCCGGGCCGAGCGGGAACGTCTGCTGGACGCGTTCCTGGCCGCCGCCCGGGACGGTGACCTGGCGACGCTCACCGACCTGGTCGCGGCGGACGCCACGGCGTGGAACGACGGCGGCGGTCGGGTACGCGCCGCCCGCAACCCCGTCACCGGTGCAGACCGGGTCGCCCGGTTCTTCGCCGGGATCTACGGCCGGGCCCGTGAGTGGACGATGCGCCGGGTGGAGCTGAACGGGGAACCCGCCGCCCTGATGACCGGTGCGGACGGCAGCCGGCACACCTTGACCGTCAGCGCGGCCGACGGTCGGATCACCGGCGTCTACGTGGTCGGCAACCCGGAGAAGCTGCCACCGGTCGACTGAGCGCCGGCGGCGCGGCTCAGCCCAGCTCGGGGAACCAGAGCGCGATCTCGCGCTTGGCGCTGTCCGGCGAGTCGGAGGCGTGCACCAGGTTCTCCCGGTTGGACAGCGACAGGTCGCCCCGGATGGTGCCGGCGGCGGCCTTGCGCCCGTCGGTCGCGCCGACCAGCCCGCGGACCACGTCGATGACCTGGTCGCCGGAGAGCACCAGGGCGACCAGCGGACCGCCGGTCATGAAGCCCTTCAGCGGCGGGTAGAACGCCTTGTCGACGTGCTCCGCGTAGTGCTCGTCGGCGAGCGCCGCGTCCATCGTCCGGTGCGCCATCGCGTCGATCCGCAGCCCCTTGCGCTCGAAGCGGGAGAGGACCTCGCCGACCAGGCCGCGGCGAACCGCGTCGGGCTTGATCAGAACGAGGCTGCGCTCATCCGGACTGTTGCTGGACACGCTGGGTTCCTCCTGTACGCGCTGAACGCTCGGGATCGGTACGGTCAGCCTAGCGACCCGGTCCCGGCGCCGGCGCGGCGGCCGGTCTTTCCCCCGGTGGCCGATCCGGCCTAGCCTGACCCTGACCCCGGGAGGTCCACTGTGGCGAATGGCGGGAATCGAACCATCGCGCCGGTACGCAAGTTGATCGGCACGGTGCTGGGCACCGTGGCCACGTTCGTCGTCCTCTTCGGGCTGGGCATGATGAGCTGGGCCATCGTGGCGCTCGGGGTCGCCCTGCTGGTGCTGGCGATCGCGTTGGCCACCGTGCGCGGCGGTGGCCGCACCTGGGTGGTCGGTGTCGGGCACGTGCACAGCGCGTCCGAACCACCCACCCAGTACGCGTTCGGCCGCTGTGAGCTGCAACTGGTGATCGACGCCCCCGGTCTGCCGCCCCGGTCCAAGAAGATCATCGAACCGCGGGTGCCGGTCTCCAAGTGGCCGTCGCTGGGCCAGACCCTGCCGATCCGGGTCGCGCTGGACGATCAGCGGCACGTCAAGGTCCTCTGGGACGAGATACCCACCCACGCCGAGACCGCCGCGGCCGTCGCCGACCTGCCACCCGAGTTCGCCGACGCCGAGGCCCTGGACGAGGTGCTGATCCAGCAGGACGCCCCGCCGTGGGCCGACCGTGCGCCGGACGACGACTTCCGCGACCCGCTCGGCGATCCGTTTCGCGACCCACCCGGCCCGGACCCGCTCCGTGACGACCCGGGCGTCGCGCCCCCCGAGGAACGCGAGCCGGTGGTGGTGCACCAGAGCCCCGGCGGCCCGGTGGTGCTGGAGGGCGTCGTGGTCGAGCAGACGGCCGGCGGCCAGTCGGCCGGCGGCGGGCTGCCCCGCCGGGCCACGCCCGCGCCGCGCCCGCCCGCCGAAGAGCGCTTCGACCAGCCGGAGGCCGCCCCACCCGCCGAGGATCGCTTCGACCCGCCCACCGCACAGCGCTTCGACCCACCTCCGGCGCAGCGGTCCGCTCCGGGCATGACGGACCCCCTGGACCCGCTCGACCTGCCGCTGGACGATCCCACCCCGCCCGGCGCCGCGCGCGAGACCGTCACCGCCGAGGAACTGGACGAGGCGATCTTCGGATACGACACGGAGGCCGCCGCCGACCCGACCGCACCGATCAGCGGGGTCGGCCTCACGCTGCTGGTCACCGACCTGTCCCGGTCGCTCGGCTTCTATCGCGACGTGCTCGGCTTCACCGAGGTCGACCAGGGCGCCGGCAACGCCGTGCTCGCCTCCGGCACGACCCGCCTGGTGCTGCGTGAGGTGACCGGGGCGGCACCGATCAGCCGCCGGCTGGTGCACGTCAACCTTGAGGTGGACGACATCGAGGCGGCGTACGGGCGGCTGCGTGGGTCCGGTCTGCGCTTCACGTACGCGCCCCGCGTCGTCAACCGGGGCACCAGGCTGGAGGTGTGGGCGGCGGCGTTCCGTGACCCGGACGGCCACGGCATCGCCCTCACCCAGTGGCGCGAACGCGCCGACGCCTGACCGCGAGCGCGAGGCGGTCCAGGTCGGCCGTCAGCCGAGGATGACCCTGCGGACGTGCAGCGCGTACGCCCAGACCAGCGCGAAGATGACGCCCAGCGCGAACAGCGACCAGTGCAGCAGGCCGGCCAGCAGCAGCAGACCCTGGACCACGGTGCCGGCGTGCCACGCCCACGGGCGGCGCATCATGCCGGCGAGCAGGATGGCGACCACCGCCAGGGCCACCACCGCGGCGATCGCGGCCCCGCCCAGGTCACCGCCGACCACGCGGATCGGCTGGATGGCCAGCACCAGCACCAGCGCCTCCAGGCTGAGGGTCCCGGCGCCCAGGCCGCGTACCGCCCGTTCCGGGTTGCGCAGCCCGGACCGCCGGGGCTGCTCGCCCGAGGGCTGCTCGCCCGGCGACCCGATCGTGGGCTGGTCCGCTGGTGAATGCTCGGTGCTGCGGCGGTCCCGCTCCGGGCCGGTCATCGCTTCAGCAGCCGACGGGCGTCGGCCACCGTCACCACCGACCCGGTGATCAGCACCCCGACCCCGCTGAGTTCACCCGGGACCTCCTCCTCGGCCAGTGCCACCGCCACCTCGATCGCGTCCGGCATCTCCTCGGCCACCTCGACCCGCTCCTCGCCGAAGATCTCGACGGCCAGCGCGGCGAGTTCCGCCGTCGGCATCGCCCGCGGCGAGCTGTTGCGGGTGACCACCACCAGGTCGACGACCGGCTCCAGCAGCTCCAACAGGCTGGGCGCGTCCTTGTCGGCGAGCACGCCGACGACCGCCACCAGCTTGCTGAAGGCGAACTCCTCCTGCAACGCGGTGACGGTGGCGGCCATCCCGTGCGGGTTGTGCGCGCCGTCCAACAGCACGGTCGGGGCATTCCGGACCCGCTCCAGGCGACCCGGGGAGCTGGCCGTGGCGAAGCCCTCCCGGACCGCCTCAATGTCCAGCTGCCGCGTGGTCCCGGCGCCCAGGAACGCCTCCACCGCGGCGAGCGCCACCGCGGCGTTCTGCGCCTGGTGCGCGCCGTGCAGGGGGATGAACACGTCGTCGTAGGTGCCGCCGAGCCCCTGGAGGGTGAGCACCTGGCCGCCGACCGCGATGGCCCGACTCAGCACGCCGAACTCGGCGCCTTCGCGGGCGATGGTCGCGCCCACCTCGGCGCAGCGTTCGAGGAGCGGACGCGCCGCCTCCTCCTCCTGCGCCGCCGCGATCACGGTGGCGCCCGGGTGGATGATGCCGGCCTTGGCGAGCGCGATGTCCTGGAGCGTGTCGCCGAGCCACTCGGTGTGATCCAGGCCGATTGGAGTGATCACGCAGACGCCGGCCTGGATGACGTTGGTCGCGTCCTCGGCGCCGCCGAGGCCCACCTCGACCACCGCGATGTCGACCGGCGCGTCGGCGAACGTGGCGAACGCCAGCGCGGTGGTCATGTCGAAGTACGTCAGCGGCTCGTCCGAGCCCGCGTCGACCAGCTCCGCCAGTGGCCGGATCTCCCGGTACACCGCGGCGAACCGCTCCTCGCTGACCGGCTCGCCGTCCAGGCTGATCCGCTCCCGGACGGTCTCCAGGTGCGGGCTGGTGTACCGGCCGGTGTGCAGCCCGAACGCCCGGAGCAGCGAGTCGATCATTCGCGCGGTGGAGGTCTTGCCGTTGGTGCCGGTCAGGTGGATCGCCGGGTACGCCCGCTGAGGGCTGCCGAGCAGGTCGAGCAGCGACTCGATCCGGTCCAGCTCGAAGACCATGCGGGTGAAGCCGCGGGCGGCCAGCTCGGCCTCGACGGCGGCGAAATCGGTACGGTCGGTCACGAGGGAAGCGTCTCCAGAGCAGCGTCGATCCGGACCAGGTCGGCCTCGGCGGTCGCCAGCCGGTCGCGGATCTTCGCGACGACGGGCTCGGGGGCCTTGCCGACGAAGGCCGGGTTGTCGAGCTTCGCCCGAGCCTGCGCGACCTCCTTCTCGGCCGCGGCGCGGTCCTTGGTCAGGCGGGCCCGCTCGGCGGCCACGTCGATCGACCCCCGGGTGTCCAACGCGACACCGACCGCCCCGGGCATGGCCAGCGTGGCGCTGGCCTGGAAGGCGTCGCCGGCCGGGTCCAGTCGGACCAGTGAGCGGATCAACGGCTCGTGGGCCGCGATGCCGGCCCCCGCCAACCCGTCCAGCCGGGCGGCCACCCGCTGGGTCGGGCGCAACCCCTGGTCGGAACGGAACCGGCGGATCTCGGTGACCACCCGCTGCACGCTGACCAGCTCCGCCTCGGCGGCGTCGTCGATCAGTGAACGGTCGGCCACCGGCCAGGCCGCGGTCTGCACCGTCTCACCACCGGTCAGCGCGAGCCACAGCTCCTCGGTGACGAACGGGATGACCGGGTGCAGCAACCGCAGCAGCTGGTCCAGCACGTGCCCGAGCACCCGGCGGGTGGTCTCGGCCCGCTCGCCGCCCTCGGCGAGCACCGGCTTGCTCAGCTCGACGTACCAGTCGCAGACGTCGTCCCAGGCGAAGTGGTAGAGCAGGTCACACACCTTCGCGAACTCGTACGCCTCGAACTGCTCGTCGACCTCCGCGGTGACGTGCGCGAGCCGGGACAGGATCCACCGGTCGACGGTGGAGAGCTGCTCGGCCGCGGGCAGGTCGCCCGCGGTGTGCGCGCCGTTCATCAGCGCGAACCGGGTGGCGTTCCAGAGCTTGTTGCAGAAGTTGCGCGAGCCCTGGCACCAGTCCTCGCTGACCGGGACGTCCTGGCCGGGGTTGGCACCGCGGGCCAGGGTGAACCGGGTGGCGTCGGCGCCGAACCGGTCGATCCAGTCCAGCGGGTCGACCACGTTGCCGAACGACTTGGACATCTTCTTGCCGTGCTCGTCGCGGACCATGCCGTGCAGGGCCACCACGTCGAACGGCTGCTGGCCGTCCATCGCGTACAGGCCGAACATCATCATCCGGGCGACCCAGAAGAAGAGGATGTCGTAGCCGGTGACCAGGACGCTGGTCGGGTAGAACTTGGCCAGGTCCGGGGTCTGCTCCGGCCAGCCGAGGGTCGAGAACGGCCAGAGCGCGCTGGAGAACCAGGTGTCCAGCACGTCCTCGTCCTGGTGCCAGCCCTCCCCCGTCGGCGGCTGCTCGCCGGGGCCGACGCAGACGATCTCGCCCTGCGGGCCATACCAGACCGGAATCCGGTGCCCCCACCACAGCTGCCGGGAGATGCACCAGTCGTGCATGTTGTCGACCCACGCGAAGTAGCGCTTCGCCAGCTCGGCCGGCTCGATGCGGACCCGGCCGTCGCGGACCGCGTCGCCGGCGGCCTGGGCCAGGGGCGCGGTGTTGACGAACCACTGCAACGACAGCCGCGGCTCGACGGTCGTCTTGCACCGTGAGCAGTGCCCGACCGCGTGCACGTACGGCCGCTTCTCGGACACGATCCGGCCCTGCTCGCGCAGCGCGGCCACGATCGCGGGACGTGCCTCGAAGCGGTCCAGCCCCTCGAACGGGCCGGGCACGGTGATCACGCCGCGCTCGTCCATCACGGTCAGCGCGGGCAGGTCGTGGCGCTGGCCGATCTCGAAGTCGTTCGGGTCGTGCCCCGGGGTCACCTTCACCATGCCGGTGCCGAACGACGGGTCGACGTGCGCGTCGGCGACGATCGGGATGCGGCGCCCGGTCAGCGGCAGCTCGACCTCGGTGCCGATGAGGTGCTGGTAGCGCTCGTCATCCGGGTGCACCGCGACGGCGGTGTCACCCAGCATCGTCTCGGCGCGGGTGGTGGCGACCACGACCTCGTCGCTGTACCGGATGGAGATCAGCTCACCATCGTCGTCGGTGTGCTCGACCTCGATGTCGGAGAGCGCGGTCAGGCAGCGTGGGCACCAGTTGATGATCCGGTTGGCCCGGTAGATCAGGCCCTCGTCGAAGAGCTTCTTGAAGATCGTCTGGACGGCGCGGGTCAGGCCCGCGTCCATGGTGAAGCGCTCACGGTCCCAGTCGACCGAGTCGCCGAGGCGTCGCATCTGGCCGAGGATCGCCCCGCCGGATTCGGCCTTCCACTGCCAGACCCGCTCGACGAACTTCTCCCGCCCGAGGTCGTGCCGGGAGAGGCCTTCGCCGGCGAGCTGACGCTCGACCAGGTTCTGGGTGGCGATGCCGGCGTGGTCCATGCCGGGCAGCCAGAGCGCCTCGAAGCCCTGCATCCGCTTACGCCGGGTCAACGCGTCCATCAGCGTGTGCTCGAACGCGTGGCCCATGTGCAGGGAGCCGGTGACGTTCGGCGGCGGGATGACGATGGTGAACGGAGGCTTGTCGCTGTCGGCGGAGGCCCGGAAGTGCCCGGCGGCTACCCACTGCTCGTACCGTCGCTGCTCTACCTCGGCGGGCTGGTACTGGCCGGCCAGGGTGGGGGCGTCGGGGCGTCGGGCATCGAGTCTGTCGGTCACCCGTGAAAGTCTACGGAGGGCTTCCGCGGACCTGACGTGCGCCACCTGCCATTCGCGTACGGTGTCGGCTATGTCCGACGCACATCTCACTGAGCGCCCGCTCGACGACGGTCGCGAGCCGGTGGAGCTGACCGAGGAGCCGATCCAGCTGAGCACCCGCGATCCGGGGGGTGACCCCGACGAGCGGCGTGGCGGGTGGTCCCGGCGGCGCCGCGTCGGCTGGGCGGTCGCGCTGGTCGTCGGCCTGGCCGGTGCGGGTGTGCTGGGCGCCGGCGGCTGGCGGGTGGTTCAGCAGAAGGACACCCGGCTGACCTCGCCGGACCGGGCGGCGGGCCTGACCCGGGACGACAGCGAACGCGCGAAGAGCACGGCGGACTACCTGCGCAGCGGCCTGGCCGCGAACATCGAGCTGGACCGCAGTTTCGGCACGGTCTACCGCGATCAGGCCGACGACAAGCGGTCGGTGCTCATCTTCGGGGGCACCACCCTGCTCTGGCAGCCGGAGCGGGACCTGGACAGTCTCTTCGGCCTGATGTCCGACGAAACCGGCAGGGTGACCGGCCTGCGCGAGGTGTCCGCGGGCGAGCTCGGCGGCGTGATGAAGTGCGGCAACACCAGCGGCGAGGGCGGTGACTTCGCGGTGTGTGGCTGGGCGGACCACGGCAGCGTGGTGATGGCGATGTTCCCGGGGCGGTCGGTCACCGACGCCGGCGGCCTGCTCCGCAACCTGCGCGCCGGCATGCAGACCCGGGGCTGAAACCTGAGCCGGCGTCCCACGCCGGCTGAGGTCTTTCGGGGTATGGAAATGCGTCAGGGCCACCCCTTGAAGGGGTGGCCCTGACCAATGTTTGTCCGGCGGCGTCCTACTCTCCCACACCCTCACGAGTGCAGTACCATCGGCGCTGGAGGGCTTAGCTTCCGGG